>MUNB01000290.1 GCA_002154345.1 Streptomyces griseus
ACCGTGGTCCGGGGCCGCCGCCGTGTTTTCTGTCGTGGCTCTCGTACCGGCGTGTTCTCAGACCCGTACGGTGTCGCGCACGGGCTCGGCCGGCTCGTCGTGCTCCAGGCTCGGCAGCCGCGAAAGGCCGCGCGGGGTACGCCAGTTGCGTTCGCCCAGGAGCAGCATCACGGAGGGCAGCAGCACCATCCGTACGACGGTGGCGTCCAGCAGCACCGCGACGGCGAGGCCGACGCCCATTTGCTGCATGTCCTGCATGGACAGGGTGCCGAACACCGCGAACACCGCCACCATGATGGCCGCCGCCCCGGTGACCGCACCGGCCGTGCGGCGGATGCCGGTCTCGATCGCGGCCCGGTTGTCCAGGCCGCCGCCGCGCGCCTCACGGATCCGGGAGACGACGAAGACGTGGTAGTCCATGGACAGGCCGAACAGGACGACGAGGACGAACAGCGGCATCCACGCCTCGATCGCGCCGACCCCCTCCGAACCGATGAGCGAGGCGCCCCAGCCGTGCTGGAAGACGGCGGTCATCACGCCGTAGGAGGCGGCCACCGAGAGCAGGTTGAGGACGATGGACGTCACGGCGATGACGTAGCTGCGGAAGCAGAAGAGCATCAGCAGGAAGGTGACCGCCGTGATGAAGGCGAAGACCGGGACGATGCCGCGGCGGAGCTGGTCGTTGAAGTCGACGGAGCCCGCGATCTCGCCGGTGACCTGGGTCTTCGCGCCGGTGCCGTCGAAGGCGGCGGGCAGGGTCCTCTCGCGGAGTTCGGTGAGGTCGGTGGTGCCGCCGGGGAGGGGGATCTCGATCTCGGCGACGTTCTTGCCCCGGTGGACGGTGACGTCCTCGAAGCCGTCGAGGGCCTTGGCGACCTCCGGGGCGGTGATGTCGGGTGCGGTGACCACGACGAGGGCGGGTGCGGGGCCGCCGGGGAAGCTCTCGGTGATGCGGGTGTGGGCGATGGAGAGCTGCGAGTCGGAGCCGAACTGCTTCTCCAGGCCGAGGGATTCGGTCTTCATGCCGAGGGCGGGCGCGGCGAGGGCGAGCAGCAGGACGACGGCGGCGACGGCGAAGGCGCGGGGGCGGGCGAGTACGGGGCCCAGCACCCGGCCGACGATGCGGCCGCTGCCGGCCTGGCCGTGCTTGGCCCGGCGGTTCAGCAGCGGGATGCGGCCCGCGTCGATGCGGTCGCCGAGCCAGGAGAGCAGGGCGGGCAGGACGGTGACCGAGCCGAGCATGGCGATGAACACGACGATGATCGTGGCGAGCGCGAAGCCCTTGAACAGCAGGAGCCCGGAGAGGAACATGCCGCCCATCGCGACCATCACGGTGAGTCCGGAGACGAGGACGGCCCGGCCGCTGGTGGCCGCCGCGATGCGCAGGGCGGTCTCGGCGTCGCGTCCGGCGGCGCGTTCGTCGCGTTCGCGGCGCAGGTAGAAGAGGCAGTAGTCGACGCCGACGGCGAAGCCCATCAGGAACATCACCGAGTACGTGGTCTGGAACAGGTGCAGCTGGTGGCTGGCGATCGAGAGGAGGCCGAAGGCGGCCATGCACGCGGTGAGGGCGAGGCCGACCGGGAGCAGGGCGGCGACGACCGCGCCGAAGGCGACGAGGAGGATGCCGAGGGCCAGCGGTACGGCGGTGAACTCGGCCTTCTTGAAGTCCTCGGCCAGCAGGTCGCCCAGCCACTTGCCCGCGCTGGCCTCGCCGAACTGGTGGATCTCGATGTCCGCGTGGTCCTCGCCGACGGCGGCGACCGCGTCCAGGACGGGCTGGATCCGGTCGGAGGAGGTGGCGGCCTCGCCCTTCATCTCGAAGGTGATCAGGGCGTCCTTGCCGTCCTTCGAGGCGACGGGCGGGGCGATGTTCCGCGTCTCGCCGGTCGTGCGCACGGCGTCGGCGAGGGCGTCGGCGGCCGGCTTCCACTCCCCCGCGGCGGGGGCGGAGACCATGACGAGTTCGCCCGCGGGCTTGTCGAGTCCGGCGTCGAGGAGGATCTGCTCGGCGCGGGCGGATTCGCCCGCGCCGTTCTCCGCGTTGGTCATCTCGACCATGCCGGTGGCTCCGCCGATGCCCGTGGCGAGCACGACGAAGAGCAGCCAGCCGAGTACGGCCGTCTTGCGGTGGTGGGTGCTCCACACGCCGATGCGTGCGGCGAGGTTGCGCCTCATGTGGTCTCTCCCCCAGAGGTAGGCGTCGGATCGGTGGATCGGGACGCTTCGAATCTAGGAATCCGGCGCGGCCCGCCCCAGCCGTCGAAGCCCCCGGTCACGGAGGTGTAGGGGGCGGATAAAGGGGTGGTGCCAGGTACACCCCCCGCTGGGTGGCGGACCGGCTGACGCGACGGGCCCGGCCCGGGTGAGACTGGCTGCGGACCGGGAACAGCCCGGGTCCGGTGAGGGGAGAGGGACCACGATGAAGGTGTTCTCGGGGCGGCTGCGGCCGTCGATGGTGGCGGCGGGGCGGGGGCTGTTCCTTTCGGTCGCCGGTCTGGCGGGTTCCATCACCCTGTTCGTCCTCGCGGTGCTCTCGATCTCCTTCATCCTGCTGGGCATCGGGGTGTTCACCACCCCGGTGGTGCTGGAGGCGGTCCGCAAACACGCCAACCAGCGGCGGCTGTGGGCGGTGACCTGGTCGGACGTCCGGATTCCGGTGCCGTACCGGCCCTTCCCGAAGGATCTGCGGACGGGCGTCACCGGGCAGGTGGAGCGCACCTCGCTGATGCTGAAGGACCCGGCGACCTGGCGGGACCTGCAGTGGCTGCTGGTCGACATGACGGCCGGCACGGTGGTGGCGTTCCTGGCGGCGGGCCTGATGATCTACCCCGTCGAGGGGCTCGTGCTCGCGGCCGGCCTGTGGCACGTGTTCCGCGACGACCCGTACTGGTACGGGTTCGTGCCGGTGGACAGCCAGTTGACCGGGCTCGCCGCGCTGGCCCTGGGGATCGTGCTCTTCCATGTCGGGATGTGGGCGAGCAGGCCGCTGCTGCGGCTGCACTTCGTGCTCGCCCGTACGCTGCTGGCGCCCACCCAGGACCAGGAGCTGGAGCAGCGGGTCCAGCGGCTGACGGAGACCCGGCACGAGGCCGTGGACACGGCCGCCTCCGAACTGCGCCGCATCGAGCGGGATCTGCACGACGGTGCGCAGGCCCGGCTGGTCGCGATGGGCATGAACCTGGGCACGATCGAGGCGCTGATCGAGAAGGACCCGGCACAGGCGAAGAAGATGCTGGCGATGGCCCGCGAGTCGTCGGCGGAGGCACTGACCGAACTGCGCGATCTGGTCCGGGGCATCCATCCGCCGGTGCTCGCGGAGCGGGGTCTCGGCGACGCGGTGAAGGCGCTGGCCCTGCGGCTGCCGGTCGCCTCGGAGGTGACGGTGGAGCTGCCGGGGCGGGCGGAGGCCCCGGTGGAGTCGGCGGCGTACTTCGCGGTCAGCGAGGCGCTGACGAACACGGTGAAGCACGCGGCGGCGACACGGATCTACGTGGACCTGCACCACGCAGAGGGCATGCTCCGGATCTCCGTGACGGACGACGGCAGGGGCGGTGCGGTGGTCGGATCGGGCTCGGGGCTGAGCGGAATCGAACGGCGACTGGGTACATTCGACGGCGTACTGGCCGTCAGCAGTCCCGCGGGCGGTCCCACCATGGTGACCATGGAGATTCCTTGCGAGTTGTCCTAGCCGAAGATCTCTTCCTGTTGCGCGACGGCCTGGTGCGCATGCTGGAGGCGTACGACTTCGAGATCGCCGCGGCTGTGGAGACCGGTCCCGAACTGACCAAGGCACTGGCCGAGTTGGAGCCGGACGTCGCCGTCGTCGACGTCCGGCTCCCGCCGTCCCACACGGACGAGGGCCTGCAGTGCGCGCTGGCCGCCCGCCGGGCCCAGCCGGGGCTTCCGGTGCTGGTGCTCTCGCAGCACGTGGAGCAGCTGTACGCACGGGAGTTGCTGGCGGACGGCAACGGGGGCATCGGCTATCTGCTGAAGGACCGGGTCTTCGACGCGGACCAGTTCGTCGACGCGGTACGGCGGGTGGCGGCGGGCGGTACGGCGATGGACCCGCAGGTCATCTCCCAGCTGCTGTCGCGCCGTTCGCAGGACAGGCCGATGGGGGGCCTCACCCCGCGCGAGCGGGAGGTGATGGAGCTGGTGGCCCAGGGCCGGTCGAACGCGGCCATCGCCGCCCAACTGGTGATCACGGAGCGGGCGGTGGCCAAGCACACCTCGAACATCTTCGGGAAGCTCGACCTGCCTCCGTCGGACGACGACAACCGCCGGGTGCTGGCGGTGCTGGCCTATCTGGACCACGGCTGATCCAGCCCCCTCCGGACCCTTCCGCGCGCTCCGGCCCCGCCCTCAGTCCGTGAACCAGCCCGCCGCGTCCAGCCGGAACGCGCCGCCCGGGGCCATCGTGCGCAGATCCCGCTCCAGGGCGGCCAGCCGCTCCTCGCCGAGCGTCCGGGCCCATTGGTCCCGCAGCCGGTCGAAGCCCTCGGCGGACCGGGTGAGCAGGTCGACGCCGTGCGGGGTGAGGCGGATCAGGGTGCGCCGGCCGTCGGCGGGGTCCGGGGTGCGCTCCACGTAACCGAGCGACGCGAGCTTCTCGACGGTCTTCCCGGCGGCCTGCTTGGAGACCCCGAGCCGCCGCCCGATCTCGCTGATGGCCGCGCCGTCGGGGCCCACGGCCTGGAGGGCGAAGCCGTACGCGGGGCGGGTTCCGGGGTGTCCGTGCTCGGCGAGGTCCTGGTGCAGGGCGTCGATGATCGAGCGGAAGCCGGCGAGGAGGAGCAGCGGCAGTTCGAAGCCGTTGCGAGACTCGACAACCTGGTTTACCTTTTTTTCGTCAACCATGTTGTCGACCCTATCTCCGCGAAAGGCCCGCCATGCCCTTTCCCGATCTCACCCCCGAGACCGCCCCGCCCGCGTCGCGACGCGCCATGGAGGCGGTGACGGAGCGGCTGGGCTACCGGCCCGCCGCCATCGCCCGGCTCGCCGCCTCGCCGCACGCCCTGGACGGCTTCCTGAGGATCAGCGCGATCTTCGAGTCCTGCACTCTGGACCCGCTCTCCCGCGAGGTCCTGATCATGACGATCGCCACCCGCAACGGCTGTCACCTCTGCGTCGCGATGCACACCGCGAAGCTGACCGCCCTGGACGCCGGCCCGGCGCTGATCGCCGCCCTGCGCGACCCCGACGGCGACCCGTTGCCGGACGAACGGCTCGACGCCGTACGGCGGTTCACCCTGGAGGTGATCGCCTCGGCGGGGGCGGTGGAGGACGCGGTCCTGCGGGACTTCCTCGCGTACGGCTACACCGAGCAGAACGCCCTCGAAGTGGTCCTGGGCATCGGCGCGTACACCCTGTCGACCCTGGCCAACCGGCTCACGGCGGCCCCGGTGGACGCCCCATTGGCCGCCTTCGCCTGAGAGCCGGTGGTTCGGACCGCTTTCCGGCTGGAGCTTCGCACGAATCGGCCGGCGGGCTGAACGGGTCGCGGGGCCCGCGCGTATGGGACGTCACGCTTCTCCCTCGAAGCAGAGGAGTCCCATGCGACGCACATCGCGCAAGAAACGTTCCACACTGGCCAACCGGGCCATTGCCGCCTCCGCAGCCCTGATCCTGGGGGGAGGCGGTCTGGTCGCGGTCAATGTCTACGCCTCCGCGGGAGAAGGACCGTCCGGTTCTCCGCCCACCCGGACGCAGAACGCCGCCGGCCGGCAGATGTCCACCATCGACTGCCCCGAAGCCGTGAACGGGCTGCCCGAGGTGCCGGACGAGGCCCGCGGGGAGGTCGACCGCGAACTCGCGGCGATGGATACCCAGATCACCGACGCCTACCGGCAGTTCGCGGACCGGAAGGAGCAGATAGCCCGGGACCCCGGGCTGGCCGAGAACGCCGTGCTGGGCCCCTTGCGCAGCAAGCGGACCGCGAGCCTCGACCGGATCGGCATCGCGATCGGACGGGTGGGCGAGCGACCGGCGGGGCTGGAGAGCCTTGCCGGATGCAGCCTGCGCGCCGACGACAACCGCCCCGGCAACGGCGGAGACAACGGTGGCGGTGACAGCGGCCGGGATGACGGCCAGGGGCAGGACCAAGGCCGGAATCAGGGCCAGAACGAAGGTCAGGGTCAGGACGGCGGCCCGGGGCAGGACGGTGGCCAGGACCCGGGCGGCCAGGATCCGGGCCAGGGCGGAGACCCCGGGCAGGACCAGGGCCAGGGCGGCAACGGGCCCGTGGCCGCCGATTTCGTCGATATCCAGTCCGTCCAGCCCAATGTCGACCGGCCCCGCCAGCGCCGCGGCGCGTCCCGGGGCACTTTCACCACCGACTGCGGCCGTAATGAGAACGGGAAGTTCAACCCGGACAACGTCATCGTCGCGCCCGGCGTGAGCAACGGCGCGCACCATATGCACGATTACATCGGCAACCAGGCCAACGACGCCTTCGCGAGCGACGACGATCTGGCGGACGGCGCGACCACCTGCCGCAACCAGGGCGACCGGTCGACCTACTACTGGCCCGTCCTGCGGCTGCAGAACGGGCAGGACGAGAGAGACGTGGACGCCGACGGCGGCGGCCGGGACCAGAACGTCGGCGAGATCCGGACGCCGTCCGAGGTGACGCTGAAGTTCGTCGGATCGCCCGTCGGCAGGGTCACCGCGATGCCGCGCTTCCTGCGGATCATCACCGGGGACGCGAAGGCGTTCACCAACGGCGACGCCCAAGCCAACGCCTCGTGGAGCTGCACCGGATTCGAGGACCGCCGGCTGACGGACAAGTACCCGATCTGTCCCGAGGGCAGTCAGGTGGTGCGGACGTTCGCCTTCCAGAACTGCTGGGACGGGCAGAACACCGACAGCGCCAACCACCGCACCCATGTGGCGTTCGCCCAGGAGAACGGGCGGTGCCCGAACGGGTTCCGGGCGGTGCCGCAGCTGGTGCAGCGCATCGTCTACGACGTGCCGCCCGGGCCGGGCTTCGCCGTGGACTCCTTCCCCGAGCAGTTGCACAAGCCCATCACCGATCACGGTGACTTCATCAACGTCTTCGACGAGCGGCTGATGAAGAAGATGGTGCGCTGCATCAACGACGGCCGCCGCTGCCGCTGACGCGGCGCGTGCGGCCCCCGTGAACCTGCGCGGTCAGCCCGGGTGGTGACCGGAGTGCCCGTCCTCGCTCCCCCCTCCGCCACTGTCCCCCGAGTGGTGAGGCGAGGCGGTCTCCACCGTCCCCCCGAGCCGGCCGCGCAGCGCCGCGACCACCTCCGGATCGCCGACGGCCACCCACCGCCGGCCGACGAGGTACGAACCGCCGTAGTCCTTGGCCTCGTTGATCCACTCCCGCTGCCCGCGGTCGGTGGCGAAGGTGGTGAGAACGTAACGTCCTTCGTCCGTCCTGCAGTTGGCCTGCCGGAGCTCGGCCGCGTCGGTCTGCACGTTCGGGTCGCAGCCGGCCTTCTCGGCCAGCTGCTCCAGCGTGCCCGTCGCGGCCGGCTTCGGCGTGGGCCGCTGCTGTCCCCTGCCGTCGTCGGCCGGTTCCGTACTGCACCCGACCAGCAGCAGAAATCCCACCAGGACCACCGCAGTCGCCCCGCCGCGCCGCCCGCCTCGCCATTCCGGTTCTGTCGCCATCGGGCCATCCTGCACCCGATTCCGGGCTCAGGGATGGGCTACGGCAAGACTCACGAGATAGGCCTCCTCGACCTCGCCGTCCGGGAACAGAGCGGCCAGCAGGGCCCGTTCGCGGTCGAAGAAGTCGCGGACCTCGACCGGGTCGCCGATCAGGAAATCGGAGTGGGTGGCCATGTTGGCGATGTGGGCGTCGACCGGTACGCGACGGCTCCAGGCCACCTGCCGGGTGCGGAAGTCCAGCCCGTCGGGCAGCACGGCGCGGAAGCGGGCCCGGTGGTTCGGGGCGGCGGGGATCTCCACCCCGAAGAAGACCCGCATCCGGTTCTCCTGCTCGACCAGCCACTCCACCGACGGGTCGCCGTCGTTCCACCACAGGGCGAGTGCCCCGCCCGGCCGCAGCACCCGGCGGGCCTCGGGTATCGAGCGGGCGGGGTCGGTCCAGTGCCAGGCCTGGGCGTACGTGATGAGGTCCATGGAGCCGGTCCGCAGCGGCAGGTTGTTCCCGTCGCCCCGGACCAGGGGCACGTCCGGCAGGCTCCGGCGGAACTGCTCGGCCATCCCGTCGCCCGGCTCCACCGCGGTGACCCGGGCCCCGCGCTCGTACAGCCGGGCGGTGCCGAGTCCGGTGCCCGCGCCGACGTCGGCGACCCGGGCTCCGGCGAGCTCCACCCCGGCCAGCTCCTCGATGGCGTCGAACAGGGCGGGCGGGTAGCTGGGGCGGTGGGCGTCGTAGGCGGCGGCGATGGCGTCGAAGGACCGGGCCTGCACGGGTTTCGTCATACGGGCAATGATCGCGCGGGGCCTCGCGGAACGGCACGGAAATCCGTGCACGCCTCTGGTCCCCCCGCATACCCGTCAGTACATTGACACCATGTCTAACACGCAGCCAGCGGCGGTCGCGTCGGAGCGGACGCCCCTCAAGGCCCGCAAGGTCTCCTTCGCCTGGGAGAAGACGCCCCTGCACTGGGTGCCGGGCGACCCGTTCACCACGCACACCATCAATGTGCTCCATCTGCTGCTCCCGGCCGGGGAACGCTGGTTCATCCACGTGTACCGGCAGATACTCCCGTACATCCATGACGACCAACTCCGCGAGGACGTCATCGGGTTCATCGGGCAGGAGGCCGTGCACTCACAGGCCCATGACGATGTGCTGCCGCATCTGCGGGAGTTGGGCCTCGACCCGACCCCGTACACCGCGCAGGTCGACTGGTTCTTCGAGAAGCTGCTCGGGGACCGGACCCTGCCGCCGGGACGGGCGTCGAAGTGGTGGCTGATGGAGCGGGTGGCGACGATCGCGGCGATCGAGCACTACACCGCGTTCCTCGGCGACTGGATACTCAACGCCGAGGCGCTGGACCGCCGGGGCGCGGACCCGACCATGCTGGATCTGCTGCGCTGGCACGGGGCGGAGGAGGTCGAGCACCGGTCGGTGGCCTTCGACGTCTTCATGCATGTGGACGGCGGCTACCGGCGGCGGGTGCGCACCTGGGCGACGGCCTTCTCCGCGCTGGTGTTCCTCTGGCAGCGCGGCACCCGCTTCTTCATGGAGAACGACCCCACGCTGCTGGACGGCAAGGCCAGTTTCAAGGCGTTCCACGCGAGCGGGAAGCAGGGCACGCTGCCCAGCACGGGCGCGATCCTGCGGTCCGTGCCCAGCTATCTCAGCCGGTCCTACCACCCGTCGCAGGAGGGCAGTACGGCCCAGGCCGTGGACTATCTGACCCGCTCCCCCGCCGCCCTCGCCGCCGAGGCCGCCACGACCGAAGGGTCCTGAACCATGGCGCTGCCCCGTCTGCGTACCGTCGCCGTCGTCGCCGGTGCCGCCCTGCTCACCCGCCGGGCCCTGAAACGCCGGATCGCCCGGTCACCGCTGTGGCCGCTGCCCGCGCTGCCCGAGCCGATATCGGGCCACTCCGCACGGCGGGCGACGGCGGTCCGCCGGCTGCTGATCACCGGGCGGACCGTGGTCGCCGACGGTGTCGTGCAGCTCCGGCTGGAAGGCGCCGGACTGCCGCCCTGGGAGCCGGGGGCCCATCTGGATCTGGTGCTGCCGTCCGGTCTGGTGCGGCAGTACTCGCTGTGCGGCGACCCTTCGGACACCGGTGTGTACACGGTGGCGACCCGGCTGGTGGCGGACGGCCGGGGCGGCTCGCGGGAGGTGCACGAGCAGCTCCAGGAGGGCCTGGAGGTGGAGGTGCGCGGGCCGCGCAACCGTTTCCCGCTCACCGAGGCCCCGGGTTACGTCTTCGTCGTCGGCGGCATCGGCATCACCCCGGTGTGGCCGATGCTGCGCTCGCTGGCCGCGTCGGGGGCCGAGTGGCGGCTGCTGTACGGGGGCCGGTCCCGGGCGTCGATGCCGTTCCTGGAGGAGGTCGAGAAGCTCGGCGCGGACGGGGGCCGGGTCACGGTCGTCGCCCAGGACGAGGCCGGGCACCCGGACGTGGCGGGGGCGCTGGCGGACCTCGCCCCGGACACCGCGGTCTACTGCTGCGGGCCCGAGCCGCTGATGGAGGCCGTCGCAGCCGCGCTCCCCGAGGGGCACCCGCTGCACCTGGAGCGGTTCTCGGCCGCGACGGGCCCCGGTGCGAGCTCCGGGGCGTTCGAGGTGGAGCTGCGGCGGAGCGGGCGTACGGTGCCGGTCGCGGCCGGGCAGTCGGTGCTGGCCGCCGTCCGCGCGGAGCTGCCCCATGTCGCGTACTCCTGCGAGCAGGGGTTCTGCGGAACCTGCCAACAGCGGGTGCTGGAGGGCGAGATCGACCACCGCGACGAGCTGCTGACCGAGGACGAGCGGGGCGACTCGATGCTGATCTGCGTCTCCCGTTGCCGGGGTGAACGTCTCGTCCTGGACCTCTAGGGTCCGCGCGACCGCGCCCCGGATAGGCTGTTCGCATGACGACCGGGGTGCGGCGCAGGATGGGCGTCGACGAGCGCAGACAGCAACTGATCGGCGTCGCGCTGGACTTGTTCAGCCGCCGCTCGCCCGAGGATGTGTCGATCGACGAGATCGCCGCCGCCGCGGGGATCTCCCGTCCGCTGGTGTACCACTACTTCCCCGGGAAGCAGAGCCTGTACGAGGCGGCGCTGCGGCGGGCCGCCGACGAGCTGGCGGCCCGCTTCCTGGAGCCCCTGGAGGGGCCTCTGGGGGCGCGGCTGCTGCGGGTGATGGGGCGCTTCTTCGACTTCGTGGACGAGCACGGGCCCGGCTTCTCGGCGCTGATGCGGGGTGGGCCCGCGGTCGGCTCCTCGACGGCGAACGCCATGATCGACGGGGTGCGGCAGGCCGCGTACGAGCAGATCATCACGCACCTCGGGGTGAGCGAACCGCCCGCCCGGCTGGAGCTGGTGGTCCGCTCCTGGGTCTCGCTCGCCGAGTCGACGGCGCTGATCTGGCTGGACGGGCGGCGCATTCCGCGCGAGGAGCTGGAGATGCAGCTGGTGCACGACTTCGCGGCGCTGGCCGCCGTCAGCGCCGCGTACGACCAGGAGATGGCGGGCATCGTGCTGCGGGTGCTGTCCCAGGAGCCGGCGGACGGCCCGTTCGGTGAACTGCTGTCCCGGCTCTCCGCGTTCGCCCCGGATACGCCCGCCGTCCCGGCGCAGCGGCTGCCGCGCTGACGCCGCGATCCGCTCAGGCGGGCAGGCCGTTGCGGTGGGAGACGCGGCGGGCGGCGGCCAGCAGGGCGTGGATCTGCGGGCCCGCCTGGTCGATCTCGGTGACCGGGCGGGGGAACGGCAGGGTGACGTCCTCGTGGGTGCGGGGGTATTCGAGCCGCAGGGTCAGCCCGAAGCGGTCCATCGCCAGCGGCACGGCCCGGGTCATGCCGCGCTCAGGGCGCGGGTGGACGAGGCGCAGGAGCAGCGGGACGAGTTCGGCGTGGTCGTCCACCAGATGGGTGAGCATGCCCGCCTCGCAGGGGGCGATCGGGTCGGTCTCGACCTCCTCAAGCTCCTCCAGGGTGACGAAGGTGCGGCCCTCGGCGTCCTCCAGGACGGCCTGCCCGAACTCCATGCAGGTGCTCTCCTGCGTGTCAGTGCCGTACGGGGTGGCCAGCAGCCCGGTGACCGTGACGCGGGCGCGCAGCCGGTCGCGTACGGGAGTGGGGGCGATGTCGGTGAACTCCAGGCGGGCCGGGACGCGTTCGCCGCTCGGTGCGTGGCTGCCGTCGTTCGGGGCATGCAGGTGGATGTGGCCCATCGCGCCCGTGCCGTCGAGGCGGCGGACTTCGGTGTGCAGGCCGTCGCTGACCACCGTCATGGAGTGGGCGACGGTCAGGATCGACCGGACACGCTCGGCGCGGGTCGGCTGCGTGGCGCGGGGGCGGGAAAGACGCATCCGAGTTCTCCAGGGAGGGTCAGCGGAACCCAAGCGGCTACTTAGGCATGCCTAACCTTACCTGCAAGGCGGCGCATGCGGGTAGTCCGGGGACACGAGAGACGCTCCCTGCCTGGTCAGAGCTGGAGCCCGGTGCGCAGCGCGGCGGCGAGACCGACCTCCGCGTTGTCGGACTGGCCGCGCTCGAAGGCGCGCTGGTACGCCTCGTCGCCGACCGCCGCCCGCGCCTGGAGCTCGCAGGTCTCGCGGACCGGACCCAGCTCGGGCGTGCCGCGCTGGGGGTGGCCGACCATCCGCCAGTACGCGTGTCCGGTGCCGTAGACCCGGGCGGCCTGCGCCCCCGCGCCCTGGGCGGCGATGGCCGCGGCCAGGATGTCCAGGCCGAGCGCGATGCCGAAGCTGTCGCGGAGTCGGTGCTTGCCCGCGAGCATCGACCGGGCGTGCGTGGCGGAGTCCGCCGGGCGGCCCTGGAGCAGGGCGATCAGGGCGAGCTGGTAGTCCGCGTAGGAACGGGTCCAGTACTCGCCGCCGCGTTCGCAGGCCCGGCGCAGGGCGGTGGCCGCCGCCTCGGACTCGGTGAGCCGGCCGAGCGCGGTGAGCGCGAAGACGGTGACGAGGTGGCAGCGCAGCCGGTGGGCCGAGCCCGCCGGTACGCTCCCGGTCATCCGCAGGACGCGCTCGGCCGCCTCCAGGGCCGCCGCGGGCTGCCCGGTCATCAGCTGGGTGAGGCCGGAGAGATAGGCCGCGCCGAGCATGCCCTCGTGGTCCCGGTCGTACAGGGCGACGGCCGTGCAGAGCGCGCCGTACTTCTCGGCGGTCGCGAAGTCGCCCTGGAGCAGGGCCGCGACGCCCATGACCCAGTGCAGCCTGGTCCGGTGGGGGCCCTCGGCGGGGCCCGCGTCCAGGGCGCGCCGGGCGTAGCTGCGGGCCTCGGAGAGGTGGCCGCAGCAGGCCCAGAAGAAGCCGACCCGGCCCGCCATCTCCTGGGCCCCTTCGACGTCGTGGGCGAGCAGGTGCTCCAGCGCGGCGCACAGGTCCAGGTGGGTGTCGGACACCTTGTGGTACCAGGACACCTGGTCCGGCCCGGTCCAGCCCTCGTGGGCGCGGCGGGCGAGGCCGAGGAAGCTGCTCGCGTGCCGGTCGCCGGCGGCGCGGGCCTCGCCCAGCTCGGTGAGCCACATCCGGCCGTACTCGCGCAGGGTGTCGAGCATCCGGTAGCGGTCGCCGTCGCGCTGGACGACGGACTGGGCGACGAGGCCCTGGAGCGCCCGGTCCACCTCGTCGGCGGTGAGCGGGCCCCCGGCGCAGACCTCGCGGGCGACCTCCTCGTCGAAGTCGGTCCGCAGCGGGGTGAGGCGGGCCCACAGCAGACGCTCCAGCGGGGTGCACAGCTCGTGGGACCAGCCGATGGCGGTGCGCAGGGTGCGGTGGCGGCGGGGCCACACGGTCGCGTCGGCGAGGAGGTCGAGGCGGGCCGTGCCCGGGTCCTCGTCGGGCCCGCCGAGCCCGACGGACCCGCCCGGTCCGCCCGCGCCCGGCGTGCCGGAGCCGGGGCCGAGGGCGAGGCCGCCGCTCCGGCCGGGCGTGCTCCACGGCGTGCCGAAGAGCGTGCCGGAGGGGGCGCTGCGGGCGTCGAAGCGGGTGCCGATCCGGTCGGCGAGCTGGGCCACGCTGTGCCGGCCGATGCCCGCGGCGGCCAGTTCGATGGCGAGCGGGATGCCTTCGAGGCGGCGGCAGATCTCGGCGGCGGCCGCCTCGTCGCCGGGGGCGTCGAGACCGGCCCCGGGGTCGGCGGCGCGCAGCCGGTCGGCGAAGAGCTGGAGGGCGTCGGGCGCGCCGTCGACCGGGAGCGGGGGCACCGCGACGACGTGTTCGCCGTGGGTGCCGAGCGGCTGCCTGCTGGTGACCAGGACGGTCAGCCGCGCGGAGGTGGTCAGGATCTCGGCCAGCAGGTGCGAGCAGGAGGCGCGGAGGTGTTCGGCGGAGTCGAGGACCAGCAGGAGGTGCTTGTCGCCGAGCCATTCGCAGAGCGCCTCGACGGGCATCCGCAGGGTGTGGTCGGCGAGCCCGACCGCGTCGGAGACGGTGGGGAGCAGCAGCCCGTCGTCGTAGAGCGGGGAGAGGTCGGCCCACCACGCGCCGTCCGCGTAACGGTCTGCCGCGGCGCGGGCGGCCCGGAGCGCGAGCCGGGTCTTGCCGACGCCGCCGGGGCCGATCAGGGTGGTCATCCGCCGGGTGGTCAACGCGGTGTGCAGCCGGGCCAGTTCGGCCCGCCTCCCGACGAAGCTGCTCGTCTCCTCGGGAAGGTATCCCACCGTGGTCATCATCACCGTCCGCGCGCTGGGGCAGGGGGCGCCGGAGGGCCGACGGCCGCGGGCCGGCCCCGCCTCCCCAGCGGGGAGAGCGGGACCGGCCCGGTGGACCAGGACGGCTGTCGCGGCACCGTTGCCGACGTCTGCCGTCACCGTAGTGCCGCGCGAGGTCAGCGCAGCGTGAAGACGGCCGCCGTGCGTCCCGGGACGGTGAAAGTGGCTGATTTCCCGTCGTACCTGGCTCGTTTGACCGTAAGATCCGCGCCCTTGGCCTGCACCGGGTGCAGGGCGTACGTCTTTCCGGCCGGTGCGGCGAGCCGCTGGGTGGCGGTGTCGGGCGCGGCGTTGAGGACGACGACGTGCTTGCCGAGGCGCATGGTGATCACGCCGGGCGTCTCGTCCTTGCCGGAGAGCGGGAAGGACAGGGCGGACTGCACCTGGTCCGCGGTGCTCAGGGAGAACTCCTTCTCGGTGGAGCGGATGGTGAGCAGGTCGCGGTAGGCGGCCGAGGCCCCGTCGATCTGGGCGCAGTCGGGGGCGATGGTGCCGGTGGCGGCCAGCAGCGGCTTGGCGTACGGCCACTTGTCCTGGTTGTCGGCGGCGGGCGGCAGGCCCCGGCCGAAGCCGTTGCCGTCGCGGCAGTCCCAGTGCAGGGCGTTGAACCAGTCGCCGCTGTCGTAGGAGTTGCGGTCCAGCGACTTGGAGCGCAGCAGGTCGCTGCCCGCCTGGGAGAGCGAGGGCCCCTGGGAGAGGACGGAGGCGGCCATCGCCACCACCTGGGCCCTGGCCCGCTCGGCGGCCGTGGTGGAGGCCGGGAGTTTGAAGGCGAGGGCGTCGAAGAGGGTTTCGTTGTCGTGGGCGTCGGAGTAGGCGAGGGCGTCGCCGGGTGCGGCCGCGTATCCGGCGGGCGCCCCGTTGTAGTCGACGTCGGAGCCCTTGACCGTGCGCCCGGTGGTGTCGGTGAAGGTGTAGTCGGCGAGGTTGCCGGTGAGGCCGACCTTGATCAGGTCCTGGTAGTGCAGCAGCCGGGCCTTCTGCTCGGCGCGGGTGCCGTTGGCGGGCGAGGAGTTGGGGTCGGTGTAGAGGCCGGTGGCGAAGCCCTGGACGCCGGGGTCCTCGTCGAAGGGGCCGCCGCCGCGCACGGCGTCGCGGGCCCGGTCGGAGAAGGTGGCGATGCCGGTGCCGGCCATGTTCTTCTGGGTGGCCTGGACGAAGCGGGCGTCGTCCGCGATCTCGCCGAAGTTCCAGCCCTCGCCGTACAGGACGATCTTCTTGCCGTCGACGCCGTCCTTGGCGGGCGTGAGGGAGTCGAGCGCCTTGCGGACGGCGAGGATGTTGTCCTTGGGGTGGTGGCCCATCAGGTCGAAGCGGAAGCCGTCGACCTTGTACTCCTTGGCCCAGGTGACGATCGAGTCCACGACGAGCTTGCCCATCATGGTGTTCTCGGGCGCGGTGTTGGCGCAGCAGGTGGAGGTGGCGACGCTGCCGTCCTCCAGGAGCCGCTGGTAGTAGCCGGGCACGATCCTGTCGAGGACCGACTTGTCGTCCTGCCCGGAGGCGACGGTGTGGTTGTAGACGACGTCCATGACCGTGCGCAGTCCGGCCTGGTTGAGACCCTGCACCATCTGCCGGAACTCGACCGTGCGACGGGTGCCGTCCGGGTCGGAGGCGTAGGAGCCCTCGGGGACGGTGTAGTGCAGCGGGTCGTAGCCCCAGTTGAAGCCGTCCTTGGCGGCGGCCCTGCTCACACAGGCCTGCTGCTCCTCGGAGTCGGGGGCGTGGACGTGGAGGTCGCAGGCGGGCTCCGCCTGGTCCTTCTTCTTCTCCGGGACGGTCCCGATGTCGAAGACGGGCAGCAGGTGGACGTAACTGGTGCCGGAGTCGGCGAGCTTCTTGAGGTGCCGCATGCCCTGGGAACGGGTGTCGGTGAAGGCGAGGTATTCACCGGGGTGCTGGGCCGTGCGGTCCGTGATGGAGAAGTCCCGGACGTGCAGCTCCTGGATCTGGGCGTCCCGCAGCGGGGTGGCGGCGGGCTTCTTCAGGCCGGACCAGCCGCGCGGCGCCAGCTTCGGGTCGGTGAGGTCGACGACGAGGCTGCGGGCGGAGTCGGCGGTCAGGGCGGTGGAGTAGGGGTCGGTGACCTTGTTGGTGACCAGCTTCTGGACGGTGGACGCCCAGACGGTCACGGCGTACCGGTAGGGCTTGCCCTGCCAGTTCTTCTTCCCGGTGACCGACCAGACGCCTGTGCGGTCGTCGCGCTTCATCGGGTGGGTACGGCCGTCGAGTTCGAGGGCGACGGTCGCGGCGGTCGGGGCCCAGACGGAGAGAGTGGGCGTCGACTTCCGGAAGACCGGGCCGAGTTCGGCGGAAGCGGCCTTCCTGCCGTACAGGTCGTCCAGGATGCCGGCCGTCTGTACGCCGGTGGCGGCGAGCAGAGCGCCGTTGGCGGCACGCTGGGTGGCGATGAGCTGGCCCCGCAGCGACTCCCGGACGCGGTCGCGGTCGCGGGCGTCGACGGTGAACGCCGGATAGTCCTTCAGATGCGGGTACTTCGCCTTCTGCGCGTCGCTCAGCGCGGACTGCGTGAGCCGCAGCCACTGCCCCTCGTCGGAGAGCGCCCCGTCCACGACGGAGATGCCGCCCTTCTTCGCGTACACGAGCTGCTGGCTGGTGGCGTCGGTGGCCTTCACCTTCCAGACGACGGTGTTCGCGTCGATCCACTGCGCCTCGGCCTTGGAGAGGTCGGGGGCCGCGCCGCCGCCGGTCTGCGGGAGGAGGTAGCCGGGCTTGCCGCCGAGCATCCAGACCTCGTGGCCGTAGGTGGCGAGGTCGAGGGACTGGTCGGTGGGCAGGTCCTTCTCGTCGCCCTTGTGCAGGATGTAGCTGAGCGTGGTGGCGCCGTCGACGAGCGGCACCTCGAAGGTGACCCCGTAGGCGTCCTTCCTCACGGGCGCGAGCGGCTTCGCCCAGTCGGTGGGCTCCTTGGCGCCGGCCCAGGTGTGCAGCCCCCAGCCGTCGTAATCGCCGTCCGGGCGGTGGTAGTTGAGGACGGCCTTGGTGGTGTCCTGCGGCGGGGTCTCGGGCGCCTCGGCCGTCTGCTCGTCCTTGCCCTGCTCGATCCAGACCTGTCCGGTCACGCCGAGGTCGACGGTCCGCTCCGGGCCGTCGGCCGTGCCGTCCTTCTCGACGGTGTACGGAAGCGAGCCCGTGCCCTCCTCCACGTCGATCCAGGCGAACGCGCCGTACGCGTCACGGCCGATGAACTCGGCGGTCTTCTCGCCGGACGTGAGCTGCCAGCCGTCGTAGTCGCCGTCGGGGCGCTGGTAGTGGACGACGGCCCGGTCACGCTCGACGGCGACGGGCTTGCCGGGGTCCGGTGCCTGACCGGCGGTGGTGGAGGTGAGGGCGCTGGAGGTGCGGCCGGCGCGGTCGACGACAACCGCCTTGTAGCGCAGGGGCGTTCCCGCCCGCACCGAGGCGTCCAGATACTGGGTGACCTTGTACGGGGCGTGGTCGGCGCTGCCGAGCGTCTTCCACCCGCCGTCGCCGGTCTGCGCGGCGAAGACGACCCGGTTGAGCTGTCCGCCGTCCACGTCGGCGGTGATCTCGACAGTGCCGGTGGCGCCGGCGGCCGGGGCCTTCAGCGAGATCGTGGGCTTGGCGGCGGGGGCGCCCACGGCCCGGTCCGCCTTCAGCACGATGCTGGAGAGGGCGGGCACGGTGACGGTGACCTTCTTGTCCTTGCCGCTGCGGACCTGGCCGGAACCGCCGTAGACCGTACGGAAGTTCATGTCGGCCGACTCGGTGGCGAGCTGGACCGTCTTCGAGCTCGTGCCGTTGTTGGAGGCGACGAGGTATTCGTACGGCCGCTTCGCCGCGATGCGCGAGGTGGCGTACACGGAGCCGTCCGCGAGCCGCTCGATCTGGGTGCCGTCGCGCAGTGCCGGGTGCTTCTCGGTGAGCTTCGACAGCGCGGCGATGGAGCGGTAGACGGGGTGCTCGGTGTCGTACGCGTCCGAGGCGTGGGTGCGGTCGGTGCCGAGCTGGTCGTCGTCGAGGTAGTCGGCGGCCTTCGAGGCGAAGAGGGGCTGGCGGGCGTCCTTGTCGCCGCCCGCGCCGGTGAAGCCCTGCTCGTCGCCGGAGTAGATCACCGGGTTGCCCCGGCCGAGGAACATCAGCTCGTTGGCGAGCCGGGCGCGCTTCAGCAGCTCCGCGTCGTCGGCCTTCGGGTTGTCCTGCTTCAGGAAGGTCCCGATGCGGCCCATGTCGTGGTTGCCGAGGAAGGTGACCTGCTCGTAGGCGTTGGCCTTGTCGGTGGTGTAGCGGAAGTCGTTGCCGTACACCGAGGCGAGCTTGTCGGCGGGCGCGCCCTGGGAGGCGAACTGCCGGGCGGCCTCCTGGAACGGGAAGTCCAGCGTCGAGTCCAGGCGGCCCCGGGTGACGTAGGGCGCGGTGATCTCGGGGTCGGCGGAGTAGACCTCGCCGAACATGAAGAAGTCGTCCCGGCCGCGCTTCTCGGCGTACGCGTCGAGCGCGGTGGCCCACTGGGTCCAGAAGTCCAGGTCGACGTGTTTGACGGTGTCGATGCGGAACCCGTCGATGTCGAAGTCGCGGACCCACTTCTCGTAGATCTTCTCCATGCCCTTCACGACCTCGGGACGCTCCGTCCACAGGTCGTCGAGCCCGGAGAAGTCGCCGTACTCGGTGGACTCGCCGGCCCACGTCGAGTCGCCCCGGTTGTGGTACATGGTCGGGTCGTTGAGCCAGGACGGCACCTTCTTCTCCGCCCCGGGAGCCTGCACCGGGGTGTACGGGAAGGAGTCCTGGTCCACCTTGCCGACGCCCTCGCGGTCGTCGAAGGGGCGGCCGGTCCTGTCGAGGTAGGGGAAGGCGCCCTTGGGCTTGTAGCCGTAGGCCTTCTCCGCGTGGTCGACGGTGTCGGCGGTGTGGTTGGTGATGACGTCGAAGAAGACCTTCATGCCCTTGGCGTGGGCCTTGTCGATCAGCTTCTCCAGGTCGGCGTTGGTGCCGAAGTGCGGGTCGACCTGGGTGAAGTCGGTGATCCAGTAGCCGTGGTAGCCCGCCGACGCGTCCTTGCCGGTGCCCTGGACGGGCCGGTTCTTGAAGATCGGGGCCAGCCAGATGGCGGTGGTGCCGAGGCCCTTGATGTAGTCGAGCTTCGACGTCAGGCCCTTGAGGTCGCCGCCCTGGTAGAACCCCTTGTCGGTGGGGTCGTAGCCGTGGTCGAGACGTGAACCGGTCAGCCCGCCCCGGTCGTTGGAGGCGTCGCCGTTGGCGAAGCGGTCGGGCAGCACGAAGTAGAACTGCTCGCGCGTGAGGTCGTGCCGGGCCGCCTCCTTCGCCAGTTTCGCGTCGGAGGGCGGGGCCGGCGGCCGGGGCGACGCGGCGGCGGTGGCCGCCGGGACGACGGGCAGCAGCGCCGCGCACAGGGCGGCCACCGCCCCTCGTCTCAAGGTGGTTCGGGACACGGAGGGTGCTCCTCGGCTGGTGTCAGGAGGGTGGGCTGCGGGCCGGTGGCGCTGCCACCGGCCCGCGGAGAAGGGGGTACGGGTCAGCCGCGCCAGACGTCGGCGGTCAGCGTGACCTTCCCGGAGGCCGGGACGGTCGCGGTGCGGTTCGCCCCGCTCTCCCAGGTGACGTTGCCACTGCCGTCCTTGCGGACGTACTTGTACGCGAACGTGGTCCCGGCGGGCAGGGCCACGTCGAGCTTCCACACGGGGTACGCGGCCGGGTCGAGCTTGGGCGCGTTCGCCGGGTTCCAGTTGCCGAGGGCCGCCTGGTCGCCGGTGACGTGAATGTTCTGGCCGGGCTGGGTCGTGGCGTTGACGCCGAAGGAGGCGCCGGAGGAGCCGTCACCGGGGCCCGGGTCGGGGTTCGTGCCGCCGCCTCCGGAGCAGGTACGGGCATTCACGTGCAGGGCGACGGCGGTGCCGGCCGGGACGGTGGCGGTGAACTGGCCGGAGCCGTTGACGGTGACGCCGTTGCCGGACTGGACGTCGCAGTAGTCACCGGCGGGCAGCGAGGTCTGGAAGGTCCGGTTCAGCGCGGAGCCCTCGTGGTTGATGGCGACGTACGCCTTGTCACCCCGGCCGAAGGCGATCTGGTCGCCGCCGTTGTCCCACCAGTTGGTGACGGACTGGCCGCGTGCGGCGTTGCGGAAGCCGACCATGGAGGAGATCTCGCGCCAGGCGTGCTGGCACTTCCAGCCGTCGCTGTAGCAGGCGTTGACCTGGCCGCCGCCCGGCGGTCCGGCGTCGTGGTCGCTGAACTCGTAGCCGGAGTGGACGTCCGGGGAGCCGTAGGGGTAGGCCAGCATGAAGACGTTGGCGAGGGTGTAGGCGGAACCGTTCTTGTAGTTGAGGGTGTCGCCGCCGCGCTCGGTGTCGTGGTTGTCGACGAAGACGCCGGACTTGCCGGACTCCATGAAGCCCCAGCCCTCGCCGAAGTTCTTCAGGTGGGCGAGGTTCTCGTTGAGGAAGACCTGCTTGAGGCTCCGGCCGTAACGGAACTCCTGGACGTCGCCGGTGCCGAGGTACTCGGAGGGCGAGACGGCCTCGCCCGCTCCGTGGATCGCCTCCTGCTTCCAGTAGACGTTCGGGTTGCTCAGCCGGGACTTGATGTTGGCGAGGTCGCCGGCGGGCATGTGCTTGGCGGCGTCGATGCGGAAGCCGTCGACACCGAGCGAGAGCAGGTCGTTCAGGTAGCCGGCGATCCTGCCGCGTACGTAGTCCTCGCCGGTGTCCAGGTCGGCCAGGCCGACCAGTTCGCAGTTCTGGACGTTGGCGCGGTCGTTGTAGTTGCTGATCTGGGCGCGGCAGTCGTCCATGTCGGCGCCGGAGTAGATGCCCGGGTAGTCGTACTTGGTGTACGGGGAGCCGCCGGTGCCGGTGCCGTTGCCCGCCGCCATGTGGTTGATGACGGCGTCCGCGACGACCTTGACGCCCGCCGAGTGACACGTGTTGACCATGGCGGAGAAGGCGGCGCGGTCACCGAGCCGCCCGGCGATCCTGTAGCTGACGGGCTGGTAGGACGTCCACCACTGGCCGCCCTGGATGTGCTCCTGGGGCGGCGAGACCTGGACGTAGCCGTAGCCCGCCGGACCGAGGGTGTCCGTGCAGGCTTTGGCGATGGAGGCGAACTTCCACTCGAACATCACGGCGGTGACGTCCTTGTCGCCCGGAGCGGCGGCCTGCGCGGGTGACGCGGCGCCGAATCCGGTGGGGATGACGAGGGCGGCGGCGCCGGCCACGAGGGCGAGCGCGACAGACAGGGGTCTGCGTGCCATGTCTTTCCTCCTGCGGGTGGGGGAAACGCGGGTGACGGTGCAGCCTCAGCCGGCAACGCGCCATGCCCTCAAGGCTCCTGAAGGTTCTTGCTGCAAGAATGCAAACCTTGCCGCGGACCAGACCGTACGAGCCCGCCAGGCACCGGTCAACCCTTTGGACATCAGCCGCTCACATCCGTGAAACAACGGCGTTTTCTTCCTGACATCCGCGCGATTTCTCGCTGCAAGGTCTTTCGCAAGATATTGCGCGCCTGTTACGTTTCATCCGACTCCGGTCCGGTCGGCCGGGGGTTCCGGCGTCGCTCGCGCGGTGCCGGACCCCACGCGCCCGGCCGGCCGGGCCGGTCACGACAAGAGAGGCACCCGGAGTCGCTACAACTCCCCGCCGGCCCGTCCTGGGCCGACTCCTGGTGCCTCTCCTGTGCGTGCCTGTCCTGCTTCCTGTGTCCCCGGGGCTCGTCAGCCCTGGGCGCGCACCGCCGCCGTCGAGCCCCGGACGACCAGCTCCGGCTGGAAGACGTACTCCGTGCGCTGCACCGGGTTTCCGCCTATCTCCTCCAGCAGCGCGCCCACGGCGGCCGCCGCCATCGCCTGCACGGGCTGGCGCACCGTCGTCAGCGGCGGATCCGTGAACGCGATGAACGGCGAGTCGTCGAAGCCCACGACCGAGACGTCGCGCGGCACCTCCAGCCCCCTCCCCCGGGCGGCGCGGACCACGCCGAGGGCCATCAGGTCGCTGCCGCAGACGATGCCCGTGCAGCCCGCGTCCAGCAGGGCGCCGGCCGCCACCTGACCGCCCTCGACGCTGAACAGCGTGGAGCAGACCAGCGATTCGGCCCCCGCCCGGTCCATGCCGAGCACCGAGACGGCCGCCTCCACGAACCCGTCGTGCTTGCGGCGGGAGGGGACGTAGCGCTGCGGGCCGATGGCCAGGCCGATCCGGCGGTGGCCGAGGTCGGCGAGATGCCCGAGGGCCATCCGTACGGCAGCGTTGTCATCGGGCGAGAAGAAGGGGGCGCTGATCCGCTCGTTGTAGCCGTTGATCAGGACGAACGGTATGCCGCGCTCGGTGAGCGCGGCATACCGTTCCGGGTCGGCGGAGGTGTCCGCGTGCAGCCCGGACAGGAAGACGATGCCGCCGACGCCCCGCTCCACGAGCTGCTCGACGAGTTCGTCCTCGGTGGCCCCGCCGGGCACCTGGGTGCAGAGCACGGGGGTGTAGCCGTGCCCGGCCAGCACCTGTTCGACGGACTGCGCGAACGCCGGGAAGATCGGGTTGGTGAGTTCGGGCGTCACCAGGCCGATCAGTCCGGCGCTGCGCTGCCGCAGCCGTACGGGCCGCTCGTAGCCCAGGATGTCGAGCGCCGCGAGCACCCGCTGACGCGTGGAGTCCGCGACGCCCTGCTTCCCGTTCAGGACGCGGCTCACGGTCGCCTCGCTGACCGCCGCCTGCCCGGCGATGTCGGACAGGCGGGGCGCGGCCGTGATCCTGGGCGACGGCAGTGTCACACCGTCCACCAGACCGTGGTGTCGGCGGGCAGCTCGGCCTCGGCGCCATCCACGGTGACCGGGGAGCTGGCGATCAGCACCTGGCCGCGGGCGGCGACGCGGACCGGGGCGCCGGTGGTGTTGACGGTGCAGACGAAGCCCGGGCGGGCGAAGGCGAGGACGCCTTCGGGGGCGTCCAGCCACTCGACGCCGGTGCCCGCGCCGAGGCCCGGGTGGTCACGGCGGGCGGCGATCGCGGCACGGTACAGCTCCAGGGTGGAGCCCTCCACGCCGGTCTGCGCCTCGACGGACAGCTCGCCCCAGCCGGCCGGCTGCGGGAGCCAGCTGCCGCCGTCGCCGAAGCCGTGGCTGCTGCCCTCGCGGGTCCACGGGATCGGCACGCGGCAGCCGTCGCGGAAGCCGTCCTGGCCCGCGGCGCGGAAGAACGAGGGGTCCTGGCGGGCCTCGTCGGGCAGGTCGGTGACGTCGGGCAGACCGAGCTCCTCGCCCTGGTAGACGTAGGCGGAGCCGGGCAGGGCGAGCATCAGCAGCGAGGCGGCGCGGGCCCGGCGCAGGCCCAGCTCACGGTCGCCGGGGGTACGGATCTGGGTGCCGAGCCCCGCCGGGTTGGCGAACCGGGTGGTGTGCCGGGTGACGTCGTGGTTGGAGAGCACCCAGGTGGTGGGCGCGCCGACCGGGCGCATGGCGTCGAGCGAGGCGTCGATGACCTTGCGCAGTTCGGCGGCGTCCCAGGCGGTGGCCAGGTACGGGAAGTTGAACGCCTGGTGCATCTCGTCGGGGCGCACGTAGTTGGCGGTGCGCTCGGCGGTGGGCGTCCAGGCCTCGGCGACGGCGATCCTCTCGCCCGGGTACTCGTCGAGGATGGTGCGCCAGCTGCGGTAGATCGCGTGGACGCCGTCCTGGTCGAAGAACGGCATGACGTCGTTGCCGAGCAGCTTGAGCTGGTCGTGGGTGCCGAGGTCGGGCAGGCCCTCGGCCTTGACGAGGCCGTGGGCGACGTCGACGCGGAAGCCGTCGACGCCCATGTCGAGCCAGAAGCGCAGGATGGAGCGGAACTCGTCGGCGACGGCCGGGTGCTCCCAGTTGAAGTCGGGCTGCTCGGGGGCGAAGAGGTGGAGGTACCAGTCGCCGGGGGTGCCGTCCGGGTTCACCGTACGGGTCCAGGCGGGGCCGCCGAAGATCGACTCCCAGTCGTTGGGCGGGAGTTCGCCGTTCGCGCCCTTTCCGGGGCGGAAGTGGTAGCGCTCGCGCAGGGCGGAGCCGGGGCCCTCGGCCAGGGCCCGCTTGAACCACTCGTGCTGGTCGGAGGAGTGGTTGGGGACCAGGTCGACGATGACGCGCAGGCCCAGGCCGTGGGCCTCGCGGATCAGCGCGTCGGCGTCCAGCAGATTGCCGAACATCGGGTCGATGGCCCGGTAGTCGGACACGTCGTAGCCGGCGTCGGCCTGCGGGGAGGCGTAGAAGGGGCTGAGCCAGACCGCGTCGACGCCCAGGTCCTTCAGGTGGGGCAGGCGGGCGGTGACGCCGGGGAGGTCGCCCATGCCGTCGCCGTTGCCGTCGGCGAAGCTCCGCGGATAGACCTGGTAGATCACCGCGTCCTGCCACCAGCCGGTGCGGTGGCCCGGGGCGTCGTCGGACGTGCCGGTGGAGGGGGCAGCGAGATGCTGGGTCATGTCGTCCCTGAGGTGTCTGGGTGGGGAGCGGCGCCGGGTCCGGGTCGGGTTCCGGCGCCGCCGTGACGGGTGCGGTGGTACGTGCGGGTGCTGGGGTCCGGGAGGTGCTCAGCCCTTGACGGCTCCGGCGGACATGCCGGTGACGAGGTGCTTCTGGGCGAAGAGGAACACCAGGGCGGCCGGGATGGCGATGAGGACGGAGGCGGCGGTCATGGGGCCCCACTGGGCTCCGTACTGGTTGACGAACTTCTGGAGCCCGCCGGCCAGCGTGAGGTTCTCGTCGCCGACCAGGAAGGCGGAGGCATAGGCCACTTCGCCCCAGGCGGTGATGAAGGAGTAGAACGCGGTGACGGCGAGGCCCGGCTTGGCCAGCGGCAGGATGAGCCGGAAGAAGGTGCCGAACGGGGTGAGGCCGTCGACCTCGCCGGACTCGTCGATCTCGCGCGGGATGGTGTCGAAGAAGCCCTTCATCATCCAGGCGCAGAACGGCACCGAGATGGTGAGGTAGGTGATGACGAGACCGGCGGGCTGGTTGAGCAGTCCGAGGCTCGACATGATGTTGTAGATCGGCACGATGAGGACGGCGACCGGGAACATCTGGGTGACGAGCAGCGTCCACATCAGCCCGCGCTTGCCGGGGAAGCGGAAGCGGCTGACCGCGTATCCGGTGGTGGCGGCGACGAAGACGCCGATCACGGTGGAGAGCGCGGAGATGATCACGGAGTTGGCGAACCAGTTGAGGAACTCCGTGTCGCGGATCAGGTTCGTGTAGTTGACGAACGTCGTCTCGCGGAAGAAGTCCGTGGTGGTCGCGTACTTCGCGGGCTTGAGCGAGGTCAGCAGGACCCACAGCACCGGGAAGACCGCGATCACCGAGGCGACGATCAGGGTCAGGTGCAGGACCACGGAGGCGAGCGGGGAGCGCTCGCCGCGCAGGCGGACCTTGCGTACGGCGTGCCGGGCGGGGGTGTCGGTCGCAGTGGTCACCAGTTGTCTCCCTGGGAGCGCAGGACTCGCCGGTAGACCACGGCGAAGAGCATCAGGAGTACGAGGATCAGCACGCCCCAGGTGGAGGACTGCGCGTAGTCGCGCGGGCTGATCTCGAAGGAGAACTTGTACGCCTGGGTCACCAGGATCTGGGTCGCCTCACCGGGTCCGCCGCGGGTCAGCAGGAAGATCACCGGGAACATGTTGAAGGTCCAGATGGTGGAGAGCAGGACCACCGTGGTGGAGACCGGGCGAAGTCCGGGAAGCGTGATGTGGCGGAACCGCTGCCAGGCGGTCGCGCCGTCCATCTCGGCCGCCTCGTACTGCTCGGAGGGGATGGACTGGAGCCCGCCGAGGAGGGCGACCATCATGAACGGAATGCCGAGCCAGACGTTGACGGCGATGACCGCGAACTTGGCCCAGGTCGGGTCGTTCAGCCACGGCACGGCATCGATGCCGGCGCCGCCGAGGATCTTGTTGAGCAGACCGCGCTCCTCGTTGTAGAGGAAGCGCCAGGCGAAGACGGAGACGAAGCCGGGGATGGCCCAGGGCAGGATGAGGGCCATGCGGTAGGCGGAGCGTCCGGCGATGCGGCGGTTGAGGATGTTCGCCAGGGCCATGCCGAGAACGAACGTGATGCTCACGCAGGAGACCGTCCACACCAGCGTCCAGCCGAGCGTGCCGAGGAACTGCGAGCCGGTCAGCGCGTCGATGTAGTTGTCCGCGCCGACGAACTCGTAGGTGGCAGGAATCTCGTTGACGCCGATGGAGCGGGCGACGTTGCGCTCGTCGGCGTCGGTCATCGACAGGTAGATGCCGCGGACCAGCGGGTAGCCGATGATCACGCCGATCACGAGGACGACCGGGGCGACCATGGCCCAGGCGTACCAGTGGACCGACAGGGCCCGCCGGAGACGGCCGGGGGTCGGCGGTGGGGTGCCAGTACCGCGGCTCCGGCCGCGGGCGACGTTCTCGCCCGCGGCCTTCACCACCGACTGGCTGGTGTGGACAGCCATCAGTCGGACAACCTTCCTGTTACTTCCAGCCCTCGAGGAGCTTGCGGTAGGAGTCACCGGTGGCCTTGGCGGCCTTCTCCGGCGTGGTCTGGCCGGTGAGGACCTTGGTGTACTCGACGCGCAGCGGCTCGAAGAGGCTGCCGCCCTCGGGGATCCAGGGGCGCTCGACGGCGGTCTCGACGACCGGCTTGAAGAAGCCGACGATCTCGCTGTCGACCGCTTCCTTCTTGGCGTACGCGGAGGTGCGGGTCGGCAGCAGGTTCAGCTCGCCGGCGGCGGTGGCCTGGCTGTCCACGGACGTCATGTACTCGACGAAGGCGTAGGAGGCCTCGAGGTTCTTGGAGCCGGCGTAGACGGCGAGGCTGTGGCCGCCCTGCGGGGCGCCCTGGGCGGCGGAGCCGGCCGGGACCGGGGCGATGCCCAGGTTGTCCTTGTCCGTGAACTCCTTGCCGGTCAGGGTGTCGGAGACGGCCCAGGGGCCGTTGATCATCATCGCGACGTCGCCGTTCTTGAACGACTGCATCATGTTCTCCCAGCCGTCCGAGGCGTCCGTCTTCGCGGTGCCGTCGTCGACCAGGGCCTTGACCGCCTTGAACGCCTTGACGCCCTCGGGCTTGTCGATGGTGACGCTCTTGGAGCCGGCGTCGACCATGTCGCCGCCCTCGCCGTACAGGAAGGAGAGGAAGTAGTACGGGTCGTCGCCGCGGAGGTAGAGGCCGGTCTTGCCGGTCTTGTCCTTGATCTTCTTGGCCACGGTCTTGAGGTCGTCCAGGTTCGCGGGCGCCTCGACACCGGCCTCCTTGAACATCTTCTTGTTGTAGAAGATGCCCATGGAGTCGATGACCTGCGGGACGGCGTAGGTCTTGCCCTCGTACTTGGTGGACGCGACAGCCTGCTTGAGGAAGTCGTCCTGGTTCTTCAGGGCGGAGGTGCCGTCCAGCGGGGCCAGGTAGCCGAGGCTCGCGAAGTCCGGCGTCCAGGCGACCTCGGAGCGGATCACGTCGGGCGCGCCGTCGCCGGCCTGGGCCGCGTTCTTGAACTTGTTCTGTGCCTCGCCGAAGGGCACGTTGACGTACTTGACGTCGACCTTCGGGTGCTTCTTCTCAAAGCCTTCGGCGAGCTTCTTGAAGACCTTGTCCTCGCTGCCGACGCTGGAGGTGTCCCACCAGGTGACGGTGCCGGAGAGCTCGCCCGAGCTCTTGCCGCCGCCGGACTCGTCGTCGCTGCCGCAGGCGGTCGCCGCGAGCGCCAGGGCCGCGACCAGGGCGGTGGCCGTTATGCCACGTCGCATCTGAACTCCTTCAACTGCCGTACCGCTCCGTCGCGGCGCCGGGTCGACGTGAACGTAACAAGGATGAAAGACGATCGAAAGACCTTGCGGAGTATTTCTGCAAGCCTTGGCGATCGTTACATTCGCGTGTCCTCAAGGTTGCCGTCAACCCCCTTGACGGCGGCCGCCGACCCCTGGCAGAAGCAGGTGGGACACGGCATATCCGCAGTGCGACGATCTGACCGCAGTCCGCGATCCGGTGCCGCAAGTCCTTGCAAGACGTTGCCGGGAAACCCGCCGAAGACCTCCCCGACAGCCACGCGGCGGCGCCTCCGCACCACCCCGCGCACGGTGGGCAATCCGACACGGGCCCGGTACAGTCCCATCCCATGACCGCACGGCTTGCCGATATCGCAACTCAGGCGGGGGTCAGTGAAGCGACGGTCAGCCGAGTCCTGAACGGCAAGCCCGGAGTCGCGGCGACCACCCGCGAATCCGTCCTCGCGGCGCTCGACGTCCTGGGCTACGAGCGCCCGGTGCGACTGCGCAGGCGCAGCGCGGGCCTGGTCGGCCTGATCACCCCCGAGCTGGAGAACCCGATCTTCCCGGCGCTGGCGCAGGTCATCGGCCAGGCGCTGACCCGGCAGGGCTACACCCCGGTGCTGGCGACCCAGACCCCCGGCGGCTCCACCGAGGACGAACTCACCGAAATGCTGGTGGACCGGGGCGTCGCCGGCATCATCTTCGTCTCCGGGCTGCACGCGGACACCTCGGCCGATGTGCAGCGCTACGAGCAACTGCGCGGCCAGGGAGTCCCCTTCGTCCTGATGAACGGCTTCTCGGCCAAGGTGCAGGCGCCGTTCATCTCGCCCGACGACCGGGCGGCGATGCGCCTCGCGGTGACGCATCTCGTGGCACTCGGCCACCAGCGCATCGGCCTCGCGCTCGGCCCCAAGCGCTTCGTTCCGGTGCTCCGCAAGATCGAGGGCTTCCACGCCACGATGCGGGAGCAGCTGGGCCTCGCCCCGGACGAGGTGGAGGAGTTGATCGAGCACTCTCTGTACACCTTGGAGGGCGGCCAGGCGGCCGCCTCCGCCCTGATGGAGCGCGGCTGCACGGCGGTCGTGTGCGCGAGCGACATGATGGCGCTCGGAGCGATCCGGGCGGCCCGCCGGCTTTCGAAGGACGTGCCGCGCGATCTGTCGGTGGTGGGCTACGACGACTCGGCGCTCATAGCGTTCACGGACCCGCCGCTGACGACGATCCGGCAGCCGGTGACGGCCATGGGCCAGGCCGCGGTGCGCACGCTCCTGGAGGAGATCGGCGGAACCCCGGCCCCGCACAGCGAGTTCGTCTTCATGCCCGAGCTGGTGGTTCGCGGCTCGACGGCCGCCGGACCCGCAGGCGGCTCAGGGTCCCCGCCTCGTCCTTGAGACGCAGGATGTGCGACCCGAACCCGACCGGAGGATGATCGGGGGCAGGGGAATCTCTATGGAAGACTCTCTGCCTATGGGTGAAACACAGGTGACAGCACAGGAAGGCCGGTCGACGGCCGGTCCTACACCCATCGTGACCGACCGGACGACCGGGTCCGGCTGGTCCGCCCGCTTCCGTTCGCTGCGGATGCCCCGCCGTCCCCGGCTCTGGTTCGAGATCCTGCTCATCGCGGTCAGTTACTGGCTGTACTCACTCGTGCGCAATGCCGTTCCGGAGCAGAAGGCGGCGGCCCTGCGCAACGCGGACTGGATCTGGTCGGCGGAGAAGACACTCGGTCTCGCCTTCGAGGAAACGGTCAATCACGGAGTCAATTCCGTGACATGGCTGATCGTGTCGATGAACTACTACTACGCGACGCTGCATTTCGTCGTGACCATCGGCGTCCTCGTCTGGCTGTTCCGCCGCCACCCGGGCCGGTACGCGGCAACGCGGCTCGTGCTCTTCGCGACGACGGCGGTGGCCCTGCTCGGCTACTACCTCTACCCCCTGGCGCCACCCCGTCTGATGAACGGCGCGAACTTCATCGACACCGTGCTGGTGCACGAGACGTGGGGCTCGATGGCGTCGGGCAACTTCAAGAACATGTCGAACCAGTACGCGGCGATGCCGTCGATGCACATCGGCTGGTCGCTCTGGTGCGGCCTGACGATCTTCGCCCTAGCCTCGGCGCCCTGGGCCCGCATTCTGGGCCTGCTCTACCCGACGCTCACCCTCGTGGTCATCGTGGCCACCGCCAACCACTTCTGGCTGGACGCGGTGGGCGGCATGGCCTGCCTCGCGTTCGGTTACGCGATCTCCCGCGTCTGGTACGGCTCACTGCCGCACCGGCTGCCGAAGCGGGTGCCCACCGGGTCCGGCGACGGGAAGAGCCGGCTGACCGGACTGCGCGCCGCCAGACTGCCGCGCCCGGCGTCGGAGCCGAAGCCGGAGCCGGAGCCGGAGACGGAAACGGCCGGGGCGCGCAGGGCGTAGTCCTCGTACGGCGAGGAACGGGGTGTGGGGCGGACGTCGTGTCCGCCCCACACCCCGTTCGCCCGGTCGGGGCCGCTACCCCCGGTGCCCGTCAGCCCGCCCGGCGCTTGAGGGCACCCTTCCCAGCCCGCCCGGCGCTTGAG
>MUNB01000291.1:0-23133 GCA_002154345.1 Streptomyces griseus
GTCCCAGCCGTCCCGGGTGGTACGAGCCTTGATCAGGTCGAACAGCGCTTGCGCCTGATCTTTGTGGTCCCACCCCGCCCACCCCAGCATCAGCGTCAAGTCGGCGTCCGGACCCGCCTCGGGGTACGAGATGAACCGCTCCTTGGGCACATCAAGCTTGCCGCGGTTCGACCAGTAGGAGGCGCGCAGGAAGTCCGAGGACTTGTACTTGGCCGGCGGATCGATGTCTAGCCGCTCCCCCGTCCGATCCTCCTTGCGCTGCAACTCCCAGACGTCTTCCCACTCCTTGCGCGTGCGCAGACCGGAGTCCTTGTAGCGCATGGCAGCGAGGTACGGCACGTGCTCGTCAGCGACGACCTCAGACAGCACCTGCGGGAGGGGCAGGTCAGGCTTGCCGAGGTGGTCGGCCGCATAGAGCGCGGCAACGGAGGTGAAGTCCTCGTCCGTGCTGAGCTGGTCGGCAAGGTTGTTGACAGTCATAGGCCGGGGACGTCGGAGCCCTTCACGGAGCTCGTACCAGAGGTCAGTGTTCTCCATCCGGTCCAGCAGCCAGCTCCGCAGCGCGGCCCGTTCCTTCTTCTCCCATGGCTCGGCGGACCAGCGTCGCTTGCACTCGGGGCGCTCGATCAGTCCGACGCCCTTGGGCTGACGGTTGATGAGGTCAATGCGCGCCTGAACGATGTCGCGGTACCAGTCGGGCCAGTGGGCAGGAATCTCGGTGACGGGGGTCGAACCGTGGCGCTTGAACCACTCCTTAACCGCCCCATCCGAGTCGACAGCCGGAGCAATTACCATTTCGAAAGAACGCTCGCCAAGACTCACGGCGGGAATAACGGAATACCTATCCCGCGGCGCGACGGCCCGCGCAGCCTCGCTGCGCGTCAGAAGCCCATAAAGGTCGTAGGACTGCCAGTCCAGCTCCTCCTGAAGAGCGATCATCTTCTTGCGAATTACAGAGTGGAATCCACGTGCCTCATCCAGGGTAGTGCGGAGCGGAACCGCAGACTGGCAGACCGCAGAGGGTTCATGTGTGGCTAGCTCCTGCGCAAGCAAGTCGAGATATCGCGCGATGCCCGTTGGCAGATTATCAGGAATAGGGAAATCCTGAAGCTTAGTTCCCGTGAACTCATAGAACCTCTCCCAGCCGGAGCTCGTGATACCCCCCCCCTCGCCACGGTTCCCCTTATCATGGCTCACCTGCTTCAACCAGAAACATGCGGTCGATGAATTGAGCACCCCCAACAACGTCAGGTAATCATCCTCACCTGCGCCAACTGGAAGTTTGATCACTGGAGCAGTTTGCTTAAAGACCCTTCCACCTCGATCCAGCGAGAAATGATTATGCGTGGACACGAAGGGGAAGGCAATGCCGAGAGCCACAGAGTACCGCTCGGGATGCCAGCGACTCCATTCAAACCACGTGAGACCAATCTCTTCATGTGTCCCACCAGGCTCACGGCGAATCCGCAAGACACTTCGACGTGGCCAAAGTTGTTGAAACAGAGCCTGATCGGAGTCACTAGCCGTCAGGTCTTCCTCATAAGGAAAGAGCGTCTCTGTTTCAGGGCGGATATCCCAGTCCCGAATTACGTTGCCTTCGACAAGCGGAACCACGTGGGCGCCACTAACCCCTCGACGCTCCCAACTTCCGGGAGAAGCAAAGTAGGCCTCATCGGCACCAGTATGAGCTGTGCGGCCAATCACCCGAACACGGTCCGCCAATACGGAAACCGCCACCTGCGACAACCGAGCAAACAGCCCAGCGGCACCACCGCCACTAAGTGACCACGGGGCTTCTGCGAATCCCCTGCGGTCCAAGTCATCGACAGATACCCATTCAGACTCACTTCCAGGATTGCGGTACTGATTCTGGATCGCCCGCCAAACATTCCCTTCAGCCGCGTCATCTGGCTGGCCAGGCTCTCCACGAACGCCAAGCACCGTCCTGATTTGGCGAGAATCGCTCGGCACTCGATTTCTCCCAACCAAGACGACGGTAGGAGTTCCGTGCCCAGGAATAAACGCACCCGAAGTGTCAATCACATGCGACAATTCGACTCGCTGCCGAAACACGACCTCGATCAGATCTCTACCAAACTCGCGCTTCATGAAGGAGTTTGCGGTGATCTGCCCGACGAATCCACCACCCCCCGAGACACCGCCTGCCCCTTTGAGGGCCAGCTCGAAAAGCCTCTGCGCAAAGGGAACCGAAAGTGCGTACTGGCCGATACTCGCGTCGTACCCCTTCTTGTAGTTCTCTTTCTCCTGCTTGTCCTTGACGGTGATGTACGGCGGATTCCCTACCACCACGTGATACGAGCCCCGACCCAGCAGGTCCACCCGCTTCGCGTAGTCCCACACGTCCTCAGTGGAATACGCGAACGCGCCGTCCTCCCGCCCCACGGCCATCTCCGCAAACAGCGTGTCCAGATCCGTCTGGATACCCGCCGCATCCCGCCCATGCAGCAGCGAGTCCCCCACCGCCACGTTGATCGGGAACGGCGGCGCGTCCGCCAGCCTCCGCGAGCCCGCCGCCCGCATCGCCGCGACCAGCAGCCGGAACCGCGCGATGCTCACCGCGAACGGGTTCTTGTCGCAGCCGTGTACGGACTCAAGGGAACGACGGACCAGGGTCCAGACATCCGTGCCCGGTTCGGCCGCGCGCCACTTGCTCATCAGGCGGCGGAAGATGCCCAGCAGGAAGTGGCCCGACCCGCACGCCGGGTCGATGGTGCGCAGGCCCCGGTGTTCTTTGCCATCCGGGCCCGTCCATACCGGGTCGAGGCCGAACTCGTGCTCCGAGACCGCCGGCTCAAGCGTGAGGTCGAGGATGAACTCCTCGACGAACTCCGGCGTCTGGAGCAGCGCGTACGTCTTACGCGCATGCTCGCTCAGGTCCTGATACAGGTCACCGAGGAATCGAGTGTCCCACTCCGGGTCGGTGAAGTCGTAGCGGATCTCGCCACCTGCGCCCCACCGGCGCCAGAAGGACAGCAGTTCGGTCGCCGCCTCGTACCCGGGCATGATGTCCCACAGCGGGTTGTGGTCGCGGTCGAACAGGCCGGCGGCGGTGGTGTTCGACTTGGCAAGGTGGCCGAAGGCCGCGAGCAGCCAGTCGCGGTTGTTGAGCCTCGGGTTCTCGCGGAAGAACGCCTCGTGGCGGGCCTCGGCCACGGCCAGCCGGTCGCCGGGGCCTGCGATGAAAGGCTCGTCGATCAGGCCGTTGTCCTCGCAGAAGCGGACGAACACACAGGCCAGCACCCAAGCCGCAGCAGACTGTGTGACACGCTCGTCGCGCCAGGACTCGTACCGGGCCGCCGTGCGACGGGACTCCTGAGCCTGCCGGTACTCCGTCTCCAGGCGGGTGCGGATCTCATCCTGGGATTCTGTGCGCGCCCGCAGGTCGTCCTCCAGAAGCAGGACCTGCCGCTTGAGATCCTTGACCAGATCCTTCAGGCGTTCCGCCCGGTCCGCACCGGCCGTGGTGTCCGTCACTGTTCGCTTCCTTCTCGCCGCACTGCGTCATCCGCCGCATGGCCTGCGGCAGAGGTACTCAATCCTGCCAGCCTACGGACCTCTGCCGGAGCCCCACGGCCCCCGCAAAACCCCACCAGGCTCTTGATCATCCGGATAAAGTGATCGTCGTGACGGCTCCGACCACCCCGACGCGCCCCCGGCACACCTTCCTCAAGGCGGGCCACGACCTCTACAAGGCTGCGCTCCAGCTCTCGAACGGCGGCGCGCTCCCCGGCCCCACCGATCACCTGGCCGGCCTGGCCGCAGAATGTGTGGCCAAGGCGATGCTCATCGACTTCTTCGGTTCGGTGCAGGAAAAGCCCACCGCCAAGCCGTACAGCCCGACGATCGAGAACATGCCGGGGATGGACAAGTTCAAGGCAGCACACGGTCACATGCCCGGCGCGTGGGAGCACCTGATGATGGTGCTGGACGGTCGGAGAGGGGCCGAGATCCGTAAACACATCCCGCGGCAGAACCCGTTCAAGACGCCACACGACAAATGGCACGAGGGGCACCGCTATGTTGATGGCGACACCCTGTCCCCCGAACGCATCGCCAGGCATCTCGCAGCCACGCTCAGCCTGATCACCGCGTACGACCATGCGAAGTAGAGAAGCGACCTGACCTGATGACCTCACTTCCTCGTTTCGACGAAGCCTGGGAAGCCGCGTGCGATCTCGCCCGCCTCGCCGCCCAGGGCGGACGGGACGTCATGCTCGTCCGTGATCTGTCCGGTCAGTCCACTCTCCTGATCGACGACCGCGCCGATGCCGAGCCGCTGGACCCCGAATCCGAAACGGTCGTGTCGCTCCGCGAGGGGTTCGCCGGCAAGGTCCACCCCTTCGCGGCGGACGATCCTGTCCAGACCGCCAGCTCGCTCTTCGTCCCGGAGATGTTCTTCGGCGCGGCCGAGCTCATCGTGCTGGAGGAACGGGAGCAGGACGGCCTCGGCCAGGTCGCCGTACTCGAACGCACCGTCGTCGGCGGGGACTGGGCAGCCGTGGGCGCCGAGGTCGAGCAGCAGCCGACTCGCCAGACCCGCCGCCTCGCCTTCTACGGATTCAAGGGCGGCGTCGGACGCTCCACCGCCACCACCGTCCTCGCCCGCAGCCTCGCCGAGCGCGGCCACTGCGTACTCGTCGTGGACCTGGACCTGGAATCCCCCGGGGTGTCGAACCTGCTCGCCGAGCCGGGGGCCACTCCCCCGCACGGCATCGTGGACCACCTGGTGGAGTCGGCCGTCGGGAACGCCGATGGTCTTGAGCTGGTCACCCGTTCGTCCATCCTCCCGCCCGAGCAGGGCAACGGCGAGGTGTGGCTGGCTCCGGCGGCCGGGACTCCGCTCGCCGGACGGCCGTACGACTACCTCGCCAAGCTGAACCGCATCTACAGCGACCTTTCCCCCGACGAGCCGGGAGGCACGCCCCGCCCCTTCGCCCAGCGGCTGGAGGACGCGATCGCCGCCTGCGAGGCGCAGGTGGAGGAGAAGGGCCGCCGCCCCGATGTCGTGCTTCTCGACAGCAGGGCTGGTATCCACGACATCGCAGCGGTCACCCTGACCAAGCTCTGCGACCAGGCGCTGCTTTTCGCGGTGGACAACCCGTCCACCTGGGACGGCTACCGGATGCTCCTGTCCCAGTGGAAGCTGCGGCCCGACCGTGCCCGCGCCCTGCGCGACCGCATCCGGATCGTGGCCGCCATGTTCCACTCCGCAGGAGACATAGACCGTCTCAACACCCTGCGGCGGCATGCCTACGACGTCTTCATGGACACGCTCTACAACCTGCCCGACGACGAATACGAGGAGCCTTTCCTCCCCGCCAAGGGCGAGGTGGACGACAAGCCCTACGCCCCCATCCCCATCCTCTTCGGCAACGATCTGGTGGGGCTGGACCCGCTGCGCAGCCGCAACTGGCCCGAGCTGCCGTTCGTCAGGGCCGCCTACCGCGAGTTCGTCGACACGGTGGAGAAACTGGTGCTGGACCCGTACGAGGACAAGTCATGAACGACCCCGCCATCCAGGCGACCCGCACCCTGCTGATCGACGCGCTCAGCTCCGCCCCCGACGCGGACACCAGCACCCCCGACCTCCGTACGATGTTCACGCCCTCCTCGCACCGGCTCGCGCTGGACCCGGATGTGACAGTCGTGCGCGGAGCCCGCGGCACCGGAAAGACGTACTGGGCCAAAGCGCTGACCGACCCCGAGCTTCGCGAGGTCGCCTCAGCCTCCTACATGATGCCGAGGCTGGGCCGGATCGAAGTGATCACCGGGTTCGCCCAGGGCGGTGGCGACGATCCGGTGTTCCCCGGGAAGCGAGCGCTGGCCGCCCTGGTCTCCCAGGGTGTCGACGCCAAGGACCTGTGGTCAGCGGTAGTCCTCATGGCGCTCAAGGTGCCCGAGATCCTCGCCTTCAAGTCATGGTCCGAACGCATCGAGTGGGTCGGCCGGAACGGCGAGAAGTACGAAGCGGCACTGCGTCGCGCCGATCGCGAGACACGGGAGCGGGGCAAGACCCTCGTCCTGCTCTTCGACACGCTCGATCACCTGCACAACGACCGCGGCCAGCTCGACCGACTGTTGTCCGGACTCTTCGAGGTGGCTCTGGAGCTCCGGCTCACCACCGGAACGCTGCGCGCCAAGATCTTCGTACGGCCGGACCTCTACGACAGTGCACCCAAGGCTTTCGCGGACGCCTCGAAGCTCGGTGCGAACGCCACCGACCTCAGCTGGAGTCGGGAGAACCTGTACGGGCTCCTCTTCCACCAACTGGGCAATCACACCAGCGAGCAGGCGACGGCGTTCCGCAAAGCGACCGGTCAGTGGCGGCCGGAGGGCGAGGGCCGCTTCATAGCTCCGGTTGATGTCATCGCCGACCAGAAGCGGCAGGAAGAGGTCTTCGTGACCCTGGCCGGCCCCTTCATGGGCACGGACCGCCGTAAGGGCCACACCTACACCTGGGTGCCGAACCATCTCCAGGATGGCCTCGGCCGGGTCAGCCCCCGCACGTGGCTGCACGCGCTCCTCCGGTCGGCACAGCTGACCGGAGAGCGATACGCCGGCCATTCGCTGCCCCTGCACTACGACGCGATCCGCGAGAGCCTGAGCAGCGCCTCCAAGAACCGCGTCGAGGAGCTGACGGACGATATCGGCTGGGCAGCACTCGCCGTGGAACTACTCGAAGGCAGCCAGGTTCCCATGGAGCCCTCAGCCGTGCGCTTCGCGTGGGAGTCCAACCGACTGTCGACCAGGATCGCGGAGCTGCTGGAAGACGCGAAGCAGGGCAGCGGCCCGCGCAATGTCGAAAGCCCCTCCGCGATCCTTCAGGAGCTGCTGGATCTAGGCGTCATGACTGAGCGCAGCAACAAGGCCATCGACCTGCCGGACATCTACCGGCTCAACTTCGACATCAGGCGCAAGGGCGGGGTTGCCCGTAAGCCGGTGATCTGACTCGCTCGGTGAGAGCGCAGTGCTGTTANNTAACAGCACTGCGCTCTCACCCCTTCGCCAGCGTCTCCAGGAACGCCCCGTCCAGGTGCGCCTGCTCCCCGTCCCCGCCGATCACCTCGACGGTCCGGCCGTCCAGGTGCGGCAGCTGCGACCGGGTCTCCACCGGGCACAGGAGCCACAGCCCGTGCGGGTTCTCCACCGGTCGGCGGGCCGCGCCCTGGAGGCCGACGAGGAAGGCGTGGCCGCCCTCGTCCCAGTAGCGGGCGATCAGGCCGGCGTCGTGCAGGAACAGGACCGTGCGGGGCAGGGCACAGCGGGTCTGGAGGTCCTCCGCGACGCGCTGCCAGACGGCGCGTACGAAGGTGGCCAGGCCCGGCTTGATCCGGCCGGGTGCGGAGGCGCTGTCCGCGCGCAGCACCGTCTGCCAGTCCTGGCCCTTCTCCTCCACCAGCTTCCGGAACTCCGCCAGGAAGACGGCGCCCACGTCGACGGGCAGGACCGGGAAGGCTGCCGCCACGGCGTCCGCGACGCCGGGCAGCCGGACACCCTTCACCGTCAGGGCAAGGAAGCCGCCGCGCCGGGCACTTGCCATGAGGCGTTCACGGACCGCTCCGTGCGGGTCCTCCCGCTCCAGGCGAGTGACACGGCGCGGCGGCAGGAGACTGGTCAGGCCGCCGGAAGCCGTCACGGGGTGGGCCGTCCTGGCGGCGGGCAGCTGGAAGGTGTCGGAGTCGAGGTCGTAGCGGAGGTCGAACCGGGCCGCCTGGAGGGCGTCCTCCAGCTCGACGTGGGTGGGCTCACGGCCTCCCGCGAGCACCTGGAGTTCGGGGAAGCGTGCCTTGACCCGTGCCACCAGCTCGGCCGGGTTGATGCCTCGGTCGGCCCGTACGCCCGCGCCTGCCTGGGAGATGCGCAGCGCGCGCTCCAGTCCGAGGTCTCGCGGGTACAGCTCCAGACGCGGCGTGACCTCGACGACCGGGGCGATGGCCGCGGCGAGCGCGACGAGCCGGGTGTCGGCGAGGGGTGCGAACCCCTCCGGCGTCGGTACGGCCCTCAGCTCGCGAACCACCTCCGCTCTGCCCGGGAGCGGCTCCTGCCGGGCCAGCCGTTCGGCGGTGGCGCCGAGCGCCGCCGCGTAGTCGGCCAGTTCCCGTGGGCTGGGGTCGTCGGTGCCCGGCAGGGACTCCGAGGCGAGAAGGACTGTGTCGCCACGCCGGTGGACGGCGAGCCTGGGCTCGTGTCCGTCCGTCTCGTCGCCGGTCTCCGCCTCCGCTGCGGCCCGTACGACGGCCAGCGAGCGCGCCAGCGTCCGCTGGGGGGTGTCGTCGTCGGCCCCGTGGCGGGCACGCAGTTCGACCGCCGCCTCGGGGGCGGTCATCACACGGCCCGAGCTCTCCAGGATGTCCGCGAGCTCGGAGCGGACCGGTGCCAGCCATTCCGCTTCCGCCCACTGCTTGATCTCGATGCGGTGGTGGCGGGAGACCGGCGGCTGCTTGATCTTCAGGTGATCGGAGATGCGGGCCTGCACGGGCCAAGGACCCAGCGGGGAGAGACCACCGTCCTCGGGCGGGAGCCCCAGGGTGAGCCGTACGACCTGTTCCCGGTGGGAACCCTTGCGGCCGGCCGCGGGGGTCAGCAGCGCCGCCATGTCGTCTATCGAGAGGATGCGGGCCAGCTCCGCGCCCGGAGCGTCGGCGTGCCCCTCGGTCTGCCCGGCGGTCCGGGTCGGGGATGGTGCTGCGTTGCCCGGCTTGGCCCGGAGGGCGGCCGTCCACTGCTTGCGGCGCCGGTTGAGTTCCTTGCGGACGAGGGCGCCCGCCCCGCGGGCCTTGGAGATGGCGTACGGCTGGATCTCCAGCAGCTGGCCGACGGTCGTCGCACCGAGGCCGTTGGCGACGGAGACCGCGCGGGGGGACAGGCCCGCGGCCTCCAGCACGGTGGTGGCCTCGGCCGCCGCGGCCGCGCTGTCGCGTGCCTCTTCGGCGTCCTCGGTCACGGTCCCGACAGTGGAGGGAGTAGTGGTGGGACGCGTCGCGTCCGCGGCGCGGAAGACCTCCTGCCAGGCATCTCTCATCTGTCGCAGGGTGTCGAAGCGCTGCTCGATCTCACGGTGCAGCGCCCGTTCGAAGAAGGCCCGGAAGCCTTCCGCCAGTGCGGGTTCGAACAGCTCGCTCGCGATGTGGAGTTCGGCTGATTCGTTGGTGAGCGGATCATAGAGACCGTCGCCCCACAACGGGCGTTCGCCGCTGGCCATCTCGTGCAGGGTGACGGCTGCCGCGTAGTACTCGGCGTGATCGTCGTAGTGGCTGCGGCGCACCGAACCCAGGAAGGGATCGAGGTAGCCGCGGGTGCCCGCCTTCACATCCCGGTCCGAGGCGTCGGTCAGGGAGAAATCGAAGAGCTTCAGCTGCCAGGTTCGGTCCTTGCGGCGCTGGATGCCGAAGTTGTCGGGCTTGATGTCGCGGTGGCGCACCCCGTGGCCGGCGAGCTGGTCGAGCGCCTGGAAGAGGTCCTCGCCGAATCGCTCCAGCTCGTGGTAGGTGAGCTGTCCCTTGCCGCGGAGCCGGGCGCCGAGCGACTGTTCGCCGGCGTACTCCAGCTCGAGGATGGTCCGTCCGCCGATCTCGCGCAGCTCCTCGCCGCGCAACTGCACCACGGCTCCGCCGCCGACGAGTTTCAGAGCGCGGGCCTCGGCACGCAGCCGCTCCGCCTTCTCCTCGTCCAGCGCCACCTTGAAGACGTGCTCGTCGATGCGGACGTTGCCGTCCTCGTCCTCGACCGCCCGCTCCACGAGAAGAGCGCGCGCCGTGGCGCCGGTGCCGAGAACCCGGCGTACCGACCATTCGGCATCGATCGCCTGCCCCGGCATCGCCTCCAGCGGATCGGCTGCGGCTGTTTCCGGGGAGTCGGGCAGCACACCGGCCCGTTCCGCCTCGTCAAGCAGGTCCAGGAATGCTTCGGCGGAGCTCAGCCGGTCGTTCACATCGGAACGGGTCGCCTGGTAGACCAGTGCGTCCAGCGCCTCCGAGACACCGTCGGCGACGGCGAACAGGTGCAGGCCGGAGTCGGCGCGCAGGCGCTCGGTCAGCACGCTGCGCTGCGGTGCGGGCGGCTGACCGGTCAGGATGAGATGGGCGACCGCACCGAGGCCGAAGATGTCGAGATCCGCCGGATCGGCGTACGGCTGGTCCGTCTCCGGCGCGAGGTAGACGCGGGCCTCGTCCTCGATCAAAGCGGCATCGAGCGCCGAACCACCGATCGAGCGGAAGAAGGTGGCGTTGCTGTCGAAGTCGCGTGCGGCGGTCTGCCAGTCCGTGATCCGCAGCTCGGGGGCGGCGCCTTCGTTGCGGAAGGAGACGTAGACCGACCGCGCGGCCAGCGCTCGGTGGTAGAGGGACCGGTTGTGGGCGTAGCGGACGGCTTCGGCGAGCTGGCGGACCAGGTCGAGACGCATCTCGGGGGTGAGCTTGCCACCGTAGGTGTCCAGGTACTGGTCCAGGCGCAGATCGCTCTGCCGGTGGCGGAAGAGGATGGCCGGGCCGCCCTCGTGCTCCCGGAACTCGACGGCATCGACGATGCCACGGTGGTTGATGCCCTGCAGCACCTGGTACTCGCGGCGAGCGGCACGCTCCGTGGATTTGCGAGCCGCCTCGGTCGCCCCCTGGCTGACGAGATAGATCCGGACCCGGCCCTCTTCTTGCACGAGGCCGTCGTCGCGAACGGCGAGACGGTCCTCCCAGGTGGCACCGGCGTCGAGCGGATGCGGGCGGAGCTTCCAGGCATCGCCGAACCGCAGGTGCCCGGTGGACTGCCGGATCCCGATGGTCCGCAGCAGCTGCGGCAGGGTCTGCCGGGCGAACTCGGGCGTGATCCGCCGCTCCGGCCGGTCGGGGGGCAGACCCAGGAAGTCCTGCCAGATGCGGTCAAGGCCACTGCCACCGTCGTCCCGCCCGTACACGCGAATGCGCTGGACCTCGTCCAGGTGGCTGACGAGGTCGGGCGCCGACAGAAACACGGCAGGCTCGATCCGCGGAACGACCCGCTCATCCATCCCGAGCTTGCGGGCCGCCCAACGCAGTTGGCTCCGGAGTTCCTTCGACTTGAGGTCGTTGAAGTGCAGCGGGTTGTTGATGGTCCGCGTGCGGTCGCTGCCGCGGAAGTTCCAGGTGGAGCCAGTGTTGTGCAGCTCTCCGGGGTGGCTCTTGATCTCGATCAGGAACAGGCCCGCGGGGACCGCGACGAGAAGATCGCACTCATTGATCCGCCCCGAGTGCGCGGTGAAGGAGAAGGTGGCCCAGGCCCGGTAGGGCTCGGCAGCGGGCAGCAGTCTCCGTACGTGGTCCAGGGCCTCCTGCTCCCAGGCATAGGGGGAGGGCCGATCCTGGAACCACTGCTGGACGGGCTTCGGCGGGCCGGGCTTGGGCACCGGCTTTCCTCCCGCTGCTGTCACTTTCCGGCCTCCATCACACCCCGCGCCCAACCAGACGGGCAAACCACCTGGTAGAGCCTATCGCGCGCCTACTCGAAACCATGCGGTGTGCATGGTCATGCACCGATCCCTGCGATCAGGTGCTGTCATCGCTCATCAGCTGCTCGATGGCAGCCAGCACCTGGCCCAGCGCCTCCGGTCGGCTGGACAGTGCCGCAAGCGAAACCCACGGCCAGCCCTTGAAGCCCTTCACCCGTTGCGCCGCGAGCCTCTGCTCAAGTCCGTCGACGGCCGGCAGGGCGTTCGCGAAGGCCGAAGTCGCGTCGCTTCCCAGGTGGTGGGTGATGGACCCGAAGCTGAAGGCGAGATCGTCCTTGTCCGGATCCTCGCGCAGTGACAACGTCCAGACGGGAACCTCCCTGCCCGAGGCCGGAAAGTAGACGGAGAAACTGGGGTACCCCGCTCTTGCCCGCCTGGCCTGACCTCGACTGTGTCTTGTTGGCTGTGGCCACCTCGCCGTGAACTCTCGGGACGAGTACACGGTGATCACCGCTGCCCCTGTACTGGGTCAGCTCGACCGCGTAGACATCGGTCTGCCGCAGCTGACGGTTCAGAAACTCGACGATGGCCCTCAGTTCCAGAGGTATCCGGTCCGCCACGAAGAGCAGCCGCATCCGCCCGGCCGCGAGCCGCTCCTCGACCGTCGCCCAGAACTCATCGGGCGACTGGCCGCCCAGCAGCTCCTGGTAGGCGTCCTCGAGAGGCCGCCCGTCCACCGCACAGGTTTCCTCGAAGGACCGCCGGAGCAGCGCGGCAGGCCAGTAACGCGCCCCGTTGGCGGCGTAGTCGAGCATCTGGCCCACGACTTCCCGTCGTATGCGGGTGTCGGCCGCCCGCTTGACCTCCACCAGGGTCGGCACACCGTCCGCGTCCACGAACAGATGGTCCAGCCAGTACGCGGAGCCGCTCTCGGTACTGGTGGGGACTCTCATCTCGCGCGCCACGAGAACGAGCCGAAGGGGTCGGCCGTCGGCGAGCGAACCGAAGTCCAGGATCCGGGGATGGCGTGCGAGCAGCGCCTGGAACTCGGCCTCGGTATCGAAAGGGGCAGGCTCCAAAGCGTTCAGCCCCTCGCCGAGCAGAAACACCGGTTGTTCGGCCACTTCCATCCCCATCCACATCCCTACGAACGTCGATCGCCGCTGCCCACAGGCTCATCGAACTGCACTGACAACCGAGCAGGGATCGGTCGTGGCCAGGTCGGTACCGTCGTCACACAAGGTCGGACAGCAGTACGTCGAGGACCGTCTCTTCCTCGACACGGACAGCGAGTTCCAAGAGAGCCTGCTGTAGATCCGGGTCCCAGAGAGCCTCGGCCGGCTGCCCTGTGAGTGGCGGGCCGTCAGGCCTTGCGAGCACCGCGGCGCGGTAGTCGGCTGCCGTGTAGCGCCAGGGCCGCCAGGGGACGCGACGCAGCAGTGCAATTGCGATGCGGAGCCCGCCCCAGTCAAAGTCTCCGTGGTAGATCAGTGCTCTCCCACGCTCGTGCAGGTGGCGTAGGCGGCAGCGCCGACCAGCCGGGCCGCGAAGGCGGGAAGCGAGACGAGCGGGTCTGCGGAGAGGCGCTCAGGTCAGTGGCGACTTGGCCGAGGAGGTCTTGAGCTGTGGCAGGTGTGTCGGCGTGCGACGTACCAGGTCGCCGCCGCGAAGCAGGACGGCCGCCCTCAGCACCGAGGCTACATCTCCGTCCGCGTACGCCAGTAACGCCGTCTTCACTCCCTGTGCCGCACGTTCTGGAGCCACTGACACCCGAGTCGTCAGCAAACGACCGGAAGTCTCAGAAGCGGCCAGCAAGTGAACGCTCGTCCACGCAGGTCAAAGCCCCCCTCACCCACCCACCAAGCGCCTTCTACACGCATGATCGCGGGCCGAGGCCTCATTAGGTGCGGTCTCCGGCATGCCAGCCGTCTCGTTCGAGCAAATACATGTGGAAGTGCCCGCCATCGACGGCCGAAGCTGACAGCATCTAGGCGCCGAACGTCCAAGGTGAGTTGGAGGCGGGCCATTTGGAGCGGCAGGTCAATGAGCGTCAGCTTGCGGTACTGGAGTGGGTGGGAACCGGGTCCCCTGCCGGTGTTTGGGAGACCAGCTCCTACAAGACCACGTGCCAGGCACTGCAGAGCCGGGGCTTGGTCACGGTCTCCCGAAAGGGTGGGCAGTGGAGCGTCGTCCTGACGGCTGCTGGCCAGCATTACCTGGCACACGGCACCTACCCTCCACGCGGGTCCCGCCCGCGGAAGACCCAGGTCGCCACTCCGCAACCGCCGCCCACCCGAGCCCTGGAGACTCCGGCAGCCGGGCGAAAGCCAAGCCCTCCCCCACAGCCTCGCGTGACGTTCACGGAGCAGTTGCTGCAAGAGCTCGCAGAGGCCGGCGGCAGGATCGTCAAGAGCGGCAGCGGTCCGGGCTTGGAGAAGTGGCCGTCCCGCGTCGCCGCGGCACGCAGGTCCGGAAGGGTCCCGGAGGCGAAAGAGCTACACGGGGGCTGGTGCCGTGGCGGGTACGAGATCCAACTCGTCGACATCCCCGCCTGGCGCCTCGCCGTCCTCGAACCCGTCCCCGTGCCCTCCCGGCTCGCGCGGCCGCACACCGTGGTCCGGGCCATGCAGAACGAACCCCAGCCGCTGGGCCTCACCAAGTCCGTCCAAGGACGCGCCCTCAGGCTTATCCACGCGCTGATCATCACTGCCGAGAACGAAGGACATTCCAGTTCGGCAGGACAGACTGGCTCCGCGCCCCCGTCCCATCGCCGCCGCAGGGCAGATCCCCACTTCACCATCACGGCACAGGGCCAGGCAGTGGGGTTCCTTGTCCTCCAGGAGCAGGACCGGACGGAGCACGTCGCTACGGAGAAGGAACTCGCCGAGGCCAAGAAGAACTCCTGGATCAGGATCCCCCGCTTCGACTACACCCCGTCCGAACGCCTCCGCTTCGTCCTCAGCGGCGGCCAGCCGCACCGGGCGAGCGAATGGGCCGACACCCCCGGCCGCTCCCTCGAAGACCAGCTCGCCGAGATCGCGCAGGAGGTCACCCTTCGCGGCGAAGCCGCCGAACGCAGACGTCTCGACGAGATCGAAGCAGCGCGTCAGAAACGCGTCCGCTGGGAAGCCGCCATGGAAGAAGTGCGCGTCCAGTACGCCGAGGCGTACCGCGTTAGGCACTTCGAGGCGCAGGAAGCCGCATGGCGCCACGCCATCCGACTGACGGAGTACGTGAGCGCCGTACGCACTCGGGTCGAGGCCATGCCCCCAGGCCAGGACAGGAGCGAAGCCGAAGCGTGGATCGACTGGGCAGCAGCCCGCGTGGAGCGCCTCGACCCTCTGAACACACCGCCGCGACTGCCCGAGATCCCCGAACCACGAGCCGACGATCTCAGGCCCTTTCTCGGGCACTGGAGTCCCTACGGCCCCTGACACAGCACGCACCGGACACCCCACCGAGCGTCACGGAACGTCACTACCGAGAAGCGGATGAGACAGTGGCAGCCAACAGCTCGGCAGCCAGCGCCTCAGCCACCTCAAGGCTCCTACGACCACGCCCCCGAGGGCTCCAGCCGGCGGTTGACAAATACGCATGACGAGCCATCAGAAACCGTGCCGTCCGTGCGTCAAACGTGCGTCACGTGCGTCAGATTTGCGTCAAGATATCGCACCTAACGCACGTAACGCCCATAACGCACACTCGGAGAAACCGCAGGTCAGGCGTCCTTCTTCACCGGCTCCAGGATCGCCACACACTCCACGTGGTGCGTCATCGGGAACAGGTCGAACGCCCGCAGCGTCCGCACCTTGTACCCCCCGTCCCGGAAGTACGCCAGGTCCCGTGCCAGCGCCGCCGGGTCGCAGGCCACATAGGCGATCTTGCGGGCGCCCAGCCCCGACAGGTGCTTGACGACCTGCTTGCCCGCGCCCGCGCGCGGCGGGTCCAGGACGATCAGGTCGCACTCCGTGATGCCGGTGCGGGGCAGGACCTGGTCGACCTTGCCGTGTTCGATGCGGACCCGGTCCAGGTCCTTCAGGTTGTGGCGGGCGTCCTCGACCGCGCGCTTGCCGGACTCGATGCCGAGGACCGCGCCCTTCTCGCCCAGGCGCTGGCCGATGGCGCCGGCGAACAGGCCGACGCCGCAGTAGAGGTCGAGGGCGGTGTCGTTCTTGCGGGGCAGCAGGCCCTGCATGACCGCACGGACCAGGGTGTTGGCCGCCTGCGGGTGGACCTGCCAGAAGCCGCCGGAGCCGACGCGGTAGGTGCGGTCGTCGGCGCGTTCGCGGACGAAGGCGCGGCCGTGGACGCGGTGGACGCCGCCGTCCTTCTCGTCGACGCGGAGTACCGAGACCGGCTTGTCCAGCTCGACCAGGGGCAGTCGGCCGCCGGGCTTCGGGGTGAGGATGACCTGGCGGTCGTGCGAGCCGGTGGCGGTGATGGCCTCCACCGCGGCGATCTGGGGCCACTCGCGCTTCTCGACGCCGAGTTCGGAGACGCCCGGCGCGGCGATCAGGCAGTGGTCGATCGGCTGGACGTCGTGCGAGCGGTGCTTGCGCAGGCCCGCGCGGCCCTCGGCGTCGATGGCGTACTGGACCCGGGTGCGCCAGGCCGGCACCTCGCCCGCGGGGAGCTTGTCGCCGTCGGCCGGCATGACCGTGCCGTCCCAGCCGGCCTCCTCGGGGGTCAGGCCCGCCAGCCGCTGGAGCTGCTCGGCGATGACCTCGCCCTTGAGGCGGCGCTGCGCGCCCGGCTTGGCGTGCTGCCAGTCGCAGCCGCCGCACATGCCGGGACCGGCGTACGGGCACGGCGCCTCGACCCGGTCCTTGGACGGCTCGATGATCCGTACCGCGTCGGCCCGCAGGAAGCGGGAGTCCGTGTCGCCGTCGGTGACCTTGGCGATGATCTTCTCGCCGGGCAGCGTGTGGCGGACGAAGAGGACCTGGTTCTCGGCGGTACGGGCGATGCAGTGGCCGCCGTGTGCGACGGGCCCGACCTCGACCTCGTACTCCTCCCCGACCAGCGACGACGTGGGTTCGTTCTGCATGTGGGGAGGCTCCAGGGAGGAAGGGGGTAAACGGTCGGGCGTACTGCCGGACGACAGCCCACCAGTCTACGCGGGCGCGGTCAGGGTGCTTACCACGAGACACCCGTCACGCCCCTCACCCCTTACGGTGCGGCATCCTGCGGTGCGGCTCCTTGTGGCGTTCCACCGGGCCCCGGCGGACCGACCCCGGAGCGCTCCAGTCCGCGCGCCTGCGGGCCCGCTTCTTCGCGGCCTCGGAGGACTGGAGCTGGTACGGGACGGAGGTGACCATCACGCCGGGGGTGAACAGCAGGCGGCCCTTGAGGCGCAGGGCGCTCTGGTTGTGCAGCAGGTGCTCGTACCAGTGGCCGACCACGTATTCGGGGATGTACACGCTGATCACGTCGCGCGGGCTCTGCCGGCGCAGGCCCTTGACGTACTCGATGACCGGGCGGGTCACCTCGCGGTACGGGGAGTCGAGGATCTTGAGCGGGACGTTGATGCCGCGTCGTTCCCAGTCCTCGCGCAGCGCCTTCGTCTCGGCCGGGTCGACGCTGATGGAGAGCGCCTCCAGGTGGTCGGCGCGGATCAGTTTCGCGTAGGCGAGCGCGCGCAGGGTGGGGCGGTGGAGCTTGGAGACCAGCACGATCGCGTGCACGCGGGAGGGGCGCAGGGTCTCGTCGGTGGGGGCCTCGTCGGCGGCGATCTCGGCGGCGACCCGGTCGTAGTGCTTCCGGATCGCGGTCATCGTGCCGTAGAAGATGACCATGCCGAGCAGGGCCACCCAGGCGCCATGAGTGAATTTGGTGGCCAGGACGATCACCAGGACCACACCGCAGAAGAAGGCGCCGAAGGCGTTGATGGCGCGGGAGCGGATCATGTGGCGGCGACGGGCCGGTTCCGTCTCGTCGACCAGCAGGCGGTTCCAGTGCCGCACCATGCCGGTCTGGCTGAGGGTGAAGGAGACGAACACCCCGACGATGTAGAGCTGGATCAGGTGCGTGGAGTCGGCTCCGTAGATCCAGACGAGCAGGATCGCGGCGCCCGCCAGCAGCACGATGCCGTTGGAGAACGCGAGACGGTCACCACGGGTGTGGAGCTGGCGCGGCAGGTAGCGGTCCTGGGCGAGGATCGAGCCGAGCAGCGGGAAGCCGTTGTACGCGGTGTTCGCGGCGAGGAAGAGGACCAGCGCGGTGGCCGCCGCGAGAACCACGAAGAGGAAGGAGCCGTGGCCGAAGACCGCCTCGGCGACCTGGGCGATGACCGGGTCCTGGGTGAAGCCGGCACCGACCGGGGAGCCGTCACGGATCAGGTCCACGGCCGGGTTCTCGGCCATCTTGACGTCGGTGGCCAGGGCCAGACCGATGATCCCGCAGAACATGGTGACGGCGAGCAGGCCCATCATGGCGAGCGTGGTCGCGGCGTTCTTGCTCTTGGGCTTGCGGAAGGCGGGCACTCCGTTGCTGATCGCCTCGACGCCGGTGAGGGCGGCGCAGCCGGAGGAGAAGGCGCGCAGAAGCAGAAAGACGAGCGCGAAACCGGCCAGTCCCTCGTGTTCGGGTTTGATCTCGAGGTCGGAGGTGGCGGCGTGCATCGTGTCGCCGAGGATCAGTCCGCGGAAAGCGCCCCAAAGGATCATGAGAAAGACGCCGGCTACGAAGAGATAGGTGGGGATGGCGAAGAGTTTCCCGGACTCCTTCACGCCGCGCAGGTTCATCAGCGTGAGCAGAACGATGGCGCCGACCGCGCAGAGCGTCTTGTGCTCGATGACGAACGGGATCGCGGAGCCGAGGTTCTCGACGCCGGACGAGATCGACACGGCGACGGTGAGGACGTAGTCGACGAGCAGGGCGCTGGCGACGGTCAGTCCGGCCTTCGGCCCGAGGTTGGTGGTGGCGACCTCGTAGTCGCCGCCGCCGCTCGGGTAGGCGTGGACGTTCTGCCGGTAGGAGGCGACGACCGTGAACATGAGCACGACGACCGCGAGGGCGATCCAGGGGCTGAAGTGGTACGCCGACACCCCCGCGATGGACAGCACGAGGAGGACTTCTCCAGGTGCGTACGCCACCGAGGACAACGGGTCGGACGCGAAGACGGGGAGCGCGATGCGCTTGGGGAGAAGGGTCTCCCCGAGCTTGTCGCTGCGCAGCGCCCGGCCGATCAGGATCCGTTTGGGCACGTCGGTCAGTTTGGACACGCTGAGGATCGTAAGCGCAGCCCGTGGCCGAAACGCACGCCCTTTCGACGTGGCCCCGCAATCTCCTGCGGTCGGCCGAGAAAGCCGCGCCATTCTTTAACGCGATCCTTGCGCCCGCCCACCCTGTTTTGCTTTCCCTTTACCGGAGTGGGCGAGGATACGGACCCGCGGATGAGGCAGGGACCTCCCCGGCGCATAAGCTCGACTCCGGGCCACACCGCGGGTGTGTGCCCCGTTGTTTGCCCAGCAAGCTGAGAGAGAAGTGTGAGCAGCGTGTTTTCGCAGGTCAGCCGGATGACCAGGACGGCGGGGTAGGCGCACAGTGCACATCGTCATCATGGGCTGCGGGCGCGTCGGTGCCGCTCTCGCGCAGACCCTGGAACAGCAGGGGCACACCGTCGCGGTGATCGACCAGGACCCCACGGCGTTCCGTCGCCTCGGGTCCGGATTCGGCGGTCGCCGGGTCACCGGGGTCGGTTTCGACCAGGACACCCTCCGTGAGGCGGGCATCGAGGACGCCGGGGCGTTCGCCGCGGTCAGCAGCGGCGACAACTCCAACATCATCGCGGCCCGGGTGGCCCGCGAGATGTTCTCCATCGAGAACGTCGCGGCGCGGATCTACGACCCCAAGCGCGCCGAGGTCTATCAGCGTCTCGGCATCCCCACCGTGGCGACCGTGCGCTGGACGGCGGACCAGATGCTGCGGCGGCTGCTGCCGTCGGGCGCGGAGCCTCTGTGGCGCGATCCGAGCGGGGGTGTGCAGCTCGCCGAGGTGCACACGACGCCGTCCTGGATCGGCCACAAGATCAGCACGCTCCAGGAGGAGACGGGGGTCCGCGTGGCCTTCCTCACCCGGTTGGGCGAGGCCATACTGCCGACCTCGCAGACCGTCCTCCAGGAAGGCGACCTGGTCCACGTGATGATGCGTACGGACGAGATCGCCAAGGTCGAAGAGGCCTTCGCCCAGGGTCCCGAGGAGGACGGTCACTGATGCGTGTGTCGATTGCCGGGGCGGGTGCGGTGGGCCGTTCCATCGCCGCCGAGCTGCTGGAGAACGGGCACGAGGTGCTGCTGATCGACAAGGCGCCGACCGCCATCTCGGTGGAGCGGGTCCCGATGGCCGAGTGGCTGCTCGCGGACGCCTGTGAGATCACGTCGCTGGACGAGGCGGCGTTGCAGCGGTGCAACGTGGTGATCGCCGCGACCGGGGACGACAAGGTCAATCTGGTGGTCTCGCTGCTCGCCAAGACCGAGTACGGCGTGCCGCGTGTGGTGGCCCGGGTGAACAACCCGAAGAACGAGTGGCTGTTCAACGAGTCCTGGGGCGTGGACGTCGCCGTCTCGACGCCGCGTCTGATGTCGGCCCTGGTCGAGGAGGCGGTGAGCGTCGGCGATCTGGTCCGGCTGCTGCGCTTCAGCCACGGCGACGCCAACCTGGTGGAGCTGACGCTGCCGCCGGAGTCGGCGCTGGCCGGTACCCGCGTCGGCGATGTGGCCTGGCCCGAGGACACCTCGCTGGTGACGATCATCCGCGGTACGCGGGTGCTGACGCCGAGCCCCGAGGAGTCCCTGGAGGCCGGTGACGAGCTGCTGTTCGTGGCCGCCCAGGCACGCGAGGAGCAGTTGGAGGATCTGTTGTCGGTCCGGCGCGACCCGTCGGACGACTGATCCCGCGCAGGACGACGGAAGGGCCCGGGACCGCTGAGCGGTTCCGGGCCCTTCGTCGTACCGTACGGGCTCAGGCCTTCGGGTCGCGGAGCGCGGCCGCCGCGGCCTTGCGCTCCTTCTCGGCCTTTTCCTCGGCCTCCATCTCGGCGAAGACATCGATGGGCGGCGGCGCCTTCGCGAGGAAGATCCAGGTCAGGTAGACCGCGAGCAGGAACGGCGGGATCTTCAGGGCGATCAGCACCCAGCCGAACTGGGTGGTGTCCGCCCACCAGTAGAGCGGGAAGAGGATCGCGCACTTGGCGAGCAGGATGAAGCCCCAGGCGTAACTGGCCTTGGTGTACGCCTTCTTCCGGCCCGGGTTACGGGTCCGCCAGGAGAGGTTCTCCTTGAAGACCGGGCCGAGGATCAGGCCGATCAGCGGCACCCCGGCGGCGGCTGTGGCGATGTAGGCGACCGACAGGCCCAGGGTGTAGAGCATGCCCGGCAGATAGAAGTCCTTGGCGTCGCCCGTCATCTTCGCGAAGAGGACGCCGAAGGCCACCCCGAAGACGCCGCTGAAGGCGTGCTTGACGGTGTCCCGGCGGACCAGCCGGACGACGACGAGGGCCAGGGACACCGCCAGGGCCGCGATGGCCGAGGCGTTCAGGTTCTTGTTGATGGTGAAGATCGTGACGAAGAGCAGCCCGGGGAGGACTGTCTCCACCATGCCGCGCACCCCGCCGAAGGCCTCGAAGAGAGCGGCCTCGGTGACCGCCTTCGACTCGGCGTCCTGCTGGGCGGCGTGCCTCCCGCCGGTGTGCTGCGGGTCGGTGCGGTGGGGCTGGTCCGTGTCGGACGTCGGCTTGTCGAGAGACGTCACCGGCTACTCCTTGCCGAGCGGTCGGAGTTCGTATGTGGGGTTGAACAGCACCCGGCGGCCGTGGCTCATGGCGACCCGCCCCGAGGCGATGATTCTGCGGCCGGGCTCTATGCCGACGATGGAGCGGCGGCCGAGCCAGACCACGTCCAGCGGTTCGGTGCCGTCGAAGAGCTCCGCCTCCAGGGCGGGCACTCCGGCCCGGGGACGGAGGGTGACGGTCCGCAACGTACCAGCCACCTTCACGATCTGCCGGTCGGAGCACTCGGAGATCCGGGTGCATCCGGTGGCCTGCGCGTCGTCCCGCAGCTCCTGGGACTCCAGGTCCTCCTGGGAGCTGGACAGCCGGTCGAGCATACGGCGGAAGCGCCCGGAAGGTCGCGCCGCCTTCCCGGCCTTCCCGGCTTTCTCGGATCGGGGAACAGCACTCATACCCGAAGAGTACCGGTCCTGCGGGCGGTACACGCGGGGCCGCGGAGACCACTCGAAAGGGTGAGCCGGTGCGGGGTCAGCCCCGCTCGAAGCGGTAGCCCATGCCCGGCTCGGTGACGAAGTGCCTCGGGTGCGAGGGGTCCGCCTCCAGCTTGCGGCGCAGCTGGGCCATGTAGACCCGCAGGTAGTTGGTCTCGGTGCCGTAGGAGGGGCCCCAGACCTCCTGGAGCAGCTGTTTCTGGCTGACCAGCCGGCCGCCGTTGCGGACGAGGACCTCCAGCAGGTGCCATTCGGTGGGGGTGAGCCGTACGTCGCGGCCGGCCCGGTGCACCTTCTTCGCCGCCAGGTCGACGGTGAAGCCGGCCGTCTCGACGAGGGCGATGTCCTCGGCGCCGCCCTCCTGGCCGAGCGGTTCCGCACGGCGTACGGAGGCGCGCAGCCGGGCCAGCAGCTCGTCCATGCCGAAGGGCTTGGTGACGTAGTCGTCCGCCCCGGCGTCCAGGGCCTCCACCTTCTCGTCGGAGGTGTGGCGCGCGGAGAGGACCAGGATCGGCACCCGGGTCCAGCCGCGCAGCCCCTTGATCACCTCGACCCCGTCCATGTCGGGCAGCCCGAGGTCGAGGAGGACCACGTCGGGGTGGCGGGCGGCGGCGAGCTGGAGGGCGGTCGCCCCGTCGGGCGCGGCGTCGACCTCGTACTGGCGGGCCTTCAGGTTGATCACGAGGGCGCGGACGATCTGCGGCTCGTCGTCGACCACAAGCACCCTGGTCATCGCGGTCCTGCCTTTCTGCTGTACGGGGAGGGGGAAGGAAGCGTGTGGGGGCGGCCGGCGTGCGCCCCGGGGGGTGTCACGAGGTGACCTGGGCCGGCAGTTCGGCGTCGGCCCGGGCGCCGCCCGGCGCCGCGGTCAGCGTCAGGACCATGGTCAGCCCGCCGCCGGGGGTGTCCTCGGCGTCGAGGGTGCCGCCCATGGACTCGGCGAAGCCCCGGGAGACGGCGAGGCCGAGGCCCACGCCGGCGCCGCGCGGGGCGTCCCCGTACCGCTGGAAGGGCTCGAAGATCCGCTCCTTGGCCTCGTCGGGGACGCCCCGGCCCCGGTCCACGACCCGTAGCTCGACCCGGCCGCCCAGTGCGCTGGCGGCCACGGCGACGGGCTCCGGGCCCGGGTTGTACTTGACGGCGTTCTCGACGATGTTGGCGACGACCCGCTCCAGGAGCCCGGGGTCGACGGCGACCATCGGCAGCGTCTCGGGGATGTCGAGGTCGACGCTGCCCTCCGGGACGCCGCCGAGCGCCATCGGGACCACCTCGTCGAGGTCGATCTCGCGGATCAGCGGGGTCACGGTGCCGGTCTGGAGGCGTGACATGTCCAGCAGATTGCCGACGAGGTGGTCCAGCCGGTCGGCGCCGTCCTCGATGCCTTCCAGCAGCTCCGCCTCGTCCGCCTCGGACCAGGCGACGTCGTCGGAGCGCAGCGAGCTGACGGCGGCCTTGATCCCGGCGAGCGGGGTGCGCAG
>MUNB01000291.1:23156-23561 GCA_002154345.1 Streptomyces griseus
CCGGCGGTCCTCGGCGGGCAGCACCCGGCCGGACAGCGCCAGGGCCATGTTGTCGCCGACCGGCATGTCCACGTCGGCCTCGTCGGGGCGGGTGACCGGGGCCGGCCCGACGGATCCGGCGCAGGTCCACGGGTCCACGTCGCTGCTGCGCTCCAGCAGGGCGACGGACTCCATGGCGAAGGTCTCCCGGACCCTCTCCAGCAGGGCGTCCAGGGCGGTCTCGCCGCGCAGCACGCTGCCCGCGAGGAAGGAGAGGATCTCCGACTCGGCACGCAGCCGGGCGGCCTGGTGGGTGCGCCGGGCCGCGAGGTCGACCACGGAGGAGACCGCCACCGCCACCGCGAAGAAGATCACGATGGCGACGAGGTTCTCCGGGTCCTGGACGGTCAGGGTGTGGGTGGGCGG
>MUNB01000292.1 GCA_002154345.1 Streptomyces griseus
GGCCGGGGCGCGGCGGGCCGCGGAGGTGGTGGCCCTGCTGAGCGAGGAGCCGCCGAGGGAGTACGGGGACGATCTGGCGGCGGCGCTGCGGACGGCCCGCCGGGGCCAGGACGGGTATGCGGCGCGGTGGAAGCAGGAGGTGCGCCGGCTGTCGGGCCAGGTGAGCGAGGCCGGCACCGGTGAAGGCCGCACCGATGACGCCGTCGTGGGGCTCGTCGCCGCGCTGGCGTTTCCGGAGCGGGTGGCGCGGGCCCGGGGCGACGGGGCCTTCCTGATGGCGTCGGGCACGGGCGCGGAGCTGCGGGACGGCTCACGGTTGCGCAGCGCGCCCTGGCTGGCGGTGGCGGTCGCGGACCGGCCCTCCCACGCGGCCTCCGCGCGGGTACGGCTGGCCGCGGTGGTCGACGAGCCCACCGCACTGTCGGCCGCCGGGCATCTGCGGGTGCGGGGCGAGGAGGTCCGCTGGGTGGACGGCGAGGTGGTGGCCCGGTCCGTGGACCGGCTGGGGGCGGTGGAGCTGGCGGTACGGCCGTTGAAGCAGCCCGATCCGGAGCTGGTGCGCGGGGCCCTGGTGGAGGGGTTGCGGCGGGAGGGGCTCGGGCTGCTGCGGTGGACCCGGGACAGTGAGCAGTTGCGGCTGCGGCTGGCGTTCCTGCACCGGGTGCTGGGGTCGCCGTGGCCGGACGTCTCGGACGGGGCGCTGCTCGCGGAGACCGGGGCGTGGCTGGAGCCGGAGCTGTCGCGGGCCCGTCGCCGGGCGGACCTGGGGCGGATCGACGCGGGCCAGGCGTTGCGGCGGCTGCTGCCCTGGGCGACCGGGGAGGCGGTCCGGCTGGACGAGCTGGCGCCGGAGCGGATCGAGGTGCCGAGCGGTTCGCGGATCCGGGTGGAGTACGGCGGTGAGCAGCCGGTGCTGGCGGTGAAGCTCCAGGAGCTGTTCGGGCTGGCCGAGACGCCGCAGCTGGCCGGGGTGCCGGTCCTGGTCCACCTGCTCTCCCCCGCCGGGCGGCCCGCGGCCGTGACGGCGGACCTGGCGTCGTTCTGGCGGGAGGGCTACCGGGCGGTCCGGGCGGAGCTGCGCGGCCGCTACCCGAAGCATCCGTGGCCGGAGGACCCCGCGACCGTACCGGCGACACGGTTCACCTCGGCGCGGCTCAAGCGCTCGTAGGGCTTCGCGGCGTACGCGAGCGCGCCTCCAGCCACAGCGCCAGGGCGAACAGTCCGACACCCAGCCCCAGGAACCCCCACGGCAGGTACGAGGTGAGCAGGAGGACCAGGACGCGCTGGGACTTCACCAGGTCGACGGTGTCCACGATGTAGTCCTCGCGCATCTTCACATGACCGGAGAACGCGGTGACGGTGTCCTCGGACATGCCCATCTTCTTGGCGTTGCGCAGCTCTTCCTCGTGGATCTCCTCGCCGTTGACGGGGGCTCCGGTGACCGGGTCGACCCAGAACATGCGCTTGGTGGTGTACCAGCGGGTCATGCCGGTCTGCGCGATCTGCTCGGCGGTGATGCCCTCGATGGGCATCTTCTTCGGCATCGGGACCTCGGTCCACGGGATGGTCTGCTCGAAGTAGTAGACCTCCAGGCCGCGGAAGGTGCGGGTGCCCCTGTAGTGGATGGGGGCGGTGGTGCGGCTCTGGGCGTCGAAGTACTCGTAGTCCCGTTTCTCGGTGAGGAAGGGCCACTTGAACTCGATGCCCTCGCGCCGGACCGGGTCGCCGTCGACCATTTCGCCGGTGGCGTTGACGGGGGCCTGGGTGTGGGCGTCGAAGATGTAGCGCTCGGGTATCTCGGAGACCATCGTGCCGTCGGGGCCCTGGATGTAGGAGAGCGCGTCCCAGACGACGACGTCGCGGCCGGCGCTGCGTTCGATCTTCTCGGACTCCTCGACGTTGCCCTTGAGCGTCTGGACGATGGTGACCTTGTCGACCTTCTTCGCCTTGAGGGTGGTGTAGTCGAGGAGGGTCGCGGGGGACGCCTCCAGGACGACTTCCTGGTACTGGCTCGGCGGGACCTTCGCCAGGCGCGGGAAGGCGTACCAGCGCAGCAGCGGTGACAGGGCGGCGAAGAACACGGCGAAGGCCAGGAGTACGAGACCGGCTCGGCGGCGCATGGTGGTGACCTCTCCCTCTGCGGCGGCTATCTCTTCGGGCCCGGGACGGTGGTCAGCAGCGGTTCGGGCGAGGTCTCCCCGGCCGGTGAGCCGACGGCGGAGAGGGTGAACACGAGCGCGAGGGCGGCGGCCAGTCCGATGGCGGCGGCGACGAGGGCACGCATGCTCGGCCTCCCGGGGCGGTGGTCCGACGACGGCGACCTGATGGGCCGTCAGGGCTGGGGCACCGTAGCAACCGGGGCGCGAGATGAGAACAGAGCGGACAGCCCCTCCACCGGGTGGTGAAGGGGCTGTGCGGCGGCTGTGCGGTGCGGCGGCGGTCTCAGGCCTCGGGGGTTTCCGTCTTCCCCGGCACGGGCTCCTCCGGGTCGGTCTCCTCGGGCGCCGTCTCCTCCGGGGCCCGGACGGTGAGCTCGATGACGACCGAGGCGCCGCCCTCGGTGGTGAGGCGCAGTTTGAAGGTGCCCTCGGTGTCGTCGGCGAAGATCTCCGGGAGCCGGAGCACACCGTCGGCGTCCGTCGTCAGGGTGGTGAGGGTGCGGACCGGCTTGCCGTCCGCGTCCTTGAAGTACGGGCCCTTGTCGTTGTCGATGAGCCCCAGCGGGTCCTTGACCATCGTGGCGGTGACGGCCACTCCGGCCGCGACGGCGTCCTTGTAGGTGGCCTTGACGGTGACGGCGTGTCCGAACTTCTCGCCGGGCGCGGCGAGAAGTTCCTTCTCGTCGGTGCGGGCGATCGCGTCGGCCTGGCGGGCGGTGACGGTCGCCGCGTAGGTCAGGGTGCGCGGCCTGCCCACGCCGGCGACGGCGGTGACCGTGAACTCCCCGGCCTTCTCGCCGGCCTGGAGCGCCGGGGCGGTGGCGGTGCCGTCGGCCCCGGTCGTCACCTTGACGGTCTTCTTGCCGCCGGTGAAGAGCGTGCCGGTGTTCCCGGTGACGGTGAAGGTGACGGGCACCTTGGCGAGCGGGGCGCCGAGCGCGTTGCGGGCGCGGACGGAGACCCGCTCGTCGAACTCCTGGCCCGCGGTGGCGCGCAGCGGGCCGGTGCCCGCGTTCTCCAGGGAGCCGAAGGTCTCGGCCGGCGGCGTCGGCGTGGGGGTGCTGTC
>MUNB01000293.1 GCA_002154345.1 Streptomyces griseus
CTCTCTCGGGCGTGCCGGCCTCGTGGCCGGCGACGACGTGCGCGGGAACGGGTGGGGCGGGGCCGGGACGCCGTGCGCTCCGGGCATGGTGACCCGCCGGACGGTCCCCAGGATTCCGGGCAGGGGGCGGGTGCGTGAGCGGTCTCACGGAATCTCCCCAGGTGATACGCCGGACATGCCTGCGTGGCAGGATGAGCGTGTCCCGCGGGCCGCTGCGGACCGTACGGCAGAGGGAAGGACCGGACCCGGCGTTGAGCGAGAATCAGAACCTGCTCGCGGAGCAGCGCCGTGCGCTGATCCTCGACGAGGTACGCAGGCGTGGCGGGGTCCGGGTCAACGAGCTGACCCGCAAGCTGAACGTCTCCGACATGACGATCCGCCGTGATCTGGACGCGCTGGCCCGCCAGGGCGTCATCGAGAAGGTCCACGGCGGTGCGGTCCCGGTCGTCGAGGCGAGTACGCACGAGCCCGGGTTCGAGGCGAAGTCGGCGCTGGAGCTGAGCGCCAAGGAGGACATCGCGCGGACGGCGGCGGCGTTGGCGGTGCCGGGCAGCGCCATCGCGCTCTCGGGCGGGACGACGACCTTCGCGCTGGCCCGGCATCTGCTGGACGTGCCGGATCTGACGGTGGTGACCAACTCGGTGCGGGTGGCGGACGTGTTCCACGACGCGCAGCGTCCGGCCGGAGGACGGGGCGCGCGGCCCGGGGCGGCGACGGTGGTGCTGACGGGCGGGGTGCGCACGCCCTCGGACTCGCTGGTGGGGCCGGTCGCGGACCGGGCCATCGACTCCCTCCACTTCGATGTGCTCTTCCTCGGCGTGCACGGGATCTCGGCCGAGGCCGGGCTCTCCACGCCCAATCTGGCGGAGGCGGAGACCAACCGCCGTTTCGTCCGGGCGGCGCGCCGGATCGTGGTCGTGGCCGATCACACCAAGTGGGGCACGGTGGGTCTGAGTTCCTTCGCCGCGCTGGACGAGGTCGACACGTTCGTCACGGACGCGGGCCTGGCACCGGAGACGCGCGCGGAGATCGGCGAGCATCTGCCGGGTCTGCTGGTGGCGGGCGACGATCCTGCGGAGGCCGCGCCCGTCACCGAGGGCTGACGCGGGTCCCGCCGGTTCCGTTCGGCTCGCCGCGGGGCGGCCGGACACCCCATAGGATCGGGCTGTGGCCGTCTTCCGGATCGAGCGTTTCTCTCCTCTCCCCGCAGCCGAGGCCTGGCGCCGGGTGACCGACTGGGAACGGCACGCCGCGCAGGTTCCGTTGACCGTGATCTCGGTGCCGACGGGGCTTCCCTCGCAGCTCGGAACGGTCTTCGTGGCGCGTACGGGGCTGGGCCCGCTGGCGTTCGACGATCCGATGGAAGTGGTGCGGTGGACCCCGCCGGCCGGCGGCCGGGCCGGGGTCTGCCGGCTGGAGAAGCGGGGGTCGGTGGTGCTGGGCCGGGCCTCGATCGACGTGCTGCCCACGGGTTCCGGTTCTCATGTGGTCTGGGTCGAGGAACTGCGGGTGCGGCTGGTGCCCCGGTGGGGCGATCCGCTGCTCGCCTCCACCGGGCGGCGGATGTTCGGCAGGGTCCTGGACGCCCTGCTCGCCTCTCCCGACGACCGGTAGGACCGCGGGAGCCATCGGCGGCCCGCAGGAGTGCCGGGGCCACGGGTGATGTGACCGTCACACGATTGACTCGTTTGTCGGTATGACATCCCGCCACGGCCTCGGAAGGCACCCATTTCATGCCGATCCATCAACCGCAGCAGCTGACCGGCGTACGCCCCGACCGCACGGGCGTGCAGCAGGCCGAGGCCGCCCTCGTGGAGCACTACCCCCGCCTGGTGCGGCTCGCCTACGTCGTCCTGCCGCCGCCGCTCGGCCGGCACCGCCGGGTCCTGGCCGCCCACGCCCTCGTCCAGCGGGCCCTGCCCCCGGCCGGGAGCAGGGTGCGCGGCCCGCGCGTTCCGGCCCAGTCCCGCCGGTCCGACGCTCCGGCGGGTGCGGAGCCCGCGCCCGGCACGGGGCGGGACCGGGGCCCGTCGGGCGCGGCGTACGCGTGGATGCGGCTGCGGGTGCTGCGGGCGGCGCTGGCCCATGAGCGGCGGCCCCGCTGGTGGCCCGGGCGGCTTCCGGCTCCGGCCGCGCTGCGTCCGACGGTGCCGGTGGTGTGGGGGCTGCGGCTCTTCCCCCGGGCGGGCGGCGTCGACGAACTGGCCCTGGACCGGGCTCTGTCGACGGTGCCCGGGCCGGTCCGGGCGGCGTTCGCGCTGGAGTTGCTGGAGGGTCTCGACGAGCGCGCGGCGCGGGCGCTGCTGGCCGAGGCGGAGGTGGTGGATCCGGCGGGTGCGCTGCGCCGGGCGGCCCGGCTGGGGCGGCCGGACCGGGCCGGGGCGCAGGCGATGCTCAGGTCAGGAGAGTTCGACCCGTGCACGGTGCAGACCCGGCCGAGCGATCTGCTGCGGCGCAGGCACCGGGTGCGGGCGGTGGCG
>MUNB01000294.1:0-219 GCA_002154345.1 Streptomyces griseus
CGGCGCGGGCGGCGGTGGCGGTTACGTCACCGCTCGGCGGGTCCGCGACGCCGGGCGCCGGTGGCTGGCCGACGCCGAGGAGACCGCGCCGACGCAATGGGGCGTGTCCGGGTCCGTGCTGGCGGCGGCCGATGTGGGGCTGGACGCGGTCGACCTGGCGACGGGCACGGCGCACGGCACCCGGGCGGAGCACCCGACTCCGCTGTGGTTCACCGTCGC
>MUNB01000294.1:301-8506 GCA_002154345.1 Streptomyces griseus
GCGCACCGGTGCGCGGCGCTGGACCGGGGGCACGGCGGAGGCCCGGCCGCCCGCCGTGCTGGACCGGTCGGTGCTGCTGGCCGACGACGGCGGTGACGACATCCGGTGCGTGGACGCGGTCAGCGGTGAACTCCGTTGGACGTACGAGGGGTTCGAGGGACCGGTGGCCGCGCTGGCGGCGGTTCCGGAGGCGGGCTGTTTCGCGCTGCTGGGCGGCGGGGGCGCGCTGCACTTCGTCCGGGCGCGGGACGGCGGCCGACTGGCCACCGCCGTGCTGAAGGGCGGGGCGAGTTCCGGATCAAGCGCGCTGGCCGCCGTCGGCTCCACGGTGCTGGTGGCCACCGGGGGCCGGGTGCACGCCTACGCGCCCACCACCGGCCGCGCGCTCTGGTCGGCGGGCACGGTGGGCCTGGACACCAGCTGGCCCGCGGGCACGGGCGGCGTCCGGGCCCCGGTGACGGCCGGCGGATCGCTGCTGCACTGGGCACGGGCGGGGGTTCTCCAGTGCCTCGACCTCCGCAGCGGCGAGGAGCGCTGGGCGGCGACGCTCGGCGGAGTCGGCCAGGTGCCGCCGGCCGTGGCCGGGGGCACGGTGTACGCGGCCACCGGCGAGCTGTGCCGGGCGCTGGAGGTGAACCGGGGTGCGGAGCAGCGCAGTTGGGCGGTGGGCGACATCAGGGACCTCGCGGCGGACGCATCCGGCTGGTACGCCCGGATCGGCACGACGGCGATCCGGGCGTACCAGCACACGGCCACGGCTCCGCAGGGCTCCTGAGGCGGCCGGGTGCAGACGTCTGCTTTGCAGGAGCGGCACTCTCCGCCTGAGCGCCGCTCCCGATCGGGTCTCCTGGAGGAACCCAGGGCTTCTCTCAACCCCCCGCGCGCGACCGGGCCTTGAACGCCGCCTTGCGGGCGTCCTTCGCGGCCTTCTTGTCGCTGTGCAGCCGGCCCATGGCCTCCAGCACATCGGCGGTGGCCGGGTGGTCGACCCGCCAGACCTCGTCGAAGAAGCCGCTGTGCTGCGCGGAGAGGCCCTCGACCAGGCCCTGGAGCTCGTCCAGCTCGCCGTCCGCGTCCAGTTGGGCGGCGATCGTGTCGATGGCCAGCCAGAAGATCATGTCCTCCGGCGGGGCGGGCACATCGGCCGCGCCGCGCTCCGCGAGCCAGACGCGGGCCAGGCCGCCGAGTTCCGGGTCGCCGAGCACCGCGCGTACGGCGGGCTCCGCCTCGGGGCCGGCCAGGGCGAGGGCCTGCTGACAGTGGAGGCGGCGCAGCGGCGCGCCCTCGTCCGTGCCGCGTGCGGCGGCCAGCAGTTCGGCCGCGGCCGCCACCGCGCCCTCGGCGTACCCGTCGAGCCAGAGCTTGACCTCGGCGCGGGCGGCGGACTCCGGGTAGTGGGCGATGCCGTCGAGGAGGGCGTCGGCGCCCTTGCCCGCGAGGTCGCCGACGGCGGGCGCGTCCACCCCGGCCTCCAGCATCCGGGCCCGGATGCCGTACAGGCCGAGGGGGGTGAGCTGGACCATGCCGTACCGGGTGACGTCCTCGTCGTCGGCTCCGGCGGCGTCCACCGGCGCCTCGCCCTCCTCGACCAGCAACGCCTCGTCGACCGGCCGGTAGGCGACGATCCCGATGGGTTCGAGGAGCCGGAACTGGTCGTCGAGGCGCATCATCGCCTCCGACACCTGCTCCAGGATGTCGTCGGTGGGCTCGCCCATGTCGTCGGGGACGATCATCGAGGCGGCGAGGGCGGGCAGCGGGACCGGGCCTTCGCCCGCGCCGTTGTCCGCGAGGGTCAGCAGATAGAGGTTGCCGAGGACGCCGTCGAGGAACTCCGCCTCGGCCTCCGGATCCCAGTCCAGGGCGTCGAAGTCGATCGAGCCGTCCTCGCCGACGAGGTCCGCGAAGTCGTCCAGGACGGGCGCGGTGGCGTCGGCGTGCACGGCATCCAGGCCGTCGAGCCAGATGCCGAGGATGTCCTGCGGGGAGCCGGAGGTGAGCAGCGCCAGGTTCTCGCCCGCGGTGACGGTGCCTTCGCCGTCCGGGTCCGCCCCGTCCTCGCCGTCCTCCTCCGGGTCGGTGACGTCGAGGAGGCCGGTGTCCACGGCGAGCCGCCAGGCCTCGCTGGCGTACGCGGCACCGTCCTCGTCGGCCGCGAGCCCGAGGTGTTCGGCGGCCGCCGGGAGCTGCGCCTCGGAGAGTTCGCCGCCCGCGCCGACCCGGGTGTCGGGTCCGGCCCAGCGGGCGAGCCTGACGGCGCGGACGAACAGCGGTGCGGCGAGCGCGTCCCGTGCCAGTTCGGCCTCGGAGTTCAGCCGCACCGGCGGCAGGGAGGGGCGCTCTGCGGACATCGGGGGTTCTCCTCGGTGCGGGCTCGGGGGCGCACGGGGTGCGTACGCGGTTCAGCCGCCCAAGCCTAGACGCAAGGGGAGGTTTGCCGCCCGCCGCTTCTCCGCATGCCACCCGGCCGCGCGGCTATGCGCCCGCGCCCGGCGCCATGCTGAGCGCGGGGGTGTAGCGGTTCACGCCGCCTCCGGTCATGCCCGGGTACTTCTGGACGCGTTCCCAGAGCGGGGACGGGGATCCGACGCCTTCGCCGGGTGCGGCGAGGGCCGCGATGTGGTGTCCGGCGCTCTCCCACTCGGCGTAGTTGAGGACCCGGGTGCCGTCGGTGCTCGTGTGGAAGTGCGCGGCGATGCCCCCGGCGGGCAGTTCGGCCTCTTCGCCGATCGCCTCGAACACGGCGTCCACCCAGGCGCGTTGCCGGTCCGGGTCGGGCCCGTCGAACTCCACGTCGACGATGACGACGCAGCCGGTCTCCCGGGTGTCGCCCTCGGCCCGGAGTCCGGAGCGGTACAGCTCGTACGTGTGCAGGGCGAGGCGTTCGATGCCGGGGACGGCGGCGTCGATCTCGGCGTTGCGGCCGTCGCGGACCTCGCGTACGAAGTCCTGGAAGGCCTGTTCGCCGGTCCACTGGGAGTAGTGGAGCAGGGTCGCGCCGTCCTCCCCGGCGTGGACGCTGTAGGAGAGCAGTCCGGGGTGCGGCCATGCCCGGCTCTCCCAGGTCTTCCTGATGGCGTCGACGGCCTCGCGTTGCCGTTGCGGCGTTCCGACGTTCCAGGTGCTGACCTTGGCGATGCGGGCGTCGGTGCGGGCCGGGTCGGGGCGGTCGATGAGGTGCGTGGTCATGGCGGTGTTCCCTTCGTGACGCGCGCCGGTCGGTGCGTCGTGGTCACCACCGTCACACCTCAAGTCCGGTCGAGGTCAAGGCCGTTCCCGTGGGAGCGCCCGCGTGCTCCGTTCGCCCACGGCGTGATGGGGCGCGGGTGCGGTCGGAGGCGGCCGGGGAAGGCTGGCCGGCATGACCCTTTCCGTGGCCCATCTGAGCGATCCGCACATCACCACGGGCCCCGGGGCGGTGGCCCCCGCGGCGGGGTTGCGGGCCGCCCTGCGCCGGGTGCTGGCCCTGGACCCGCTGCCGGACTGTGCCGTGATCACCGGTGATCTCACCGAGCGCGGGGAGCCGGGCGAGTACGCGGCGCTGCGCGAGGAGGTCGGCGCGTTCCCGCTGCCGCTGCACCTGGTGGCGGGCAACCACGATGCGCCACAGGCCTTGGTGGAGGTGTTCGGCGGGACGCGGTTCCTGGGCGGGGGGACGCTCACGTCGTACGTGGTGGAGCACCCGGCGCTCACGGTCGTGGTCCTGGACTCGCGGGTGGCCGGTGCGCCCGGCGGGCGGCTGGGCGCCGGGCAGCTGTCCCGGCTGGACCGGACCCTCGCCCGGCGGCCCGGCGTACCGGCCCTCGTCTGTCTGCACCACCCGCCGGTCCCGGTCGGCATTCCGTTCCTGGACGCGATGGGTCTGGCGGACGGGCCCGCGCTGGCCGAGGTGGTCGCCGCGTACCCCCGGGTCGTCCGGGTGCTGGCGGGCCATGTGCACCGCCCGGTCACGGCGCCCTTCGCGGGCAGCACGGTGGCCGTCGCGCCGAGCACGTACCGGCAGAGCGGTCTGGTGCTGCGGGAGGGCCTGCCCGGCTATCCGGACGAGCCCCCGGCCTTTCTGCTGCACCTGCGGCCCGAGGCTCCGCCGGGCGGACTGCCCCGGACGTCACCGACTGCCCCGCCCGGGGCTTCGCCCGGCCCCGGCGCGGCCTGGGTCACCCACACCGTTCCCACGGCCCCCGCCGCACCGCAGGGCTGAAGTCCGCCGCTCAGCCGCCGAGTTCGGTGCGCCAGGCCGTGGTGTTGAGTTCGTCCATCAGCCGGATGTCATGGCCTTCCAGCGGGAAGACCCGCACCGGGAGGCCGGGGGCGGCGGAGATCGCCAGGGCGTCGCCCTCGATGAGATCGCCGCCCTCGGGGGTGGAGACCCAGGCCAGGATCGACTTCACGGTGAGGCCGGGGTCCAGCAGAAGCTTCTTCGGGCCCGGGTCTCCGCCGAAGTACGAGCCGTCCTCGTTGACCTTGACGGGCAGGGGGCGGCCGTCCTCGCCGAGCGCCCGGACCCAGGGGTAGCCGTCGACGGCGTAGGGCTTGTGGCCGCAGTTGGTGAGGGTGAGCACGACGGCCCGGTGCATCATTCCGGTCTCCACCGGACCCATGTCCACCACGACTCCGGAGGCGGGGCACTTCCCGGGCGGGGCGGAGGTCGGGCCGGTCTGCGCGGGTGCGCCGTAGCCGGGCGCGTCGGCCCCCGGCGTGGGGGTCGGGGGCAGCGTCTCGGCGCGGACGAGGCCGGGCCGGGAGGCGGAGGCGGACGGCGTGGGGTCCGGCTCCTCGCCCTCGCCGGCCGGGACCAGGAAGCCGGAGCAGCCGGTGAGCGCCGTCAGCGTGGCCGCCAGCAGGGCGGCCGAGGCCCGTCTCCGTACCCGTACGCCCACACCCATGTCCCCCACCCCTCGCCACGCGGCCCGACACCGCGGGCCTGTCGTCCGTGCGTTCGATCATGTCAGACGCGGCTGCCACCACGGCGGACTCTTCAGCATCCCTTGCCGATCACCCCAAGAAGATCTAAGTGGACCTACGAGGTTCCAGGAGCCGACACTTCGGGCATGACCGCCACCGCACCGCGCCCCTTCGGCCGCGCACTCTGCGCCATGATCACGCCCTTCACCGCCACCGGCGCCCTGGACCCGGACACCGCCCGTGCGCACGCCGCGCACCTGGTGGCCGAGGGCTGCGACGGGATCGTCCTCAGCGGCACCACGGGCGAGTCGCCCACCACGACGGACGCCGAGAAGTCCGCGCTGCTGCGGGCCGTCCGGGCGGAGGTCGGCGACGGCGTGCCACTGCTCTCCGGCATCGGGAGCCCGGACACCGCGCACGCCCTGCGCCTGGCGGGGGAGGCCGAGGAGGCGGGCGCGGACGGGCTGCTGGTGGTCAGCCCGTACTACAGCCGCCCGCCGCAGGCCGCCGTCGAGGCGTACTTCCTGCGGGTCGCGGAGTCCACCGGTCTGCCGCTGATGCTGTACGACATCCCCGGCCGCACCGGCGTCCGGATCGAGCCGGAGACGCTGCTGCGGCTGGCGGAGCACCCGCGGATCGTCGCGGTGAAGGACTGCTCCTACGACCTGCTCGGCGCGACGAAGGTGCTGGCCCGCACCTCGCTGGCGTACTACTCGGGCTGCGAGGAGCTGAACCTGCCGCTGTACGCGGTGGGCGGCGCGGGTTACGTCAGTACGGTCGCGAACGTGGCGCCGCGCCGGATGCGGGCGCCGCTGGACGCGTTCGACGCGGGCCGCACCGACGAGGCGGCCCGGCTCAACGGGCTCACGGCCCGGCTCGTCGAGCTGATGATGGCGAGCGGGCTGCCCGGGACCGTCACCGCGAAGGCGCTCCTGGACGCCGGACCGGTCCGGGAACCGCTGCAGCCCGCCGGGCGCGAGGCGACCGACGGGCTGCGGAAGGCGCACGAGGAGCTCCTCGCGGCCTGAAAGCCTTACCGCTGCGACTAGTTGTGGGCGTGCAGGACCTCGTTGAGCCCGCCCCACACCGCGTTGTTCGGGCGGGCCTCGACGCTGCCGGTGACCGAGTTGCGGCGGAAGAGGATGTTCGAGGCGCCGGACAGCTCGCGGGCCTTGACGACCTGGCCGTCCGGCAGCGTGACGCGGGTGCCGGCGGTGACGTACAGACCGGCCTCGACGACGCACTCGTCGCCGAGCGCGATGCCGACGCCCGCCTCCGCGCCGACCAGGCAGCGCTCGCCGATGACGATGCGGACGTTGCCGCCGCCGGAGAGGGTGCCCATGGTGGAGGCGCCGCCGCCGATGTCGGAGCCGTCGCCGACGACGACGCCCGCGGAGATCCGGCCCTCGACCATGGAGGTGCCGAGCGTGCCCGCGTTGAAGTTGACGAAGCCCTCGTGCATGACGGTGGTCCCGGCGGCGAGGTGCGCGCCGAGCCGGACCCGGTCGGCGTCGGCGATGCGTACGCCCTTGGGGGCGACGTAGTCCGTCATACGCGGGAACTTGTCGACCGAGGTGACCTGGAGGTGCAGGCCCTCGGCGCGGGCGTTGAGGCGCACCCGCTCCAGGTCGTCGACGGCGACCGGGCCGAGCGAGGTCCAGGCGACGTTGGCGAGCAGCCCGAAGAGCCCGTCGAGGTTCTGGCCGTGCGGCTGGACGAGCCGGTGCGAGAGCAGGTGCAGACGCAGGTAGGCGTCGTGCGCGTCGAGCGGCTTGTCGTCGAGCGAGGAGATGACCGTGGACACGGCGACGACCTCGACGCCACGCCGGGCGTCCACGCCGATCGCCTTGGCCGCGCCCTCGCCGAGCCGGTTGACGGCCTCGTCCGGGGTGAGCCGCGTCGTACCGGCCGGGCCGGGGTCGGAGGTCAGCTCGGGGGCGGGGAACCAGGTGTCGAGGACGGTGCCGTCACCGGCGACGGTGGCGAGGCCGGCGGCGACGGCGCCGGTGGTACGGGCAGAGCCCTGGGAAGTCGTGTCGGTCATGAACAGCAACCTAACCGGCCGGGGCCCGCTCGGGCGAACCGGTCTCAGCGTGCGGCCCCTTCCCCGCCGCCCGCACCCGCTCCCCCGGCCCGGGCAGCCGCCGCGCCGCCAGCACCGCCGCTCCCGCGCCCGCCGCGAGCAGGGCGCAGAGCGGCCAGAGCAGGGCGGGAGCGGCGGCGTACAGGGCGGCGCCCAGCGGCGGGGCGATCACCTGGCCGCTGATCGAGGCCCCCGCGTACAGGCTCTGGAAGCGGCCCTGGGCGTGGCCGGGCGCCTGGTCGGCGACGTAGGCGGTGGCCGGGGTCTTGTAGAGGATCTCGCCGAGGGTCAGCGAGACCATCATGGTGACGGCGAGCAGCACGCCGGCGCCGGGGATGAGGACGGCGTAGCCGAGCCCGACGAGCAGCATTCCGACGCCGACGAGGCCGAGCGGGGCGCGTCGGCGCAGGGCGTGGGCGGCGGGCAGTTCGAGGCAGAGGATGACGCCGCCGTTGACGGCGAGGAGCCAGCCGTAGAGCTGGGTGGAGTGCCCGTGGTCGGCGAGGAAGACGGGCAGGGTCGAGTACTGCTGCCGGTAGACGAGGTCGATCACGACGATCGCGGCGAGCAGCACCAGGACGGCGGGCCTGGCCCGCAGTTCGCGCAGGAGGCTCGGGGCGTCCGGGTCATGGGCGGGTGCGGAGTGGACGCTGCCGCGGGCGGGCAGGATCCGGGCGGCGTAGAGGGCGAAGAGCAGGGTGCCGATGCCGTCGGCGACGAAGAGCCAGTCGTACGAGAAGCGGGTGGCGACCAGGGCGCCGAGCGGCGGGCCGACGGCGAAGCCGCCGTTGGCGGCGAAGCGGAAGAGGGCGAAGCTCTGGCGGCGGCTTCCGCCCTCGGGCACGGAGACCGCGACGAGGGCGGCGTTGGCTGCCCGGACGACGCCGGCGGCGTACTGGGCGACCGGCAGCACCGCGTACAGGGCGGCGACCGGCAGGGCGGGCAGGACGACGAGCGCCGCCCCGCTGACGCAAGCGCCGGTCAGCAGGGCGCGGCGGTGGCCGATGCGGTCGCCGAACCAGCCGCCGGTGAAGTTCCCCGCGACCAGGCCGATGCCGCCCACGCCGCTGATCACTCCGGCCTGGGTGACGGTCAGACCGCGCGGCCCGACGAGGTACACGAAGAGATAGACGAAGGTGAAGCTGACGACGGCGTTGAGGAACGCCCCGAGCGCCAGCAGCCGTACCGTCCTCGGCACCCCGCGCACCATGCCCGTCCCC
>MUNB01000295.1 GCA_002154345.1 Streptomyces griseus
TCGGCGACCCAGTTCTCGGCGTGGACGAGGTGGACCTCGCGCATCTCACGTGCGCGCTCGCCCTCGCCCTCACCGGGGATGAAGGGATGGGCCGTGCGGCCGGCCCGGGACCAGATGTCCATCGAAGCGTTCTCGTCCGTGTGGGCGTAGCGGCGGATCACCATACGTCCGGTTACGTGTGCGGGCATGCGGGTGACCGTATCCCGCGGCGAGGATCCCGTCAGCCGAATTTGCCGCCCTCCGCCGGGCGCGCGATCACACGTCCGAGAACGTGATCAGCACCGCCTGGCCCATCGTCCGCAGCACCCCGGGCGACGCCCCGGCGGCGAGCNNCCGGGCACCGCGCTCGCCGCCCGCCAGCTCCGCGCCGTCGTCGAGGGAGACGGCCAGCACCGCACCGCCCTCCGGCGGCAGCAGCCGGACCGTGCCGCAGACGACGGCGGTCTCCGCCCGCGTACGGGCCCTGCGGTACATGACGTTGAGATTGACGACCGGGCCGCTCAGCAGGAAGCCGTCGGTGGGCAGATCGCCGGGGAAGCCGTGCGGCCACAGGGGCTCGTCGACGATGTGGTGCTCACCGCCGACGACGAGGTCCATGCCCGCGCCCTCGACGACGGTCAGGATGCGGTCCACACCGGGGAAGGCGGAGAAGGGCCCGTCGGCGGTGACGTCCGCGAGGCTGACCCGCCAGTCGAAGGCGCCGGCCCCCGCGCCCTCGGGGCCGGTGGCGATCTCCCGGGTGAGCCCGCCGCCGTTCTTCCAGGGGGCGGGGGTCAGGTCGGCGGCGCGCAGGATCCGTACGGTCACCGGACGATCCCCCGCTCGCGGGCGGCGGCCAGCCAGAGCGGGAACTCGGCGACGAGCCGGTCGTACAGCTTGCGGTCCGGGACCTTCCGGGGGTCGAGGCCCGCGTGGAAGTACCCGGCGTTGTCGACGGGCCGCTTGGCGGGGACGGCCAGCTCGTCGAGCTTGCGCAGGAAGTCGAACTGGCTGCTGCGGGTGTTGCCGAAGCCGACGAACTGCCAGAACAGCGGCAGCTTCGCGGCCTTGCAGACGTAGCGCTCGGCGGCGAGCTTGTTGATCGGCCCGCCGTCCGTCTGGAAGACGACCAGGGCGGGCGCGGTGGAACCGCTGTCGAGGTAGTGGTCGATGACGGCGTCCATCGCCAGGTGGTAGCTCGTCTTCCCCATGTGCCCGAGGCCCGCCGCGATCTTCTCGATCCGGCCGTGGTGGTTGTCGAGGGCGATGTCGGTGACCGCGTCGACGTCGGTGGAGAAGAAGACGACGGGGACCGTGCCGTCGTCGTCGAGGTGGGCCGCCAGGCCCAGGACCCGGTCGGCCAGCGCCTGGACGCTGCCGTCCTGGTAATAGGGCTTCATCGAACCGGAGTAGTCGAGGACGAGGTAGACGGCCGCCCGGTGACCGCCGAGGCCGCGCTTCTCCAGCGAGACCCCGGCGCTCTTGTAGAGGCTGACCAGGGCCGGAGCCGTCTCCTGGACCTTGGTCAGGCTGATGGCCGGGCCGCTCCCGCCCACGGCCGTGTCCGCACCGCGCATGACGGCTCCCCCGTTCGGTGTTCGGCAGACCTTGAGCCTAGGGGATGTCCTGCCGCTCCGGGCCGGGACCTCCCCGGCCCCGGACGCGCCACGGCGCCCGCTGATGTCCGGTCGGGGACGGGCAGGCGCCGCGTTCAGTTCCGTACGCCGTTGTACGGGACGTCTTGTGGGGGCTCCCCCGGGCCGCGTGGCCCAGGGGGAACCCGGGTGGTGCTCAGACCAGCAGGGACCGGTCCGTCGGGCGGATCGGGGCCGGCAGGGCGCTGGTCCCGGTCAGGAAGCGGTCCACTCCGCGGGCGGCGGAGCGGCCCTCGGCGATGGCCCACACGATCAGCGACTGGCCGCGTCCCGCGTCACCGGCGACGTAGACGCCGTCGACGTTGGTCGCGTAGCTCTCGTCGCGGGCGACGTTGCCGCGCTGGTCGAGCTCCAGGCCGAACTGCTGGACCAGACCGTTGGACTGGTCGGTTCCGGTGAAGCCCATGGCCAGCGTGACGAGCTGCGCGGGGATGCGCCGCTCCGTGCCGGGCTTCTGCTCCAGCTTACCGTCCTTGAACTCGACCTCCACCAGGTGGAGGGCCTGGACATTGCCGTCCTCGTCGCCCTCGAAGTGGGTGGTGGAGACGGAGTAGACCCGCTCGCCGCCCTCCTCGTGCGCGGAGGTGACCTTGTAGAGCATCGGGAAGGTCGGCCACGGCTGGTTGGCGTTCCGGTCCTCGCCCGGCTTCGGCATGATCTCCAGCTGGGTGACGGAGGCCGCGCCCTGGCGGTGGGCGGTGCCCACGCAGTCGGCACCGGTGTCGCCGCCGCCGATGACGACGACGTGCTTGCCGCCGGCGTGAATCGGGGCGACGGTCAGGTCGCCCTCCTGCACCTTGTTGGCGAGCGGCAGGTACTCCATCGCGAAGTGGACGCCGTTCAGCTCACGGCCGGGGACCGGCAGGTCGCGGGAGACGGTCGCGCCGGCCGCGATGACGACCGCGTCGTAGCGGCGGCGGAGCTTGGCGGCGTCGATGTCCTGGCCGATCTCCACCCCCGTACGGAACTTGGTGCCCTCCAGGCGCATCTGCTCGATGCGGCGGTTGATGTGCGACTTCTCCATCTTGAACTCGGGGATGCCGTAGCGGAGGAGGCCCCCGATGCGGTCCGCGCGCTCGTAGACGACGACGGTGTGGCCGGCCCGGGTCAGCTGCTGGGCGGCGGCGAGTCCCGCCGGGCCCGAGCCGATGACGGCGACGGTCTTGCCGGAGAGGCGCTCGGGCGGCTGCGGGGTGACGTCGCCGCTGTCCCACGCCTTGTCGATGATGGAGACCTCGACGTTCTTGATGGTGACGGCGGGCTGGTTGATGCCGAGGACGCACGCCGACTCGCAGGGGGCCGGACACAGCCGCCCGGTGAACTCCGGGAAGTTGTTCGTGGCGTGCAGCCGCTCGGACGCGGCGGTCCAGTCCTCGCGGTAGGCGTAGTCGTTCCACTCGGGGATGAGGTTTCCGAGCGGGCAGCCGTTGTGGCAGAACGGGATGCCGCAGTCCATGCAGCGGCCGGCCTGCTTGCTGATGATCGGGAGCAGCGAGCCCGGAACGTAGACCTCGTTCCAGTCCTTGACGCGCTCGGCCACGGGGCGGGTCTGGGCGACCTCGCGTCCGGTGGTCAGGAAGCCCTTGGGGTCAGCCATGGGTCGCCGCCTCCATCATCTTCTCGGTGGTCTCCTGCTCGGAGAGACCGGCGAGCTCAGCGGCGTCCTTGGCGGCGAGCACTGCCTTGTACGTGGACGGGATGATCTTGCTGAAGCGGGTCACGGCGGTGTCCCACTCGGCGAGGAGCTTCTCGGCGACGGTGGAGCCGGTCTCCTCCTGGTGGCGGCGCACGACGTCGTGCAGCCACTGCTTGTCGGTGTCGTCCAGCTCCTCGACGGCGCCGAGGTTGCCGACGTTGACGTCGTCGCGGTTGAGGTCGATGACGTACGCGACGCCGCCCGACATGCCGGCGGCGAAGTTGCGGCCGGTCTCGCCGAGGACGACCGCCTGGCCGCCGGTCATGTACTCGCAGCCGTGGTCGCCGACGCCCTCGGAGACGACCAGCGCGCCGGAGTTGCGGACGCAGAAGCGTTCGCCGGTGCGGCCGCGCAGGAAGATCTCGCCGCCGGTGGCTCCGTAGCCGATGGTGTTGCCGGCGATGGTGGAGTACTCGGCGAGGTGGTCGGCGCCCCGGTCGGGCCGGACGATCACGCGGCCGCCGGAGAGGCCCTTGCCGACGTAGTCGTTGGCGTCGCCCTCCAGACGCAGGGTGACCCCGTGCGGCACGAACGCGCCGAAGGACTGGCCGGCCGAGCCGGTGAAGGTGATGTCGATGGTGTTCTCGGGCAGGCCCGGGCCACCGAACTTCTTGGTCACCTCGTGGCCGAGCATGGTGCCGACGGTCCGGTTGATGTTGCGGATCGCGACCTGGGCGCGGACCGGTTGGGCGGCCTCGGCGCTCTCGGCGCCCAGCGCGTCGGCGGCCAGCTTGATCAGCTGGTTGTCGAGCGCCTTCGTCAGGCCGTGGTCCTGCTCGACGATGCGGTGGCGGACCGCGCCCTCGGGCAGCTCGGGCACGTGGAAGAGCGGGGCGAGGTCGAGGCCCTGCGCCTTCCAGTGGGTGATCGCGCGGTCGGTGTCGAGGAGTTCGGCGTGGCCGACGGCCTCCTCGATGGAGCGGAAGCCCAGTTCGGCGAGGATCTCGCGGACCTCTTCGGCGATGAACTCGAAGAAGTTGACGATGTACTCGGCCTTGCCGGAGAACCGGTCGCGCAGGACCGGGTTCTGGGTGGCGATGCCGACCGGGCAGGTGTCCAGGTGGCAGACGCGCATCATGACGCAGCCGGAGACGACGAGCGGCGCGGTCGCGAAACCGAACTCCTCGGCGCCGAGCAGCGCGGCGATGACGACGTCGCGGCCGGTCTTGAGCTGGCCGTCGGTCTGCACGACGATGCGGTCGCGCAGGCCGTTGAGCAGCAGCGTCTGCTGGGTCTCGGCGAGGCCGAGCTCCCAGGGGCCGCCCGCGTGCTTGAGCGAGGTGAGCGGGGAGGCGCCCGTTCCGCCGTCGTGGCCGGAGATGAGGACGACGTCCGCGTGGGCCTTGGAGACACCGGCGGCGACCGTGCCGACGCCGACCTCGGAGACCAGCTTCACGTGGATGCGGGCCGCGGGGTTGGCGTTCTTGAGGTCGTGGATCAGCTGGGCGAGGTCTTCGATGGAGTAGATGTCGTGGTGCGGCGGCGGCGAGATGAGGCCGACGCCGGGCGTCGAGTGACGCGTCTTGGCGACCCACGGGTAGACCTTGTGGCCGGGCAGCTGGCCGCCCTCGCCGGGCTTGGCGCCCTGGGCCATCTTGATCTGGATGTCGTCCGCGTTGACCAGGTATTCGCTGGTCACTCCGAAGCGGCCGGAGGCGACCTGCTTGATGGAGGAGCGGCGCGCCGGGTCGTACAGACGGTCGGGGTCCTCGCCGCCCTCGCCGGTGTTGGACTTGCCGCCGAGCTGGTTCATCGCGATGGCGAGCGTCTCGTGCGCCTCGCGGGAGATCGAGCCGTACGACATGGCGCCGGTGGAGAACCGCTTGACGATCTCGGACGCGGGCTCGACCTCGTCGAGGGAGATCGGCTCGCGGCCGGAGTCGAAGCCGAAGAGGCCGCGGAGCGTCATGAGGCGCTCGGACTGCTCGTTCACCCGGTCCGTGTACTGCTTGAAGATGTCGTAGCGCCGGTTGCGGGTGGCGTGCTGGAGGCGGAAGACCGTCTCCGGGTCGAACAGGTGCGGTTCGCCCTCGCGGCGCCACTGGTACTCGCCGCCGATCTCCAGCGCGCGGTGCGAGGCCGCGATGCCGGACGCGGGGTACGCCTTGGTGTGCCGGGCGGCGACCTCCTTGGCGACGACGTCCAGGCCGGCGCCGCCGATCTTGGTGGCGGTGCCGTTGAAGTACGTCGCGACGAAGGCCTCGTCGAGGCCGACGGCCTCGAAGACCTGGGCGCCGCGGTAGGAGGCGACGGTGGAGATGCCCATCTTGGACATGACCTTGAGGACGCCCTTGCCCAGCGCGTAGATCAGGTTCCGGATGGCCTGCTCGGCCTCGATGTTCTCGATGAACGTACCGGCGCGGACCAGGTCCTCGACGGACTCCATCGCGAGGTACGGGTTGACGGCGGCGGCGCCGTAGCCGATGAGCAGCGCGACGTGGTGGACCTCGCGGACGTCCCCGGCCTCGACCAGCAGGCCCACCTGGGTGCGCTGCTTGGTGCGGATGAGGTGGTGGTGGACGGCCGAGGTGAGCAGCAGCGAGGGGATCGGGGCGTGCTCGGCGTCGGAGTGGCGGTCGGAGAGGACGATGAGGCGGGCGCCGTCCTCTATGGCGGCGTCGACCTCGGTGCAGATCTGCTCCAGCCGGGCGGCCAGGGCGTCGCCGCCGCCGCTCACCCGGTAGAGACCGGAGAGGGTGGCGGCCCGCATGCCCGGCATGTCGCCGTCGGCGTTGATGTGTATCAGCTTGGCGAGCTCGTCGTTGTCGATCACCGGGAAGGGCAGCGTGACGCTGCGGGCCGCGGCGGCGGTCGGCTCCAGGATGTTGCCCTGGGGGCCGAGCGAGGAGCGCAGCGAGGTGACGAGCTCCTCGCGGATGGCGTCCAGCGGCGGGTTGGTGACCTGGGCGAAGAGCTGGGTGAAGTAGTCGAAGAGCAGCCGGGGGCGCTCGGAGAGCGCGGCGATCGGCGAGTCGGTGCCCATGGAGCCGAGCGGTTCGCCGGCGGTGCGGGCCATCGGCGCGAGGATGACGCGGAGCTCTTCCTCGGTGTAGCCGAAGGTCTGCTGGCGGCGGGTGACCGAGGCGTGGGTGTGCACGATGTGCTCGCGCTCGGGCAGGTCGCTCAGCTCGATCTCGCCGGTCTCCAGCCACTCCTGGTAGGGCTGCTCGGCGGCGAGGGACGCCTTGATCTCGTCGTCCTCGATGATGCGGTGCTCGGCGGTGTCGACGAGGAACATCTTGCCGGGCTGGAGGCGGCCCTTGCGGACGACCTTCGCGGGGTCGATGTCGAGGACGCCGACCTCGGAGGAGAGGACGACGAGGCCGTCGTCGGTGACCCAGTAGCGGCCGGGGCGCAGACCGTTGCGGTCGAGGACCGCGCCGACCTGGACGCCGTCGGTGAAGGTGACGCAGGCCGGGCCGTCCCAGGGCTCCATCATCGCGGAGTGGTACTGGTAGAAGGCGCGCCGGGCCGGGTCCATGGAGTCGTGGTTCTCCCACGCCTCGGGGACCATCATCAGCACCGCGTGCGGCAGCGAGCGCCCGCCGAGGTGGAGCAGCTCCAGGACCTCGTCGAAAGAGGCCGAGTCGGAGGCGTCCGGGGTGCAGACGGGGAAGATCCGGTCGAGCTGCGCCTGGCCGAAGAGTTCGGAGGCGAGCTGGGACTCGCGGGCCTTCATCCAGTTGCGGTTGCCCTTGACCGTGTTGATCTCGCCGTTGTGCGCGACGAAGCGGTACGGGTGGGCCAGCGGCCAGCTCGGGAAGGTGTTGGTGGAGAAGCGGGAGTGGACCAGCGCGACCGTGGAGGCGAAGCGGCGGTCGGAGAGGTCCGGGAAGAACGGCTCCAGCTGCCCGGTGGTGAGCATGCCCTTGTAGACGAGGGTGCGGGCGGAGAGCGAGGGGAAGTACACCCCGGCCTCACGCTCGGCACGCTTGCGCAGGACGAACGCCTTGCGGTCCAGGACGATGCCGGTGGACTCGCCGTCGGCGACGAAGACCTGGCGGAAGGTCGGCATGGTGGCGCGGGCGCCGTTGCCGAGAAGTGCGGGGGTGACCGGGACGTCGCGCCAGCCGAGGACCTTCAGGCCCTCCTGGGCGGCGATCTCCTCGATCGTGCGGACGGCCTCGGTGGAGTCGTCCGCGGGCAGGAAGGCGATGCCCACGGCGTACGAGCCGGCCTCGGGAAGTTCGAAAGGGGTCTCGGCGCGCAGGAAGGCGTCCGGGACCTGGCAGAGGATGCCGGCGCCGTCGCCGGAGTCGGGCTCGGAGCCGGTGGCGCCGCGGTGTTCGAGGTTGCGCAGTACGGTCAGCGCCTGCTCGACCAGCTCATGGCTGGCCACACCGGTCAGAGTGGCCACGAACCCGACGCCACAGGCGTCGTGCTCGTTACGGGGGTCGTACATCCCCTGCTGGGCGGGGCGACCGTCCATGGGCGACCAGGCGTCGATACGCATCGGCTCTCCCGTCGTCGTCGTGGCATTTGCGGTGCCGAGGGACGACGTTGGCCCTCTGCGAAATTTCGTGCAGGTTACATGATGGGGCGCTTCTCAAGAAGCGGAAGGCTTGTTCCAGTATGCGGACACCGTGGTGACCGGAAGTGACTGGGTGACCAGAGGTGACCGGCTCTACCAAGGGGTGGGTCGCAGTCGGAAGGATCGGCGCCCGGGAGTCGCAGAGAGCAGGCGTCGTTGCCTGCGGTGTCTACGGCTCTTTCCCGGCGGTCACAGAATTGAAACCGCCGAGTAATGGCTACTTATGTGTAGCGCTGCATAGCGTCTCACTGTAAGGCCGCCCCGCGCCCTCCGCCCAGAGGCACGCGTCACGACGTACGTCACACCGGGTCGTCGGCGCGGACGTCGCGGAGGCGGGAAAATCGCTGGTGGGGCCCCTTTCACCTTGCTAGGTTCAGGGCGTTTGTTCAACGGACAACAGGACAGCAGGGGGACCACATGCGCCGGATCACGACCATCGGCATAGCTCTCGTACCCACGCTCACACTGACGCTCGGCTTCGTCGGGGCGGGCGTCACCGCAGCCGCGGGTCAGGGGGCTCCGGTGGCCGTCGCCGCCGAGCGGCCGTGGGGGACGCCCACCGCACTGACCGATGCGAGCGGCGCCAACACCGGCGCGGGCGTGAAGGTCACCTCGGACGGCACCGCCGTCACGGTGTGGACCAGCGGCACCGGCGACGACCCTCAGGAGCTGTGGGGCGCCACCCGCAAGGCCGGTGCCACCGCGTGGAGCGCCCCGGTCCGTATCGCCGCCGGTCAACAGCGTATTTCCGGCGTGTACCTGGTCACGGGCCGGGACGGCTCCGCCACCGTCGCCTGGGACCGCTTCACGACGGAGCGCTTCGACTCGCACAGCACCTCGACGCTGCTGCCCGGCGCCGGGGCCTGGACGGCGCCCGCGCCCATCACGTCCGCGCTCTTCGGGTACGACCTCATGCTGGTGAGCGGTCCCGGCGACCGTCTCACCGCCGTCTGGAACGGCAACCCGACCCCCGGGGAGGACGAGAGCGACGTGGGGGTGTTCACCTCCGATCTGGCTGAGCCGGGGGCCGGCTGGTCGGATGCGGTGCAGATCGGCAGGGGGTCCGCCTACGAACTGCGCGCGGCAGCGGCGGGTGACGGCGCGGTGACCGTCGCGTGGCAGGCCGACATCTCCGGACCGGAGGCACTGCGGGTGTCGACCAGGACGGCGGGCTCGGCCGACTGGAGCGCCCCGGAGGTCATCAAGAGCGGCGGCTCGAACCCGGGCGAACTCGATGTGCAGGCATCCGACGACGGCGCCGCCCTGGTCAGCTGGCAGGGGGGCGCTTCCGCCCGCTCCTTCGTCCACCGCCCGGCCGGCAGCACGACGTGGGGCCGGACCGAGTACCTCCCCGCCGACGAGGGCAGGAACTCCTCCGTGCCGCCGCAGCTCGAACGGGACGGCCGGGTGACGGCCTTCTGGGAGTTCGAGGGAACCCAGTTCCGGACGGCGACCCGGACGGTGGACGGCACGTGGTCGCCGACCCGCACGGTGGTCCGGCAGAGCGACGCGTTCCGGTTCTGGGTCCCCGACGTCGGCCGGGACGGCTCGCTCGCGGTCATGTGGACGACGTACGAGGGTGACCTGTGGGCGCTGGTCCGCTCGGACGGCGCCTGGCCCAAGCCGCTGTACGTGGGCCGGGCCGATCTCTACACGGTGGGCACCGTCGCCGCCGGCCCGGACGGCAGCGCGGTCGCCGTGTGGAACAAGCGGCTCGGCACGACGAGCGACCACTACCCGATCGAGCAGGTCTGGGCGACGGTCACCGGAGCGGCGAAGCCGGCGCACCGGGACCACGTCGGCGACGACGGCTTCCCGGACCTCTACGCGCGGGGGACGAACGGTTCGCTGCGCGTGTACCAGGGCGACGCGGCCGGGAAGCTGCCGAACACCGCTGACGGCGGGACCTGGCCCACGACGTCCACGCTGATCCCCTTCGGGGACCTCGACGGCGACGGGGCGAACGACACCCTGGTGACGAACAGCGCGGGCGACCTGTTCCGCCACAGCCCGCAGCGGGGCCACGTCGTCACTCCCCAGGGACCGGCGACGAGGATCGGCAGCGGCTGGAAGTCCTTCGACGGCCTAACCGGCTCCGGAGACTTCACCGCGGACGGCCGGCCCGACCTGGTGGCCCGGGAGACCTCGACCGGCGATCTGTACCTGTACGCGGGCACCGTCACCGGCGGCCTCACCCGCACCGGCAGGATCGGCACCGGCTGGAAGAACCTGACCATCGTCGGCGCGGGCGACCTCAACGGCGACCAGCACGCCGACCTCGTCGCCCGCACCGCCGCCGGTGACCTCTACCGCTACGACGGGACCGGCAGGGGCACCATCGGCAACGGCGTGAAGATCGGCACCGGCTGGGGCGGGATGGCGGACATCGTCGGCATCGGCGACCTCACCGGCGACGGCACGGACGACATCCTGGGCCGTACGACGGGCGGCGACCTCTACCGGTACGCCGGCAACGGCACGGGCGGCATCGGCGCGGGAGTGAAGATCGGCACCGGTTGGAAGAGCTTCGCCGGCATCCGGTAGCGACCGCGCACCCTCGCGCGCGTACGGCGAAGGCACGGTCCATGACGGGCCGTGCCTTCGCCGTGCGCCGCGGAAGTCCGTACGCCACGGAGCCGTGCGCTCCGACCGGCCGCCCCGCTCCGGGATCAGCCGACCGCCACGCCGAACAGCGTGCCGAGCCCGTACGTCAGGGCCGCCGCCGTGCCGCCGAGGGCGAGCTGGCGCAGTCCGCTGAACCACCAGCTGCGGGCCGTCACCCGGGCCACCACCGCGCCGCAGCCGAAGAGGCCGAGCAGGGCGAGGAGCACCGAGGGCCACAGGGCGCTCGCTCCGAGGAGGTAGGGCAGGACGGGCAGCAGGGCGCCGAGCGCGAAGGCGCCGAACGAGGAGACGGCGGCCACCAGCGGTGAGGGCAGGTCGCCCGGGTCGATGCCGAGTTCCTCGCGGGCGTGGATCTCCAGCGCCTGGTCCGGGTCGTGCGACAGTTGCCGGGCGACCTCGCGGGCCAGCGGGGCGTCCACGCCGCGGGACTCGTAGAGCGCGGCCAGCTCCGCCATCTCGTCCTGGGGGTGCTTGCGCAGTTCGCGGCGTTCGACGTCGAGCTCGGCCTCGACCAGTTCGCGCTGCGAGGCGACGGAGGTGTACTCGCCCGCCGCCATGGAGAAGGCCCCGGCCGCAAGCCCGGCCAGGCCGGTGATCACGATGGTCTGCTGGGAGACCGCGCCGCCCGCGACCCCGGTCATCAGGGCGAGGTTGGAGACCAGACCGTCCATCGCGCCGAAGACGGCGGGCCGCAGCCAGCCGCCGTTCACATCCCGGTGGGTGTGGTTGTCCCGGTGCGCCTCGTGCAGATCGGCGTTGGTCTCGATGATGGCCACGGTGCCCTTCTCCCCATTCCGTACAACTTTCGACAAAGTCCAATGTACGCCGGTCGGGCGACCGCCGCCAGCAAGGCAGGCCTGGCTTACCACCCCTCTGACCTGCGAAGAAAGGCCAGCCTCAGCTATCCGGCCGGTCATCCGAGTGGCCCTTTTCCGGCCCGTTCCCGCCTCCGACCGGCCTCCGCGTGGCACAGATACGGACAGGGCCCGGATACGGACTCGCCGGACGAGCGGAAGGGCGACGCGATGGACACGGCCGTCGGCAATGACCGGGCCAGGGGTGCGCTGCTGGGCCTGGCGGTCGGGGACGCGCTCGGCGCCCCGGCGGAGAATCTGCGGCCCTCCGAGATCCGCCGCCGCTGGGGGCGGATCGAGGGCTTCGTGAGCGATGACCCGGCGGGCACCGACGACACGGAGTACGCGATCTTCTCCGGGCTGCTGCTGGCCCGGCACGGCTCGGCGCTCGACGTCTCCCACGTGGAGCGGGCCTGGCACCACTGGATCGCCGATCTGGACGAGGGCCCGTTCCGGGGCGCCGGGTTCAGCGAGCGCGGCACGCTGGAGAATCTGCGCCGGGGCCTGGCCGCGCCCATCTCGGCCCAGCACCGGCACGCCTGGAGCGACGGGCTCGCGATGCGGGCGGCGCCCTTCGGGGTGTTCGCGGCGGGCCGCCCCGCCGAGGCGGCCCGGCTGGTCGCGGTGGACGGCCGGGTCAGCCACGAGGGCGAGGGGATCTACGGGGGCCAGGCGGTGGCGGCCGGGGTGGCCGCGGCGATGGTGGGCTCGGGCCTCGCCTCGGTGATCGCGGCCGCGCTCTCGGTGGTCCCGATGGACTCCTGGACCGCCCGGTCGCTGCGCCGGGCGGTGGCGGCGGCCCAGCGGCCCTACCCCGACCGGCTCACCATGGAACGGGCGGTGCGCTCGGCGGTGGTGATCGCCGGCTACCCGTGGACGGACCTGGCGCCGGAGGCGGTGGGCCTGGCGTTCGGGGCGTTCACGGCGGCGCGCGGGGACTTCCGGACGGCGGTGCTCACGGCCGTCAACATGGGCCGCGACGCGGACACGACGGCGGCGGTGGCGGGCGCCCTGGCCGGGGCGCTGCACGGGGAGAGCTCGATCCCGCCGGACTGGGCGGCCGCGATCGGCCCGGTCCGGGGCAGCTGTCTGCCCTCGATGCGCGGCTACCACGTGCTGGACATCGCGGAGCTGCTGACGCCGGACGATCCGGGAGCGGCCGGGGCGGCGGAACACCCCCAGGAGCGGGGCGGCGGTCGCGAGCCGTCGGCCGTACGGGACATGGCGTCCGTGGCCGCCGCCTTCGCGCCCGTACGGGAGGAGCGGCGATGACCGCGGCCCGCGAGACGGCCGGGGCCCCGGCCGCGCCCACGACGACCGCCACCGGCGGAACGGCCGGAAGCCACCCGGCGACGACCACGACCGGCGAATCGGCCGGAAGCCACCCGGCGACGACCGCGACCGGCGCAACGGTCAGGAGCCGCCCGGCGGCGACCCTCGCGGGAGAGGCGGCGACGCCCTCGGCGCGCACGACCATCGGGACCCCCGCGCCCACCCGCCGGGCCCGGATCGAGGGGCTGCTGCTCGGGCTGGCGGCGGGCGATGCCGCCGGGTGGCCCGCGGCCCGGCACCGGGCGGCCCGGATGCCCGAGTGGACCCGGCGGCTCACCCGGGAGCTGGACACCTTCGCCGAGCAGAACGCGACCACCACGCTCCCGGTGCCCATCGCCCTCAACCAGCCGCCCGAGCCGCTGCGGCTCGGGCCGTCCGACGACGCCGAGTGGGCCGCGTTCGCCGCCCGTACGGTGCTGGCGGCGGCGGCCGACGACGCGGCGGGCCTGGCCCCCGGCCGCCGGATGCGGGACGCGGTCGACCGGGCCTGGAACGCGCTGGCCGCCACCGTCAGCAGCAGACCGCCCAGGGTCAGCAGGACGTTCTGGGCGCTGCGCGGCGCGGACGGCTGCTTC
>MUNB01000296.1 GCA_002154345.1 Streptomyces griseus
CCACTGCGGGGTGGGACGGCTGGCCGGACCCCAGCTGGCGGTGGCGTCCGCGTCCGTGCGCCAGTACCAGCAGGGCCCGCCCTCCCCCGGATACCCCTCGCGGGCCCGGCCGAGCACCGGCCGGCCCTCGGGGTTGTCCTCCCACGCCTCGCCGCGGCCGTAGGGCGTCATGTCGAGCAGCCCGAAGGACCCGTTGGCCGGCTCGATTCCGCGGCCCGTCGTGGAGTAGGTGAGGAACACCCGGTCGCCCTCGCGCAGGAAGCAGGCGAGGTGCCCCATCTCGCCGCCGATCGGCGCGTCCAGGCCCCGCACCGAATACCAGGGCTGGGTGTAGCCCATGAACGCGGTGAAGGCGGCCACCTCCTCCCAGGCCCCCGAGGTCAGGACGGCGAACGAGACGCCCCGGGCGTTGAGGTAGACGGCGTCCTTCATGTGCCAGACCGCGTCGGTGCAGCCCTCGCACTGGCCCTGGTGCGGTGCGCCGTCGTACCACATGTGCTGGTAGACGACGAGCTCGTCACGGCCCTGGAAGAGGTCCAGGAACGGGACCGGGCCCTCGGCTCCGACGACCTCGACGGTCCCGTCGGTCTCCACCATCGGCAGCCGCCGGCGGGCCGCGGCGATCGCGTCGCCCTGGTGGGTGTGAGCCTTCTCGCGGACCAGCAGCTCGTCCCTGGCCGCCTGCCAGGTGGCCCGGTCGACGACGGGCGGGCGGCCGGGCCGCTCGGGGGCCGGGTCGTGGTCGTGGTCGTGGCCGTCGGGAGCGGTGGTGGTCATGGTGTCCTCCATGGTGTCTGCGGCGTCCCCCGTCCCCCTGACATGACTCGCACCGCCACCGGAACTCATCGCTCCGCCCGACGCGCGGCTACCGAAACAGCTGTCACACGGCTACTGGGCGGCGCCCCGGTGCGCCTGTCAGGCGGCGGCCGAGCGGTACTTGCGGACCGCGAGGGTCCGGAAGACCACGATGATCAGCACCGACCAGATGACCGAGGCGAGGATCGGGTGCTCCATCGGCCAGGCCCCGGTGACGGACTTCGGCATGTTCGGCATGGTGTTGCCGAAGAGCTCACGGGCCCCCGCCACCGTGGCGCTGAAGGGGTTCCATTCGGCGACGTGCTGGAGGAACGTCGGCATGCCGGTGACCGGCACGAAGGCGTTCGAGATGAACGTCAGCGGGAACAGCCAGATCAGCCCGCCGGAGGTCGCCGCCTCCGGGGTGCGCACGGACAGGCCGATCAGCGCCCCGATCCAGGAGAACGCGTAGCCGAGCAGGAGCAGCAGCAGGAAGCCGCAGAGCACCTTGCCGATGTTCTCGTGGGTGCGCCAGCCGACGATCAGCGCGACCCCCGCGAGCACGACGAGGGTGAGGGTGGTCTGGACGAGGTCGGCGAGCGTCCGTCCGGTGAGGACCGCGCCCCGGGCCATCGGCAGCGACCGGAAGCGGTCGATGAGCCCCTTGTGCATGTCGTCGGCGATGCCCGCGCCGGCGCCCGCGGTGGCGAAGGTGACGGTCTGGGCGAAGATGCCCGCCATCAGGAACTCCTTGTACAGCTGCGGATCGGTGGAGCCGCCGATGCTGATCGAGCCGCCGAAGACGTAGGTGAACAGCACCACGAACATGATCGGCTGGATCAGCCCGAAGATCACCATCTCGGGGATCCGGGTCATCCGGATCAGGTTCCGCTTCGCGACGACGAGGGAGTCCTTCACGGACTGGGTGACACCCCCGGAGGGGCGGGGAAGCAGCGCCGGGGCCTCGTCCTTGGCGATCGCGCTCACTGGGCGTCCTCCTTGCTCTGCTCGGAGACCTCGGCCGCGTGGCCGGTGAGGGAGAGGAAGACGTCGTCCAGGGTGGGCCTGCGCAGGGCGATGTCGTCGATCTCCACACCCCGGGCGTCCAGGTCGCGGATGATCTCGGCGAGCAGCTTGGCCCCGCCGCTCACCGGGACGGTCAGCTTCCGGGAGAGCCGGACGACGGTGACCTCGCCCTTGCCGAGGGCGGTCAGCACGCTCCGGGCGGGCTCGATCTCGTCGGGGCGGTGCACGACGACCTCGACGCGCTCGCCGCCGGTGCGGGCCTTCAGCTCGTCGGAGGTGCCGCGCGCGATGACCTTGCCGTGGTCGATGACGCAGATGTCGTTCGCGAGGCGGTCGGCCTCCTCCAGATACTGCGTGGTCAGCAGCAGGGTCGTACCGCCCGCCACCAGGTCCTCGATCACGTCCCAGAGCTGTTGCCGGTTGCGCGGGTCGAGGCCGGTGGTCGGCTCGTCCATGAACATCACGGGCGGCGAGACGACGAGCGCCGCCGCGAGGTCGAGCCGTCGGCGCATACCGCCGGAGTACGTCTTGGCGGTGCGGTCGGCGGCGTCGGAGAGGTTGAACCGGTCCAGCAGAACGGCCGCGCGGGCCTTCGCGTCCCGGGCGCTCAGCTGATAGAGCTGCCCGACCATCTGGAGGTTCTCGCGGCCGGTCAGATACTCGTCGACCGCGGCGAACTGTCCGGAGAGCCCGATCGAGCGGCGTACCTCGTTGGGCTTCTTCAGGACGTCGATCCCGGCCACGACGGCCGTGCCGCTGTCCGGCCGCAGCAACGTGGTCAGCACCCGTACGGCGGTGGTCTTGCCCGCGCCGTTGGGCCCGAGCAGTCCGAGGACGGTGCCTTCGGGGACGTCGAGATCGACGCCGTCGAGGGCTCGTACGTCGCCGAAGGTCTTCACCAGACCTTCGGCGTGGATCGCACCTGGCATGGAAGAACTCCCCCGTCGTCGCGGCTGACCGCACCTGTACGTGGCCTCTCTTCGCGATCCTAGGATTCGCGGGGCTCCACCGCGCGGCGAATAACGGGATCCGGCCAATCGGCGCGAAGCGGACGGTCAGCTCATCACGCGGTAGCCCGCCGCCCGCAGTGCCGCCTCGACCTCGGCGCAGTGCTGCGGGCCCTTCGTCTCCAGACGCAGGTCGACCTCCGCCTCGGTCAGCCCCAGGCGCGGGTCGGTGCGTACATGGCTGATGTCGAGGACGTTGGCGTCGGCCACGGTCAGCGCGGCCAGCAGGGCGGCCAGCGCCCCCGGGCGGTCGGTGAGCCGCAGCCGCAGGCTCAGATAGCGGCCCGCCGCGGACATCCCGTGCCGCAGGATGCGCTGCATCAGCAGCGGGTCCACGTTGCCGCCGGACAGCACCGCCACCACCGGTCCCCGGAACGCCTTCGGGTCGCTGAGCAGCGCGGCCACCGGGCTGGCCCCGGCCGGTTCGACGACCAGCTTGGCCCGCTCCAGGCAGAGCAGCAGCGCGCTGGACAGTTCGTCCTCGGTGACCGTGCGGACCTCGTCGACCAGCTCCTCGACCAGCCGGTACGGTACGTCGCCGGGCCGGCCCACCTTGATGCCGTCGGCCATCGTGGCCGGGGAGTCGAGCGAGACGGGGTGCCCGACGGCCAGCGAGGGCGGGTAGCAGGCGGCGCCCTCGGCCTGGACGCCGACGATCCGGACGTCGGGGCGCAGGGCCTTCACCGCGACGGCGACGCCCGCGGCGAACCCGCCGCCGCCGATGCCGAGGACGATCGTGCGGACCTCCGGGCACTGCTCCAGGATCTCCAGTCCGACGGTGCCCTGGCCCGCGATGATGTCGGGGTGGTCGAAGGGGTGGATGAAGACCGCGCCGGTCTCCTCCGCGTACCGCTCGGCGGCGGCGAGGGTCTCGTCGACGACCTGGCCGTGCAGTCGCACCTCGGCCCCGTACTCCCGGGTCGCGGCGACCTTGGGCAGCGGCGCCCCCACGGGCATGAAGACTGTGGAGCGTACGCCGAGGAGCGACGAGGCGAGCGCGACGCCCTGGGCGTGGTTCCCGGCGCTGGCGGCGACGACCCCGGCCGCCCGCTCCACCGGGGTGAGGCCGGAGATCCGGACGTAGGCGCCGCGCAGTTTGAAGGAGCCGGTGCGCTGGAGGTTCTCGCACTTGAGGTGGACCGGGGCGCCGACCAGCTCGGTCAGATGCCGGCTGCCCTCCAGGGCGGTCACCCGGGCCACCCCGGACAGCATTTTCTGCGCGCCCCGGACGTCGTCGAGGATCAGGGCCGGGTGGTGGGCGGTCGCGCGGAAGCTCATGTCCGCAAGTCTTGCAGCTCGCGGAGCACGCGGCAGACTTGTCTCATGGCGGCCTGCGGTGGTGTCCGCAGGTTTGTGCGGCACTGGTACGCGTTGCCCCGGGGCCGCGTACTCTGTCCCCCACCCATCCGACCCCGCACTGAAGAGAGCCCCCGGCCATGCCCCCTCAGGACATGACGACTGCTGCGTCTCCTTCCGGGGGCGCCGCCCCCGAACACCCGGGCCCCGACCGCCTGCTGGACGCGCTCCAGCACCAGGTGGCGGTCTTCGCCCGCCGTGCCGAGCAGACCCGCCTCGGCGGTGTCGGCCAGGTCCGCAACTCGATGGACCGGGCGGCGTACCTGCTGCTGAACCGTCTTGACCGGGAAGGTCCGATGGGCGTCAAAGCGCTGGCGGCCGGGATGGGTATCGACTCCTCGACGGTGACGCGGCAGGTCGCGCCGCTCGTCGACACCGGGCTGGTCAAGCGCACCTCGCACCCCGAGGACGGCCGGGCCGTGGTGCTCCAGCTGTCGCCGCGCGGCCAGGCCCGGCTGAACGAGGTCCGCGCCTCGCGGCGCGAGCTGATGTCCCAGGTGACGGACGGCTGGTCGGAGGAGGAGCGGGACATCTTCTGCACCCTGCTCACCCGGTTCAACGGCTCGCTGGCCGCCCGGCAGGCCGCGCACCAGCCGCCGCAGTCCGACTGACGGCCCCGGACCGCGCGCACCGGCCGCGTCCGGGCTCTTGACCGGGGCGGTGCACCGGGGCTCGTATGTGGTCCATGGCAGAGCGGGCGACCCACCGGGACCGGCTCCGCGCCCTGGAGTTCGAGGCCTTCGTGGCGGGCGCGGGCGGACGCCTGCTGCACACGGCGACGCTGCTCACCGGTGAACCGGCCGAACCGCCGGGCGCGTACGTACGGGCCGAGCGGCTGCTGCACGCGGCGCTCGCCCGTACCTACGCCGGCTGGGACCGGCTGCACGGCGGCGACCCCTACGACCTGGCCCGCCGGGAGCTGGCCCTCCGGTTCGCCCGGGAGGCCCGGCGCCACCAGCGGCCGCGCGGCGGTCTGCTGGACCGGCTGACCCCGATCGAGCGGCTGGTGCTGGTCCTGCGGATGTACGAGGAGGTCGGCGAGGACCAGACGGCGGCGCTGCTCGGACTGCCGGCCGACCGGGTCCGCGCGGTGTGCGCCCGCGCGGTGGCGGCGCTGCGGTCGGGCGGGCCCCGGCGCGGGGCGGCCGGGGTGACGCCGTGAGCGCGGGGCGCCGCGATCCGCGCGAGGAGCAGGTCCGCCGGATGCTGGACGGCCCGCATCCGGTCCTGCCGCCGGACCTGGCCGCGCGGGCGGTCCGGCACGGTGGACGGCGGCTGCGGCTGCGCCGGGCGGCGGTCCGGACGGCGGCCTGGCTGCTGGGCCTGGCGCTCGCCGCGTTCCTCGTCTGGGCCGGCGTCGAGCAGCCGTGGGCGACCGAGCCCGCCCAGGTCACTCCACCGTTGGAGGGCTGGTGAGCCGTTGGGCCCCCGGCGCGGGAGGCCTACGCTGGAGTGGTCGGTCGTCGTACGAGCCGAGGAGGCCGTGATGACCAGGAAGACGGCGGACTGCCGTAAGTATCCGAACGAGATGAACTGCACCCTCACCATCGTCGGTGAGGAGGACGAGGTCGTCCGGGCCGCGAGCGAGCACGCCGCGTCGGTCCACGGACACGAGAACAGTCCCGAACTGCGCGAGCAGATCAGGGGCATGCTGGAGGACGCGGACGAGAAGGTGAGCACCTGAACGCCGGAACGTCTGAACGCCGGAACGTCTGAATGTCCGAACGCGAGGGGCGCCTGCCGTCACCGGCGGGCGCCCCTCGTGTCACCGCTGTCGCTCCTGCCGGATCAGCCCAGCGCCTGCGTGAGGTCGGCGATCAGGTCGTCGCCGTTCTCGATGCCGACGGAGATCCGGACCAGGTCGGCCGGGACCTCCAGCAGGGAGCCCGCGACCGAGGCGTGCGTCATCCGGCCCGGGTGCTCGATCAGCGACTCCACGCCGCCGAGGGACTCGCCGAGCGTGAAGAGCTTCGCCCGGTTGCAGACCTCGACCGCCGCCTCCTCGCCGCCCGCGACGCGGAAGGACACCATGCCGCCGAAGGCCTTCATCTGCTTGGCGGCGACCTCGTGGCCGGGGTGCTCGGGCAGGCCCGGGTAGAGGACCTGGGAGACCTTGGGGTGCCGGGTCAGCAGGTCGGCGACCTTGGTGGCGTTCTCGGTGTGCCGGTCCATGCGGACGGCCAGCGTCTTGATGCCGCGCAGCACGAGCCAGGCGTCGAAGGGGCCGGAGACCGCGCCCATCGCGTTCTGGTGGAACGCCAGCTCGTCGGCGAGTTCCGGGTCGCTGACGACGAGCGCGCCGCCGACGACGTCGGAGTGGCCGCCCATGTACTTGGTGGTGGAGTGCACGACGACGTCCGCGCCGAGCGCGAGGGGCTGCTGGAGGTAGGGCGAGGCGAAGGTGTTGTCGACGACGAGGCGGGCCCCGGCCTGCCGGGCGACCTGGGCCACGGCGGCGATGTCGGTGATGCCGAGCAGCGGGTTGGACGGGGTCTCCACCCAGATCGCCTTGGTGCGCGGGGTGATCTCGGCCCGTACGGACGCCACGTCCGAGGTGTCGGCCACGGAGAACTCCACGCCCCACCGCGCGGCGACCTTCGCGAACAGCCGGAACGTGCCGCCGTAGGCGTCGTTCGGGATGACCACGTGGTCGCCGGGGGTCAGCAGCGTACGCAGGAGGCAGTCCTCGGCGGCGAGGCCGGAGGCGAAGGCGAGACCGCGGCGGCCGCCTTCGAGGGCCGCGAGGTTCTCCTCCAGGGCGGTGCGGGTCGGGTTGGCGCTGCGGCTGTACTCGTATCCGCCGCGCAGTCCGCCCACGCCGTCCTGCTTGTACGTGGACACCTGGTAGATCGGCGGTACCACCGCGCCGGTGAGGGGGTCGGCGGTGTTCCCCGCGTGGATGGCGAGGGTTTCGAAGCTGTGCTGGTCGCTCATGGGGCCGAGCGTAGTTCGTGGAGAGGGCCCTTACCGGCCACTCGCCGCTCCGGGGACAATGGGGCCATGGAGATTCTGTTGTTCCTGCTCGCGATGTGCATGCTCGCGGCGATCGTCGGCCCCTGGGTCATGCGTCGCCGGGGCGGTATCCGCCAGGTCGAACCCGGTGCGCCGGACGCCGCCGACCCGGACACGTACGGCTTCGCCCGCCAGGAGGAGCTGGACGTCCGGATGCCGGGCCCCGACCAGGATCTCCTGGACGTGCTCGACGTCGTCCAGGGCACCCAGGACTGGCGCGCGGCCTCCCAGCTGCTGGCCGGGACGCCGAAGGAGGGCGAGGTGCGCTGGCAGCGGATCCAGGCCTTCGCGGGCGCGGCCTCGCTGGAGCTGGCGCAGCGTCCCGGGGTGGGCGGCGCGTGGCTGCGGACCTGGCGCGCGGAGTCGCCGAAGGACGCGGGCGGGGCGGCGGTGCACGCGGAGTTCCTGGTACAGCAGGCCTGGCGGTCCTCGGCCGCGGGCAGCGACGACTTCCGGATCATCCTGGAGGAGGCCCGTACGGTCTGCGGCGAGGCGGCCCTGCTCGCGCCGGGCGACCCCGTCCCGTACATCGTGGAGCTGGCGGTGGCCCGGGGCCTGAACTACACCCCCGAGCAGTTCGACCAGCTCTGGGCGAAGATCATCGACCGGGCTCCGGCGCACATGGGCGCGCACATCGCGGCGCTGCACTTCCACTGCGAGAAGTGGCACGGCTCGCGCAAGGACGCCGACGCGTTCGCCACGGCCGCCGCCGCCCGCGCCCCGCAGGGTTCGCTGCTGGCGGCGCTGCCGCTGTTCGCGGTGTACGAGCATCTGCCGGAGGTCAACCTGGTGCAGAGCTTCTACCGGGGCCAGGTGGTGACCAAGGCGGTCGAGGGCGCGATGTTCGCGGTGCACGCGGCGCGTCCGGACGACCCGATGCTGGCCCACGTACGCCACCTCCTGGTGCTGTTCCTCGTGCACATGGAGCGCTGGTCGGAGGCGATGCACCAGCTGGTCCGGATCGACGGGCACGTGGGCGCGCTGCCGTGGACGGCGGGCCCGGACCCGGCCGCGCAGTACACGGTCTACCGCGCGCTGGCGGTCGCGGGGTACGAGGCGAACGGCGGCAGCCCGGCGACGCTGCCGCACTGATATCTCCGTACGCTGCACGGCTGCACGGCTTCATGTGCGGTACGGCTCCATGTGCGGTACGGCTTCACGGCTCGGCGCGGGCGGACCGGGGCACGGGGTGAGCGCCGGTGCCCGGAATCCCGGCGGCCGCTCCCTTGTTGTAGGTACCGAAAACCGACCCCCGGAGGAGCCCCGCATGTTCCTGAACCACCGCACCCCCGTGCTCCCCACCTGTCCCTTATACA
>MUNB01000297.1 GCA_002154345.1 Streptomyces griseus
GTGCGCACCTGGTCGGCGGCGGTGGTGTTGCCGGAGGTGGAGGTGTCGCCGCCGGGCAGCAGGCCGGAAGCGACGGCCACCGCGCCGACGGCCACGGCCGCCGAGACGCCGAGGAGCCCGGTGCGGATCGGCACGGCGGACTTCTTCCGGCGCGTGCCCCGGCGCCGGGAAGCGGCCCCGGCCGCGGGTTCTTCAGCGGCGGGGCCTGCGGCGGATCGTCGGTGGCGTCCCATGCGCTGTGCCTTCCTGATGCTCCGGACGCCGTTGTGACGTCACGCGACTGCCCCGTTGCTGAACTGCCCCGATGATCGAATTCGGTCGCACGCGGAGCGAATGCCGATTGATCGACTTTCCGTCCACGTCCATCCGATACTCACCCGATCGAGTGAGGCTGTTGCGACGGGACTGTAGCCCATGGGCGAAAGGGGGCGACGTGCTTCGAGAGCAATTGGCCGGTTAGCGTTCGGGCATGAACGAAGAAGCGCGCCTCGTCGTATGGGTACGCGGCCGAGTACAGCAAGTAGGCTTCCGCTGGTTCACCAGGGCAAATGCTTTGGAGATCGGCGGCCTCATCGGGTTCGCCCTCAATCTCGACGACGGCAGAGTGCAGATCGTGGCCGAAGGGTCACGTGAGAATTGCCACCGTCTGCTGGACTGGCTGCGGTCCGACGACACTCCCGGGCGCGTGGACGGCGTCACTGAGATCTGGGACACCCCGCGCGGTGGATACGACGGATTCGCCATCCGCTGATCCCGCCCCGTGAGGCCCCCTCGGATCCGCTCGGTGAACGCCGTGCCCCGAACGGTCACCGGAACGCCGGCCGGGGCCCCGCACCCGAAATGACCTGCGACGGGACCCGGTGGCGACCGATGGTTGCCAGATGCGGGATGTCGTGCAAGGCTGCGGCATTGACGAAGATCCGCACACCCCTCGGGGTCCCGCAGGAGAGTCGCGCCGCATGATCGTCCGGCCGCGCGCCCCCGGGACACCCGGGTACACAGGGTGTGATCGTGTTGACCGTCAAACTTTTTGGTGAGACGCTGAAAACCCCGCGCACCTTAGCTGTTCGGTAGAGCTGATTAGCAGCAGAACCGCAGTGGTGACAGAGCCCTGCCGAGCACCGCGGGTGCGATCCCCTGACGACCCACACCGCATCGGTCGGTCACTCATTGTGGAGGACCATCCATCATGGCAAAGGCGCTTCTCGGTTACGTCGGCGGTTCTGACCCGCGACTCCTCGCCGAGATGCGACGGCTCCAGCAGCGCGTCCAGGACCTGGAATCCGAGCTCACCCGGATCCAGGACGAGAACGACGCGCTGAACGCCGCCGCCCAGCACCAAGAGTCGCTGCTCGACAGCATCGACATCGACGTACCCCAGGGCGAGCCTGCGCTGACCTGACCATGATGGCCCCTTCGGGCCGGTCGGGCCGGGCACGCTCAGCAGCCTCGGAACACCTCTGATTCGTCCTGCGTCACGGATCGCCGTCCCCGAACACCGGGGTCCCCGCAGCACCGGGGACGTCGTTGTCCGGTCGCTCTGCGATGCACCGCGCAGGACCGCAGCTGGATCCACCGTGTCGCCAGCAAGATTCACAGGGACGCTTCGGCGTCCCTTTTTCTTTGCCCGACCCCCACCCGGGACCTACCGGCCTTCGCTTACCGTCTGATGTGCCCTGCACCTTCATCAGCGAAACCGAGAGCGAAAGGTAGAGTCCGGCGGCGTGCACCTCAAGGCCCTGACCCTGCGTGGTTTCAAATCGTTCGCGTCCGCCACCACCCTGCGGTTCGAACCGGGGATCACCTGCGTCGTCGGACCCAATGGATCCGGAAAGTCCAATGTGGTGGACGCGCTCTCCTGGGTCATGGGGGAACAGGGCGCCAAATCCCTGCGCGGCGGCAAGATGGAAGACGTGATCTTCGCCGGGACGACCGGGCGGCCCCCGCTCGGCCGCGCAGAAGTGTCGCTGACCATCGACAATTCCGACGGCGCATTGCCCATCGAGTACGCCGAAGTGACGATCACTCGGATCATGTTCCGCAATGGCGGCAGCGAATACCAGATCAACGGCGACACCTGCCGGCTGCTCGACATCCAGGAACTCCTCTCCGACTCCGGCATCGGCCGCGAGATGCACGTCATCGTCGGCCAGGGCCAGTTGGACTCCGTGCTGCACGCCGACCCGATGGGTCGCCGGGCCTTCATCGAGGAGGCCGCGGGCGTCCTCAAGCACCGCAAGCGGAAAGAGAAGGCGCTGCGGAAGCTGGACGCGATGGGCGCCAACCTGGCCCGGGTCCAGGACCTCACCGACGAACTGCGCCGCCAGCTCAAACCGCTCGGCCGGCAGGCCGCCGTCGCCCGCCGGGCCGCCGTCATCCAGGCCGATCTGCGCGACGCCCGGCTCCGGCTCCTCGCTGACGACCTGGTGACCCTGCGGGACGCGCTGCGCGACGAGATCGCCGACGAGGCGGAGCTGAAGAAGCGCAAGGACGCGGCCGAGGCCGAGCTCAGCGCGGCGCTCGCCCGGGAGGCCGAGCTGGAGGGCGAGGTGCGCCGGCTCGCGCCCCGGCTCCAGCGAGCCCAGCAGACCTGGTACGAGCTGTCGCAGCTGGCCGAACGGGTCCGCGGCACGATCTCGCTGGCCGACGCCCGGGTGCGCAGCGCCTCACAGCCGCCCGCCGAGGAGCGCCGGGGCCGTGACCCCGAGGACATGGAGCGCGAGGCCGCCCGGATCCGCGAGCAGGAGGCGGAGCTGACGGCGGCCCTGGAGGCGGCCGAACACGCGCTGGAGGACACCGCGGCCCACCGCGCCGACCTGGAACGCGAGCTGGCCGCCGAGGAGCGCCGCCTCAAGGACGTCGCCCGCGCCATCGCGGACCGGCGCGAGGGGCTGGCCCGGCTGAACGGCCAGGTCAACGCGGCCCGCAGCCGGGCCGGTTCGGCCCAGGCCGAGATCGACCGGCTGGCCGCCGCGCGCGACGAGGCGCAGGAGCGCGCGGTGACTGCGCAGGAGGAGTACGAGCAGCTCAAGGCCGAGGTCGACGGACTGGACGACGTCGACGAGGAGCTGGCCGCCCGCCACGAGGAGGCCAAGGAGGCCCTCGCCGAGGCCCGGTCCGCCCACAGCGCGGCCCGTGACGAGGCCACGGCCGCCGAGCGCAGACGGGCGGCGGTCGCCGCCCGGCACGAGGCGCTGGCCCTCGGGCTGCGCCGCAAGGACGGCACGGGCGTGCTGCTCGGCGCCCGCGACCGGCTGGCCGGGCTGCTCGGCCCGGCCGCCGAACTGCTGACCGTGGAGCCCGGGTACGAGATCCCCGTCGCGGCCGCCCTCGGAGCGGCGGCGGACGCGGTGGCCGTCACGGACCCGGCCACGGCCGCCGACGCGATCAGGCTGCTGCGCGAACGGGACGCGGGGCGCGCGGCGATGCTGCTGGGCACGGTGGCGGCCGAGGGCGCGGGGGCCCGGCCCCACCACGTACCGGAGCAGCCGGGGGAGCAGCCGCCCGTGCCGGAGGGGTCCGGTGTGCAGACGCCCGTGCCGGAGGGGTCCGGTGTGCAGACGCCCGTGCCTGAGCAGTCCGGTGAGCAGACACCGACGCCTGAACGGGAAGGCGCTCCGCTTCCCGCGTCCGCCGTGCTGCCCGGTCAGGGCGGCACCCACAACGCCACCGAACCCGGGCCGTCCGCGCGGCACAGTGCCTCGCCCGCGGGCGTCGCCCTCCCGGGTGGCCGAGCCGAGGCGGTCACCGCCCTCGCCGCGCCCGCCGTCGCCGACCTCGTGCGCGGGCCCGCCGCGCTCGTCGGGGCCGTGCGCCGCCTCGTACCGGACATGGTGGTCGTCGGGACGCTGGAGGACGCCGAGGCGCTGGTGGCCGCGCACCCCGGGCTGACCGCGGTGACCGGTGAAGGGGACGTGCTCTCCGCCCACTTCGCGCACGGCGGGTCCGCCGGGGCGCCCAGCCTCCTGGAGGTGCAGGCCTCCGTCGACGAGGCCGCCGCCGACCTGGCCGACCTGGCCGTACGGTGCGAGGAGCTGGCGGAGGCCCAGCGGCTGGCGGGGGAGCGGCGCACGGAGCGCACCGCGCTCGTCGAGGAGTTGGGTGAGCGCCGCCGGGCGGCCGAGCGGGAGAAGTCCGGTGTCGCCCAGCAGCTCGGGCGGCTCGCCGGGCAGGCCCGGGGCGCGGCGGGCGAGGCCGAGCGGATGACCGCCTCCGCCGCCCGCGCCCAGGAGGCCCTGGAACGGGCGACCGAGGAGGCCGAGGAGCTGGCGGAGCGGTTGCTGGTCGCCGAGGAGGCCCCGGCCGAGGAGGAGCCGGACACCTCGGTGCGGGACCGGCTCGCCGCCGACGGGGCCAACGCCCGCCAGACCGAGATGGAGGCCCGGCTCCAGGCCCGTACGCACGAGGAGCGGGTCAAGGCGCTGGCCGGCCGCGCCGATTCGCTGGACCGGGCCGCCCGCGTCGAACGCGAGGCACGCACCCGTGCCGAACAGCGCCGGGCCCGGCTGCGGTACGAGGCCGAGGTCGCCTCCGCCGTGGCCTCGGGCGCCCGTCAGCTGCTGGCGCATGTCGAGGTGTCCCTCGTACGGGCCGACCAGGAACGGACGTCGGCCGAGGCGGCGAAGGGCGAGCGGGAGCGTGAGCTGGCCGTCGAGCGCGACCGGGGCCGGGCGCTCAAGGGCGAGCTGGACAAGCTCACCGACTCGGTCCACCGGGGCGAGGTGCTGGGCGCGGAGAAGCGGCTGCGGATCGAGCAGCTGGAGACGAAGGCCCTGGAGGAGCTGGGCGTGGAGCCCGCGGGGCTGGTCTCCGAGTACGGCCCCGACCAGCTCGTGCCGCCCTCGCCCGCCGCGGAGGGCGAGGAACTGCCGGAGGACCCCGAGCACCCGCGTAACCAGCCGAAGGCGTATCGGCGGCCCGAGCAGGAGAAGCGGCTGCGGGCGGCCGAACGGGCGTATCAGCAACTCGGGAAGGTGAATCCGCTCGCCCTGGAGGAGTTCTCGGCGCTGGAGGAACGGCACAAGTTCCTGTCCGAGCAGCTTGAAGACCTGAAGAAGACCCGGGCCGATCTGCTCCAGGTGATCAAGGAGGTCGACGAGCGGGTCGAGCAGGTCTTTACGGAGGCCTACCGGGACACCGCCCGTGAGTTCGAGGGTGTCTTCTCGCGGCTCTTCCCCGGCGGCGAGGGGCGGCTCATCCTGACCGACCCGGACAACATGCTGGCCACCGGAGTGGACGTCGAGGCGCGTCCGCCGGGCAAGAAGGTGAAGCGGCTCTCCCTGCTGTCGGGCGGCGAGCGGTCCCTGACGGCCGTGGCGTTGCTGGTGTCGATCTTCAAGGCCCGGCCCAGTCCGTTCTACGTGATGGACGAGGTCGAGGCCGCGCTCGACGACACCAATCTGCAGCGGCTGATCCGGATCATGGAGGAGCTCCAGGAGAGCTCCCAGCTGATCGTGATCACGCACCAGAAGCGGACGATGGAGGTCGCCGACGCGCTGTACGGCGTGTCCATGCAGGGCGACGGGGTCTCGAAGGTCATCAGCCAGCGGCTGCGCTGATCCTTACCGGCACGACCCGTTTACCGGAACGACCGAACCATCAGAGGTTCAATGCACCTTTTGTGCACTCCTGGGCAGGCGGCGCCGGACCCGCTGTTTGACTTCGTTTCTTGAACGCATAACCTCTGCAAAGTTGATTTCGCCTTCAAGCGGTGGCGGGCCGGATGTTGTGCCCCACTGGGAAGGCTCACCCCCCACGTCTGACTTGCGGCCAGGCATCAGGAGTTCACGTGACCAGCACAGCGAACGGACCCGAGTCCGGGGCCAGGGCGGCCCATCCGGACCACCTCGGCCATGTCATCTTCATCACCGCAGCCGCGGCGATGGGCGGCTTCCTCTTCGGCTACGACAGCTCCGTCATCAACGGCGCGGTCGAGGCGATCCGCGACCGGTACGACATCGGCTCCGGAACCCTCGCCCAGGTCATCGCCATCGCGCTGATCGGCTGTGCGATCGGCGCCGCCACCGCCGGCCGGATCGCGGACCGGATCGGCCGCATCCGCTGCATGCAGATCGCCTCGGTGCTCTTCACGGCCAGCGCGATCGGCTCCGCGCTGCCGTTCGCCCTCTGGGACCTGGCGATGTGGCGCATCATCGGCGGCTTCGCCATCGGCATGGCCTCCGTGATCGGCCCGGCCTACATCGCCGAGGTCTCCCCGCCCGCCTACCGCGGCCGGCTCGGCTCCTTCCAGCAGGCCGCGATCGTCATCGGCATCGCCGTCTCCCAGCTGGTCAACTACGCCGTCCTCCAGATCGCCGACGGCGACCAGCGCGGCAAGATCCTGGGCCTGGAGGCCTGGCAGTGGATGCTCGGCGTGATGGTCGTCCCGGCCGTCCTGTACGGGCTGCTCTCCTTCGCCATCCCCGAGTCGCCGCGCTTCCTCATCTCGGTCGGCAAGAAGGCCGAGGCCCGCAAGATCCTCGAAGAGGTCGAGGGCAAGAAGATCGACCTCGACGCGCGGGTGACCGAGATCGAGACCGCCATGCACCGCGAGCACAAGTCCTCCTTCAAGGACCTGCTCGGCAACCGCTTCTTCTTCCTGCCCATCGTCTGGGTCGGTATCGGCCTCTCGATGTTCCAGCAGCTCGTGGGCATCAACGTCGCGTTCTACTACTCGGCGACGCTGTGGCAGTCCGTCGGCGTCGACCCGACCGACTCGTTCTTCTACTCGTTCACCACCTCGATCATCAACATCATCGGCACGGTGATCGCGATGGTGCTGGTGGACCGGGTGGGCCGCAGGCCGCTCGCCCTCGTCGGCTCCGTCGGCATGGCGGTCGCGCTGGCCGTCGAGTCGTGGGCCTTCTCCGCCGACCTGGTCGACGGCAAGCTGCCCACCGCGCAGGGCGCCGTGGCCCTGATCGCCGCCCACACCTTCGTGCTCTTCTTCGCCCTGTCGTGGGGTGTCGTCGTCTGGGTCTTCCTGGGCGAGATGTTCCCGAACCGCCTGCGCGCCGCCGCCCTCGGTGTGGCCGTCTTCGCGCAGTGGATCGCCAACTGGGCGATCACCGCCAGCTTCCCGAGCCTGGCCGACTGGAACCTCTCGGGGACGTACATCATCTACGCCTGCTTCGCCGTGCTCTCGATCCCCTTCGTGCTCAAGTTCGTGAAGGAGACCAAGGGCAAAACGCTCGAGGAGATGGGCTGATCCCCGCTGTCCCTCTCCTCACGGCACCGCCCCGGCTCACCCGAGCCGGGGCGGTGCCGTTTCAGGTGACCGCCTCGCAGAACAGCCGCAGGCTCCGCCACCCCTCCTCCACCGGCATCCCGCCGCACAGCGGATGCAGCACCAGGCTCTCCGCCTCCAGGTCCGCCAGCCCGTCCGGGGTGACGATCCGGTACACGCCCTCCTCGCGCAGCTCCGCCACCGTCGTCGCCGCCGAGCGGACGGCCGAGCGGATGTCCTTGGACTGCCAGGAGGCGTACGTCCGCGCCTCGTGCAGGAAGTGCTCGCCGTACTCCGCCCACGTACGGTCCGGATCCTCGGACACGTGCAGCAGCGGCGTCTCGGCCGCGGGCATCATGCAGAAGCCCTCCGTCCCGTGGACCGCGCGCTGCTCGTGGTAGTACGCCTCCAGCTCCGGCAGATGCGCGCTCGGGAACAGCGGCAGCCCCAGCCGGGCCGCCCGCCGCGCCGCCGCCCGCGAGCTGCCGCCGACCAGCAGCAACGGGTGCGGCCGCGTGTACGGGCGCGGGGTGACGCGTACCGTACGGCCCCGGTACGGGAACGGCTCCCCGGTCCACGCGGCCAGCAGCGTCTCCAGCAGCTCGTCCTGGAGCCGGCCGCGCCGCCCCCACTCGACCCCGGCCCGCTCGTACTCCTCGGGGCGGTAGCCGATCCCCGCCACCGTCACCAGCCGGCCCGCGCTCAGCAGGTCCAGCACCGCGATGTCCTCCGCCAGCCGCAGCGGATCGTGCAGCGGCCCGATGATCGCCGAGACGGTGACCGCGATCCGGCGGGTGGCGCCGAAGACCGCCCCGGCGAAGGTGAACGGGGAGGGCAGCCAGGAGTTCGCCACCCCGTGGTGCTCCTCGGTCTGCACCGTGTCGACGCCGTGCTCGTCCGCGTACGCCGCCATCTCCAGGGCGGCGCGATAGCGGGCCGAGAGCGCCACGGGTTCGGCCGCCGGGTCGACGAGATTGAACCGGACCACTGTGAAGGCCATCGGGGGCGTCCCTTCGCCGGAGCGGGCTGCTGTACGGGCAGGCGGGCGGCGGCACCGTACCTGACGGAGCGTCAGAAGTGTAGAGGCTCGTCTCCGGATTGCCGCCAAAAGGTGCATAGGGGGCGGGCGGATCGCCGGGGGCCAGCCGGGGCAGCGCTCGCGGCACGGCCGTGGCCGATACTGGACGGGTTATGGAACTCGTCGAAATCGTCATCCTCGCTGTAGTCATCGCCCTGGTCGCTGTCGGCGTGGTCGGCGGGCTTGTGGTGGGCAGTCGCAAGAAGAAGCAGCTGCCGCCCCCGCCGCCGAGCGCGCCGACCATCACTCCTCCCGCCGAGCCGCAGGTCGGCGAGGAGGCCGAGACGCCGCGCGACGAAGCGCGGCGCACCATCGACGAAGTCGGCCTCCCGGACGCCACCGCGCCCGTGGAGGAGGAGGCTCCGGTCGTCGAGGCCCCCGCGCTGGAGGTCCCCGAGCCCACCGCCGGCCGGCTCGTCCGTCTGCGGGCCCGGCTCGCCCGCTCGCAGAACTCGCTGGGCAAGGGGCTCCTCACCCTGCTCTCCCGCGACAACCTCGACGAGGACACCTGGGAGGAGATCGAGGACACGCTCCTCACCGCCGACGTCGGCGTCGCCCCCACCCAGGAACTGGTCGAGCGGCTCCGCGAGCGCGTCCGGGTGCTCGGCACCCGCACCCCCGAGGACCTGCGCACCCTGCTCCGCGAAGAGCTGATCACCCTGCTCGGCCCCGACTTCGACCGCGAGGTCAAGACCGAGGGCGGCGCCGAGACCCCCGGCGTCGTCATGGTCGTCGGCGTCAACGGCACCGGCAAGACCACCACCACCGGCAAGCTGGCCCGGGTGCTCGTCGCCGACGGCCGCAGTGTGGTGCTCGGCGCGGCCGACACCTTCCGCGCCGCCGCCGCCGACCAGCTCCAGACCTGGGGCGAGCGCGTCGGCGCCCGTACGGTCCGCGGGCCCGAGGGCGGCGACCCGGCGTCGATCGCCTACGACGCGGTCAAGGAAGGCATCGCCGAGGGCGCGGACGTCGTCCTCATCGACACCGCCGGCCGGCTGCACACCAAGACCGGTCTCATGGACGAGCTCGGCAAGGTCAAGCGCGTCGTGGAGAAGCACGGCCCGCTGGACGAGGTGCTGCTCGTCCTCGACGCCACCACCGGGCAGAACGGTCTCGTCCAGGCCCGGGTGTTCGCGGAGGTCGTGGACATCACCGGCATCGTCCTCACCAAGCTCGACGGCACCGCCAAGGGCGGCATCGTCATCGCGGTCCAGCGCGAGCTGGGCGTACCGGTGAAGCTGATCGGCCTCGGCGAAGGGGCGGACGACCTCGCCCCGTTCGAGCCGGGCGCCTTCGTGGACGCCCTGATCGGCGACTGAACCGCACCGGGTCCGGTACCGACGGGCGGCGGCTCCTGCGAGGAGCCCGCCGCCCGTCCGCCGTTTCCAGGACCGCTCGGATCCGCCGTTTCCCGGACCCCTACGAGCGGTGGCAGATGTACGCCAGCGTCCCCAGCAGCAGCCGCGCCTGCGGGGGAGCGGCCGCCGTGTCCAGCACCGGGGGCCGCAGCCAGCGGACCGGGCCGAGGCCGCCGAGGTCGGAGGGCGGGGCGGTGATGTACGTACCCGGGCCCAGGGCGCGCAGGTCGAGAGCGGCGTCGTCCCAGCCCATCCGGTAGAGCAGCTCGGGCAGCTCGGCGGCGGCTCCGGGGGCGACGAGGAACTGCGCCCGCCCGGTCGGCGTCACCGCGACCGGCCCCGACGGCAGCCCCATCCGCTCCAGCCGCACCAGCGCCCGTCGCCCGGCCTGCTCCGCGACCTCCAGGACGTCGAAGGAGCGGCCCACCGGCAGCAGCATCGCCGCTCCGGGCGTCTCTGCCCAGGCGTCCGACGCACGGTCCAGGCCGGTGCCGGCCGGGACCTCGCGGGCGAAGCCCAGCGGGTGGGCTCCCGGCACCGGGCAGGCCGGCTCGCCGCACGAGCAGGAGCCGGCCGCGGCCCGGGCCCCGGGCGTCACCGCCCAGCCCCACAGCCCTGTGTACTCGGCCACCGCCGTGCCCTCGGTGCCGCGGTGGCGTCGCCGCGCACCGGATCGCATCTCGCGGATGCCGCCGATCGTGAAGCCCATGCCCCCTCCAACGGGTCCGGATCGTCGGTGGTTACGACCCGCGTCGCTCGGGTAACCCTCCGTCGCCGCAACTCGATCGAGTGGCGTGCGCGGTAGCGCGAAAGGGAGTGCGACACGGTGTACGCGCCCCCGAGTGCTTCCGCCCGCTCGCCCTCGGTCCTGTGCGCTCAAGTCAAGCGCGCCCGGCGGCAGTCGGGTTCATTCGAAGGGGTGGCGAATGGTGGCGTTTCCTCAATTCCCCTCGCGGGAGGGGTGATCGTAGGATTACCGTCGGTACACGAACCCTGGGAGTATGTGCACCCACGGGTATGCCGCGGGCAACCCGATTTCCTGTTCGACGATGTCGGTGAAGTCGTGGTGTCGACGGGGGCAACTCCCGGACGGACAGCGCCGATGCACGGCATTCTGATAATGGTTCGCGCGATGAGGTTTCAGCGGAATGGGGGCGTTCCAGTGAGTGGCAGCGGCGCAGGCGACACGGATGCCGGAAAGCGTCCCAACGGACAGTTGGGGTCGTGGTTCGTGCGCAGTGGCTGGTCCAAGGGCGAGCTGGCGCGCCAGGTGAACCGGCGGGCGCGGCAGATGGGCGCCCTCCACATCAGCACCGACACCTCCCGGGTGCGGCGCTGGCTCGACGGCGAGCAGCCGCGCGAGCCGATCCCGCGCATCCTCTCCGAGCTGTTCTCGGAGCGCTTCGGCGCCGTCGTCGCCGTCGAGCAGCTCGGGCTGCGCACCGCCCACCAGTCACCCTCGGTGGCCGGGGTCGACCTGCCCTGGGCCGGCCCGCAGACCGTCGCCCTGCTCAGCGAGTTCTCCCGCAGCGACCTGATGCTCGCCCGGCGCGGCTTCCTCGGCAGCTCGCTGGCGCTGGCCGCCGGGCCCGCGCTCATCGAGCCGATGCAGCGCTGGCTGGTGCCCGTCCCCACCCAGAGCCCCGGCGAACCGGAGGCCCCGGCCGCCGACCACCGCCCCTCCCGGCTCTCCCGGCCCGAGCTGGACCTGCTGGAGTCGACCACCGCGATGTTCCGGCAGTGGGACGCCCAGTGCGGCGGCGGGCTGCGCCGCAAGGCCGTCGTCGGGCAGCTGCACGAGGTCACCGACCTGCTCCAGGAACCCCAGCCCGGCCCCACCGCCCAGCGGCTCTTCCGCTGCGCCGCCGAACTGGCCGAGCTGGCGGGCTGGATGAGCTACGACGTCGGCCTCCAGCCCACCGCCCAGAAGTACTTCGTGCTCGCGCTGCACGCCGCCAAGGAGGCCGGGGACAAGCCGCTCGGTAGCTACATCCTCTCCAGCATGAGCCGCCAGATGATCCACCTGGGCCGCCCCGACGACGCCCTGGAGCTGATCCACCTCGCGCAGTACGGCAGCCGCGACTGCGCCACCTCCCGTACGCAGGCCATGCTGTATGCGATGGAGGCCCGCGCCTACGCCAACATGGGCCAGCCCAGCAAGTGCAAGCGGGCCGTCCGGATGGCCGAGGACACCTTCCTGGACGCCGGTCTCGACGGCGAGCCCGAGCCCGACTGGATCCGGTTCTTCTCCGAGGCCGAGCTGAACGGCGAGAACGCCCACTCCTACCGCGACCTGGCCTATGTGGCCGGCCGCAGCCCCACCTACGCCTCGCTCGCCGAGCCCGTCATGGAGAAGGCCGTCGAGCTGTTCGGCGAGGACGACGAGCACCAGCGCTCCTACGCGCTCAACCTCATCGGCATGGCCACCGTCCACCTCCTCCAGCGCGAGCCCGAGGAGTCCACCGTGCTCGCCACCCGCGCCCTGAAGATCGCCAAGAAGGTCCGCTCCGAGCGCGTGAACACCCGCCTGCGCAAGACCGTCGACACCGCTGCCAGGGACTTCGGCGATGTCGCCGACGTCGCCCGGCTCACCGAGCTGCTCCACGAACAGCTGCCGGAGACCGCCGAGGCGGTCTGACCGGCACCACCGGCCCCGGCCGCGGCGCCCCTTCCGTACAGCCCGACTCGGCTCCCCCATCGCCTGGTCACACGGAGGGCCGCCGTGGCCGGTTTCGTGTTCACCGGCTCCCCGGCGTTTCCACCGTGCCGTATGCGGCGTGCGCCGCAGGATAGGCAGGGCACCGGACGCGCCACCCCGGATTCATTCGGCCGTAACACGCGATCCCTCTTCGTCACGCTCGCGAAACATCGTGCGGCATCCCCGGAAACGGCCCTCGGCCAACCTCGTGGCTCATAACCGGCCCGCACCTTCCCAGTGGTCCCGCAGCATTCCCCCGCACGCCGCGGCCGCACCGACGACGAGGAGACGCCGATGCCCCCAGGCATCACGACGCTTGCCGCAGACGCCCCTGAGCTGTCTGCCGCCAACACCGGGTTCATGCTCATCTGCTCGGCCCTGGTGATGCTCATGACCCCCGGCCTGGCCTTCTTCTACGGAGGCATGGTCCGCGTCAAGAGCACCCTGAACATGCTGATGATGAGCTTCATCAGCCTCGGGATCGTCACGATCCTGTGGGTGCTCTACGGGTTCAGCCTCGCCTTCGGCTCCGATGTCGGATCGGTCATCGGCTGGAGCTCCGACTACGTCGGCCTCAGCAACATCGGCGTCACCGAACTCTGGGACGGCTACACCATCCCGGTCTACGTCTTCGCCGTCTTCCAGCTGATGTTCGCCGTCCTCACCCCGGCCCTGATCAGCGGCGCCCTCGCCGACCGGGTGAAGTTCACGGCCTGGGCGGTATTCATCGTCCTGTGGGTCAGCGTCGTCTACTTCCCCGTCGCCCACTGGGTCTGGGGCACCGGCGGCTGGCTCTTCGAGATGGGCGTCATCGACTTCGCCGGCGGTACGGCCGTCCACATCAACGCCGGCGCAGCCGCCCTCGGCGTCATCCTGGTCATCGGCAAGCGCGTCGGCTTCAAGAAGGACCCGATGCGGCCGCACAGCCTGCCGCTCGTCATGCTCGGCGCGGCCCTCCTGTGGTTCGGCTGGTTCGGCTTCAACGCCGGATCCTGGCTCGGCAACGACGACGGCGTCGGCGCGGTCATGTTCCTGAACACCCAGGTCGCCACCGCCGCGGCCGTCCTCGGCTGGCTCGTCTACGAGAAGCTGCGCCACGGCTCCTTCACCACCCTGGGCGCCGCCTCCGGCGCGGTCGCCGGACTCGTCGCCATCACCCCGGCGGGCGGCTCCGTCTCCCCGCTCGGCGCGATCGCGGTCGGCGCCATCGCCGGTGTCCTGTGCGCCATGGCGGTCGGCCTGAAGTACAAGTTCGGCTACGACGACTCCCTCGACGTCGTCGGCGTCCACCTCGTCGGCGGCATCATCGGCTCCATCCTGGTCGGCTTCTTCGCCACCGGCGGTGTCCAGTCCGACGCCAAGGGCCTCTTCTACGGCGGCGGCGTCGATCAGCTCGGCAAGCAGGTCGTCGGCGTCGTCGCGGTCCTCGCGTACTCTCTGGTCGTCTCCGGCCTCATCGCCCTCCTGCTCCACAAGACCATCGGGATGCGGGTCTCCGAGGACGACGAGATCTCCGGCATCGACCAGGTCGAGCACGCCGAGACGGCGTACGACTTCAGCGGCACCGGCGGCGGCTCGGTCTCCCGCACCACCGCCCCCGCCCCCGACACGACGGCAGCACCGAAGGCAAAGAAGGTGGACGCATGAAGCTCATCACCGCGGTCGTGAAGCCCCACCGGCTGGACGAGATTAAGGAGGCCCTCCAGGCCTTCGGCGTCCAGGGGCTCACCGTCACCGAGGCCAGCGGTTACGGGCGGCAGCGCGGCCACACCGAGGTCTACCGGGGCGCCGAGTACACCGTCGACCTGGTGCCCAAGATCCGCATCGAGGTCCTCGTCGAGGACGAGGACGCCGAACAGCTCATCGAGGTCGTCGTCAAGGCCGCCCGTACCGGCAAGATCGGTGACGGCAAGGTCTGGAGCGTTCCGGTCGACACCGCCGTCCGGGTACGGACCGGCGAGCGCGGCCCGGACGCCCTCTGACCGACGGCCCGCAAACGGAAGGCAGCTGGGTGACGAGTACCGAAGTGACCACCGAAACCGAAGGCTCGGGACCCAGCGGCTACGCGGCGGCCCGGCTGCGCCTCCTCCAGCAGGAGGCGCGGTCCGGGCCGCCGCGCCGTGCGGCCCTCGCCCGCCTCACCGACGACTGGCTCACCGGCCTGTTCACCACCGCCGCGACCCGGGCCGGGGTACGCGGCGCCGCCCTCGTCGCCGTCGGCGGCTACGGCCGCGGCGAACTCTCCCCGCGCAGCGACCTCGACCTGCTGCTCCTGCACGACGGCAGCGCCGACGCGGCGGCCCTCGCCGCCCTCGCCGACGCCGTCTGGTATCCGGTCTGGGACCTGGGCCTGGCCCTCGACCACTCCGTACGCACCCCCGGCGAGGCCCGGAGGACGGCGGGCGAGGACCTCAAGGTCCAGCTCGGCCTGCTGGACGCCCGCCCGGTCGCCGGCGACCTCGGCCTCGTCGCCTCCCTGCGCACCGCGATCCTCGCCGACTGGCGCAACCAGGCGCCCAAACGCCTCCCCGCGCTCCACGAGCTCTGCCGGGAACGCGCGGAACGGATGGGCGAGCTCCAGTTCCTCCTGGAACCCGACCTCAAGGAGGCCCGCGGCGGCCTCCGCGACGCCACCGCCCTGCGCGCGGTCGCCGCCTCCTGGGTCGCCGACGCGCCCCGCGAAGGACTCGCCGAGGCCCGCCGCACCCTCCTCGACGCCCGCGACGCCCTCCACCTCACCACCGGGCGCGCCACCGACCGGCTCGCCCTCCAGGAGCAGGACCAGGTCGCCGAGGCCCTCGGCCTGCTCGACGCCGACGTCCTGCTGCGCAAGGTCTACGAGGCCGCCCGCACCGTCTCGTACGCCACCGACGTCACCTGGCGCGAGGTCAACCGGGTCCTGCGCGCCCGCTCGGCCCGCCCGAAGCTCCGCGCCATGCTCAGCGGCGGCCTCGGCTCCAAGGCCGCCCCCGAACGCACCCCGCTCGCCGACGGCGTGGTCGACGCGGACGGCGAAGTGGTCCTCGCCCGCGCCGCCCGCCCCGAACGCGACCCGGTCCTCACCCTGCGCGCCGCCGCGGCCGCCGCCGAGGCCGGACTCCCGCTCTCCCGCCACCTCGTCCGCCACCTGGCGACCACCGCCCAGCCGCTGCCGGTCCCGTGGCCCCCCGAGGCCCGCGAGGAACTCGTCACGCTGCTCGGCGCCGGCGAGGCCACCGTCGGAGTCTGGGAGGCGCTCGAAGCGGAAGGGATCATCACCCGGCTGCTGCCCGACTGGGAACGCGTCCACTGCCGCCCCCAGCGCAACGCCGTCCACACCTGGACCGTCGACCGGCACCTGGTGGAGACCGCCGTCCGCGCCGCCTCCCTCACCCGCCGCGTCCACCGCCCCGACCTCCTCCTGGTCGCCGCCCTGCTCCACGACATCGGCAAGGGCTGGCCCGGCGACCACTCCGTGGCCGGCGAGGTCATCGCCCGCGACATGGCCACCCGGATCGGCTTCGACAAGCAGGACGTGGGCGTCATCGCCACCCTCGTACGCCACCATCTGCTGCTCGTCGACACCGCCACCCGGCGCGACCTCGACGACCCCGCCACCGTCCAGGCCGTCGCCGCCGCCGTCTCCAGCGCCTCCACCCTGGAGCTGCTGCACGCCCTCACCGAGGCCGACGCGCTCGCCACCGGGCCCGCGGCCTGGTCCGCCTGGCGCGCCTCCCTCGTCGCCGACCTGGTCAAACGGGTCGCAGCGGTGCTCGCCGGAGAGTTCCCCGACGAGCCCGACGACGCGGCCCCCAGCGCCGAGCACGAACGCCTCGCCATCGAGGCCCTGCGCACCGGCGAACCCGTCCTCGCCCTGCACACCCAGCCCGAGGAGCCCGCCGGGGACGGCGAGGTGGAACCCGTCGGCGTCGAACTCCTCATCGCCCTGCCCGACCGCCCCGGCGTGCTGCCCGCCGCCGCCGGAGTCCTCGCCCTGCACCGCCTCACCGTGCGCGCCGCCGACCTGCGCGCGGTGGAGCTGCCGAACGAGCTGGGGGAGCGGGCGGACCTGCTGCTGCTCAGCTGGCGGGTCGCCGCCGAGTACGGCTCCCTCCCGCAGGCCGCCCGGCTCCGCGCCGACCTCGTACGCGCCCTGGACGGCTCCCTGGACATCCGGGCCCGGCTCGCCGAGCGCGAGGCCGCCTATCCGCGCCGGCGCGGGGTGAAGGCCCCGCCGCCCCGGGTCACCGTGGCCGCCGCGGGCTCCCGCCGGGCCACCGTCATCGAGGTCCGCGCCCAGGACGCCCCGGGCCTGCTGCACCGGATCGGCCGGGCCCTGGAGGGGAGTGCGGTACGGGTGCGGAGCGCCCATGTCTCCACCCTCGGCGCCAACGCCGTGGACGCCTTCTACGTCACCGGAACCGACGGCGAACCCCTGTGCCCGGACCGGGCCGCCGAGGTCGCCCGGGAGGTCGAGAAAGCCCTCGGCTGACGTGCGGGACGCTTTTTCAAGCCCTCGCCCGGCACCGGATCCGGGCGAGGGCTTGGTGTTCTCCGGGGGACGGATACCCTGGAGGGCGATTGACCTGCCCCGCCCCCGACCCTGAGGACCGACGAGCGCCGTGTTCGATACTCTCTCCGACCGCCTTAGCGCGACTTTCAAGAACCTCAGGGGCAAGGGCCGCTTGTCCGAGGCGGACATCGACGCCACGGCACGCGAGATCCGTATCGCCCTGCTGGAAGCCGACGTCGCCCTGCCCGTGGTCCGGGCCTTCATCGCCAACGTCAAGGAGCGGGCGCGCGGCGTCGAGGTCTCCCAGGCGCTGAACCCCGCCCAGCAGGTCGTCAAGATCGTCAACGAGGAGCTCGTCGCCATCCTCGGCGGCGAGACCCGGCGGCTGCGGTTCGCCAAGACCGCGCCCACCGTGATCATGCTCGCCGGCCTCCAGGGCGCCGGTAAGACGACGCTCGCCGGAAAGCTCGGCCTCTGGCTCAAGGGCCAGGGCCACTCCCCGCTGCTCGTCGCCTGTGACCTCCAGCGACCCAACGCCGTCAACCAGCTGAGCGTCGTCGCCGAGCGTGCCGGCGTCGCGGTGTACGCCCCCGAGCCGGGCAACGGCGTGGGCGACCCGGTCCAGGTCGCCAAGGACTCCATCGAGTTCGCCAAGGCCAAGGTCCACGACATCGTCATCGTCGACACCGCCGGCCGCCTCGGCATCGACCAGGAGCTGATGCAGCAGGCCGCGGACATCCGCGACGCCGTCAGCCCCGACGAGATCCTCTTCGTCGTCGACGCGATGATCGGTCAGGACGCGGTCAACACCGCCGAGGCCTTCCGCGACGGCGTCGGCTTCGACGGTGTGGTCCTCTCCAAGCTCGACGGCGACGCCCGCGGTGGCGCCGCCCTGTCGATCGCCCATGTCACGGGCAAGCAGGTCATGTTCGCGTCGAACGGCGAGAAGCTGGAGGACTTCGACGCGTTCCACCCGGACCGGATGGCCTCCCGCATCCTCGACATGGGTGACCTGCTCACCCTGATCGAGCAGGCGGAGAAGACGTTCAGCCAGGAAGAGGCCGCCAAAATGGCCTCGAAGCTGCAGTCGAGCAAGGGTGGAAAGGACTTCACCCTCGACGACTTCCTGGCCCAGATGGAGCAGGTCCGCAAGATGGGCTCCATCTCCAAGCTGCTCGGGATGCTGCCCGGCATGGGGCAGATCAAGGACCAGATCAACAACATCGACGAGCGCGACATCGACCGCACCGCCGCGATCATCAAGTCGATGACCCCCAAGGAGCGCGCCGAGCCGACGCTCATCAACGGCTCGCGCCGGGCCCGTATCGCCAAGGGTTCGGGCGTCGAGGTCTCCGCGGTCAAGAGCCTGGTGGAGCGCTTCTTCGAGGCCCGCAAGATGATGTCGAAGATGGCCCAGGGCGGCGGCATGCCCGGGATGCCGGGGATGCCCGGCATGGGCGGCGGTCCCGGCCGGCAGAAGAAGCAGGTCAAGCAGGCCAAGGGCAAGCGCAAGAGCGGCAACCCCATGAAGCGTAAGGCCGAGGAGGCCGCCGCCGCGGAGCGCCGCGAGCAGGCCGCCCAGGGCGGCGCGTTCGGTCTGCCCGCCCAGGACGACAAGAACTTCGAGCTGCCGGACGAGTTCAAGAAGTTCATGTAAACGGCACGGCACGAGCATGTGTAAGGGGCGCCCTTGAGAGAGGGCGCCCCTTACACATGTCCGGCGGACGTACGGGCTCAGGTCACGCAGACCAGATAGCGGAAGACGTTCGGCATCCACACCGTGCCGTCCTGCCGCCGATGCGGATGCAGGGCCTCGGCGACCTCCTTCTCCACCTGGGAGCGGTCCGTGGCCCGTACGGCGGCGTCGAAGAGCCCGGTGGACAGCAGTCCGCGCACCGCGCTGTTCACGTCCGCGTACCCGAACGGGCAGGACACCCGCCCCGAACCGTCCGGCTTCAGCCCGGCCCGTGCCGCCACGTCCTCCAGATCGTCCCGGAGCGTGGGCCGCCACCTGCCGGGCTCCGTACGCGGCGGACGCGCCGACTCCGCCAGCCGCGCGGCCACCCGCAGCACCGCCGCCGTGGCGCAGCGCTCCGGCGGACCCCAGCCGGTCAGCACCACCGAGGCGCCCCGGACGGCCAGCGGCACCGCCGACCGCAGCGCCGGCACCAGCCCCTCGGAGTCCCCGGCCGCGCAGCCGATCGGCTCGAAGACCGTGATCAGGTTGTACGGAGCACCGTCCGCGCCGGCGGGCGCGGGCCGCCCGTCCTCCAGCAGCCGGGCCCGACGGCGGGCCGGTTGCGGGGAGTGCGCGGGCGCGTCGTCCCAGCCGTCGTCCGGCAGCAGCCGCGCGCGGGCCAGCGCCAGGCGCTCCCGGTCGGAGTCCACACCCGTGACCTGCGCCCCCCGGGCCGCCGCGACGAGCATCGCGAGGCCCGAGCCGCAGCCGAGGGACAGCATCCGGGTGGCGGCCCCGACTTCCATCCGGTCGTACACCGCCTCGTACAGCGGTGCGAGCATGCGTTCCTGGATCTCGGCCCAGTCGCGTGCGCGGGTACCGGCGTCCGCCGGCGCGGAGACGTCCGCGGCCGGCTGGTTCCGGACGAGCGTTGGTGTCATGGAAAGTGCCCCAATCCGCCAAGAGGTCGGTCGTGCCCGAGTGGACTCCCCCGTGTGCGTATGTTCCGCACCCCCTAGCCAGAGAACTGCGCATCCGCCGTTCCGTCCAGGGGGTGTGGGGCAGTGCTTGCGTGCACCGTTCGTGCGCCCCGTCCCGCGTCTGCTCTCCGACCAGTCTTACCCGACACCCCGCGCCGGGCACGTCGAGCGCCGGGGCGGGTAGTCTCTCGGGCGGATTCGTCAGGACCGCGGGCCGCCCGCGCACCTCACATCCGAAGCGCCGGGCGCACCGCGCGCTGTGCACCACCTTGGTGCGAGCTGTGCGCCTTCTCCGCAGTTCTGCGTACCCGCCCTCGTCCGGACGCATCAACGGCAACTGACTGGTACGTGCAAATTATTTGGGATGCCCCGGAATAGGAACACCGGAGCACTCGGGCTCGTTATCACGACGTGAGCACGACACCACCTGTACTTGCCGCAGAGCTGGCACAGGCGTGGGCCGACATTCAGCGGTACCACCCCGAGCTGCCCGATCTTGCCGCGCCCGAGTCCCTGATCGGAGAGTCCTCGTCCGCCTGTGGCGCCGAGCTCTCCTTCGAGCGACTGCTCCACGAGGCAGTCCACGGCATCGCCGCCGCGAGAGGAGTCCGTGACACCTCCCGCGCCGGCCGCTACCACAACCGACGTTTCCTCGCGATCGCCGAGGAGCTGGGCCTCGATCATGCCGAGGAACCCCATCCCAGCAGCGGATTCTCCCTGGTCACGCTGAATCCGGAAGCCAAGCGCCGGTACCGTCCGACCACCGAACGGCTGCAGCGCGCCCTCAAGGCGCACACCGTCGCCACCGCCGCCGACACCAAGCGCTCCTTCCGCGGACCTGCCGCCCGGCACGGTTCCTCCGGGGGCGGTGTGCGGGTCAAGGCCGTCTGCGACTGCGGACGCAACGTCCGCGTCGTCCCGTCGGTCCTGGCGCAGGCGCCGATCGTCTGCGGTGGCTGCGGCAAGCCGTTCCGGATCCCGGAAGCGGCGGTCGCGGTGGGGTGAGCCGATGTGGTGTGGCACAATGGCTAGCTGTACTCGACAGTCGCACAGGACCCCTCTCTCCTCCGGCTGACGCGTCCATCGGGCACTCCGAGTACCGCAACCCCACGTGGCATCTAGTTGTGCCCAACCACGTCATAGACCAGGAGACACCACTTCCGTGGCAGTCAAGATCAAGCTGAAGCGTCTGGGCAAGATCCGTTCGCCTCACTACCGCATCGTCGTCGCCGACTCCCGTACCCGCCGTGACGGCCGGGCCATCGAGGAGATCGGCCTGTACCACCCGGTGCAGAACCCCTCGCGCATCGAGGTCAACTCGGAGCGCGCGCAGTACTGGCTGTCCGTCGGCGCCCAGCCGACCGAGCCGGTCCTCGCGATCCTGAAGCTCACCGGTGACTGGCAGGCCCACAAGGGCCTCCCGGCCCCCGCGCCGCTGCTGCAGCCGGAGCCCAAGGCTGACAAGCGCGCGCTGTTCGAGGCGCTGTCCGCGGACGGCGACGAGGCCAAGGGTGAGGCCATCACCCCCAAGGCCAAGAAGTCCGACAAGAAGGCGGACGAGGCGGCTGAGGCCCCCGCGTCCACCGAGTCGACCGAGGCCTGAGCATGCTCGAGGAGGCTCTCGAGCACCTCGTGAAGGGCATCGTCGACAACCCCGACGACGTGCAGGTTGCCGAGCGCACCCTGCGTCGCGGACGCGTGCTGGAGGTCCGGGTCCACCCCGACGACCTCGGCAAGGTGATCGGCCGTAACGGCCGCACCGCTCGCGCTCTGCGTACGGTCGTGGGTGCCATCGGCGGCCGCGGTATCCGTGTCGACCTCGTCGATGTGGACCAGGTTCGCTGATCAGCGAGTTGAACACCGGCCAGGGCCGGGGAGGGCCTTCGGGCCGTCCCCGGCCTTTGTCGTCGGCCACCCGGACGTCTCCTCCTCCACGTCCGCACCCCATCAATCGGAGAACAGCGTGCAGTTGGTAGTCGCGCGGATCGGCCGCGCCCACGGCATCAAGGGCGAGGTCACCGTCGAGGTACGAACGGACGAGCCGGAGCTGCGGCTCGGACCCGGGGCCGTCCTGGCCACCGAACCGGCGGAGACGGGTCCGCTGACGATCGAGACCGGCCGGGTCCACAGCGGCAGGCTCCTGCTGCGTTTCGAGGGCGTACGTGACCGCTCCGCCGCCGAAGCGCTGCGCAACACCCTGCTGATCGCCGAGGTGGACCCGGAGGAACTGCCCGAGGAAGAGGACGAGTTCTACGACCACCAGCTGATCGACCTCGACGTGGTGCTCGCCGACGGCACCGAGATCGGCCGGATCACCGAGATCTCGCACCTGCCCTCGCAGGACCTGTTCATCGTGGAGCGCCCCGACGGCAGCGAGGTGATGATCCCCTTCGTGGAGGAGATCGTCACCGAGATCGACCTGGAGGAGCAGCGCGCGGTCATCACCCCGCCGCCCGGCCTGATCGACGAGAGCGAGGCCGTGGTCGCCTCCTCCCGCGACGAGGAGACCGGCGATGCGGCCCCCGGGGACGCGGACGAGGCGCCGAAGGGCGACGCCTGATGCGGCTCGACGTCGTCACGATCTTCCCGGAGTACCTGGAACCGCTGAACGTCTCCCTGGTCGGCAAGGCCCGCGCCCGCGGCGTCCTGGACGTCCACGTCCACGACCTGCGGGAGTGGACGTACGACCGGCACAACACGGTCGACGACACCCCCTACGGCGGCGGCCCCGGCATGGTCATGAAGACCGAGCCCTGGGGCGAGGCACTGGACGACGCGCTGGCCGACGGCTACGAGGCCGGGGCACACTCCCCGGTGCTCGTCGTGCCCACGCCCAGCGGCCGCCGGTTCACCCAGGAACTGGCCGTCGAACTCTCCGCCGCACCCTGGCTGGTCTTCACCCCGGCGCGGTACGAGGGCATCGACCGCCGGGTGATCGACGAGTACGCCACCCGGCTGCGGGTCGTCGAGGTCTCCATCGGCGACTACGTCCTGGCCGGCGGGGAAGCGGCCGTCCTGGTGATCACGGAGGCCGTGGCCCGGCTGCTGCCCGGCGTCCTCGGCAACGCCGAGTCCCACCGGGACGACTCCTTCGCGCCGGGAGCGATGGCGAACCTCCTGGAGGGGCCCGTCTACACCAAGCCGCCCGAGTGGCGCGGCCGGTCCATCCCGGACGTGCTGCTCAGCGGCCACCACGGGAAGATCGCGCGCTGGCGGCGGGACCAGGCCTTCGCCCGGACCGCCCTCAACCGGCCCGACCTGATCGAGCGGTGCGAGGCGAGCGCCTTCGACAAGAAGGACCGCGAGATCCTCTCCATCCTGGGCTTCGCGCCGGAGCCCGGCGGCCGATTTTGGCGCAGGCCCACCGCCGTGGAAGAATAGGCCGCTGCTGTACGTCCGGTGTGCGCCCCTGCCACAGGGGGAAAGACGCCCGCCCGACGCGATCAGCACTCCGAACTCCTCTCGATATCCCGTCGATGACCTGTGGCATCGGCGAAGAAAGCAGAAACCATGGCTTCCCTGCTCGATGACGTCAATGCCGCCACCCTGCGGTCGGACGTCCCGGCGTTCCGCCCCGGTGACACCGTCAACGTCCACGTGCGCGTGATCGAGGGCAACCGCTCCCGTATCCAGCAGTTCAAGGGTGTTGTCATCCGCCGCCAGGGCGCGGGCGTCAGCGAGACCTTCACGGTCCGCAAGGTCTCCTTCAGCGTCGGCGTCGAGCGCACCTTCCCGGTGCACAGCCCGATCTTCGAGAAGATCGAGCTCGTCACCCGCGGTGACGTCCGCCGCGCCAAGCTGTACTTCCTCCGTGAGCTGCGCGGCAAGGCCGCGAAGATCAAGGAGAAGCGCGACAACTGAGCTGCTTCCCGCGTTCACAGCGCGGCCGGATAAGCTTCGGCCGCGATGGACACGCAAGCACAGCACTCGGAGCGCGACCGCTCCTCGGAACCCGACGCGGGGTCCGGGGAGGGGTCGCGCTTTTCGCGTACGCGGGACCGCGTCGCCTCCGTACTGACCTGGCGGCGGGTGCTGACCGGGGCGGTCCTGGCCACCGTCGCCCTGCTGCTGTTCAGCTCCTACGTGGTCCAGCCCTTCCTGATCCCCAGCCGCTCGATGGAGCCCACGCTGCAGGTCGGGGACCGGGTCCTCGTCAACAAGCTGGCGTACCGTTTCGGCGCCGAGCCCGAGCGCGGCGACGTGGTGGTCTTCGACGGCACCGGCTCGTTCGTACGGGAGGACCTCGACGCGAACCCGCTGACCGGACTGGTGCGCGGAGCGGCGGCCTCCCTGGGGCTCGCGGAGCCCGCCGACACCGACTTCGTGAAGCGGGTGGTGGGTGTGGGCGGCGACCGCGTCGTGTGCTGCGACGCGAAGGGGAGGCTCGCGGTCAACGGCACCGTGGTGGACGAGCCGTATCTGTACCCCGGTGACACCGCCTCCCGGGCGCCCTTCGACATCGTGGTGTCCGCCGGCACCCTGTGGATGATGGGCGACCACCGCAGCCGCTCCAGCGACTCCCGGGACCGTCTCGGCTCGCCCGGCGGCGGGATGGTCCCCGTCGAGCGGGTGACCGGCCGGGTGGACTGGCTGGGCTGGCCGCCCGCCCGGACGGGCTCGTTGGAGGGGACCGGCGCCTTCGGCGGCGTACGGGCGCCCGGCGGGGCGCATGGGTAACCGCGGACGTCCGCGCGGCGCACCCGACCCCGACGCGTCCCTGCCGACCGGGACCAGGCCCACCGGGCCGCGCTCACTGCCCACCCGGGCGGAGCGCCGCAAGCTCGCCAAGAAGGTCCGGCGCAAGCGCCGCAGGTCCGCGATGCGGGAGATACCCGTCCTCGTCGTCGTGGCGCTGCTGATCGCGCTGGTCCTGAAGACCTTCCTGGTCCAGGCGTTCGTCATCCCCTCCGGGTCGATGGAGCAGACCATCCGGATCGGCGACCGGGTGCTCGTGGACAAGCTGACCCCGTGGTTCGGATCGAAGCCCGAGCGCGGCGATGTCGTGGTGTTCAAGGACCCCGGCGGCTGGCTCCAGCAGGAGAACCCCGGAGAGAAGAAGGACCCGCCGATCGGCGTCAAGCAGGCCACCGAACTGCTGACCTTCATCGGGCTGCTGCCGTCCGACGACGAGCAGGACCTGATCAAGCGGGTCATCGCGGTCGGCGGCGACACCGTGAAGTGCTGCGGCGAGGACGGCCGGATCACCGTCAACGGCGTACCGCTGGCCGAGACGTACCTCCACCCAGACGACCGGCCCTCGACCATCTCGTTCGAGGTGAAGGTCCCCGAGGGCAGGCTGTTCGTGATGGGCGACCACCGGTCCGACTCCGCCGACTCCCGCTTCCACCTCGACGAACCCGACCGGGGCACGGTCTCCGAGAAGGAGGTGGTGGGGCGGGCCGTCGTGATCGCCTGGCCGTTCGGCCACTGGAGCACCCTGGAAGAGCGCGACACCTTCACCGCGGTCCCGGACGGGCGCGGATCGGAGGCAGCGGCTCCGGCCCCGTCGAATAGTGTGGCACCTCCGGATCGCGATGGAATGGTCCGGCTCCCGACCCCTGCGGAACTCCCGCTCGTTATGGGAGTGGTGGGCCTGCGTCCGATGGGGCGCGGGCAGTGGCACGTACTGAGGAGTGGATGTGGGGGATTTGGCGGTCGGCGCACGATCCGGACACGACGAACCCGAGGACCGGCCGGAGCGCGACGAGTCTCCCGCGGGCGGGGCGGCGGTCCCGCCGGAGGGCGGTGACGGCCCCCCTGACGACGGCGGTGACAACCCGGGCGGTGGTGGCAGTCGTCCCAAGAAGCAGCGTTCCTTCTGGGTGGAGCTGCCGCTGCTCGTCGGCATCGCCCTGGTCCTGGCGCTGCTGATCAAGACCTTCCTGGTCCAGGCTTTCTCGATCCCCTCGGACTCCATGCAGAACACGCTGCAGCGGGGCGACCGGGTGCTGGTCGACAAGCTGACCCCGTGGTTCGGCTCCGAGCCGGAGCGCGGCGAGGTCGTGGTCTTCCACGATCCGGGCGGCTGGCTGGAGGACACCGCTACCCCGGAGCCCAACGCGGTGCAGAAGTTCCTGAGCTTCATCGGCCTGATGCCGTCCTCCGAGGAGAAGGACCTGATCAAGCGGGTCATCGCGGTCGGCGGCGACACCGTGGAGTGCAAGGAGAACGGGCCGGTCACGGTCAACGGGAAGAGCCTGGACGAGAAGTCGTTCATCTTCCCGGCGAACACCCCGTGCAACGACAAGCCCTTCGGCCCGATCAAGGTGCCGGACGGCCGGATCTTCGTCATGGGCGACCACCGGCAGAACTCCCTGGACTCGCGCTACCACCAGGAGCTCCCCGGAGAGGGCACGGTCTCCACGGACGAGGTCGTCGGCCGCGCCGTCGTCGTCGCCTGGCCGCTGGGCCGCTGGGCGACCCTCCCGGTCCCGGACACCTTCGACCAGCCCGGTCTGAACGCGGCCGCGGCGATGGCCCCGGCGGCACTGGGCGTAGCCGGAGCGGTGCCCCTCGTGTTGTGGCGCCGCCGGAGGCTGACCGCCGGGCGTACCGCCGGGTAGGGTGCCGCTCGGATCAGCGATTGTCGATCTCCGACGGGGGAGCGCTGGGATGAGCGGTACAGGACGCAAGGACGACGGCCGCGGCCGGCTCGGCGCCATGATGTCGGGCTTGGCCGTGGCCGTCGGCTGTGTGCTCTTCCTCGGTGGTTTCGTCTGGGCGGCGGTGGTCTACCAGCCGTACACCATTCCGACCGACTCCATGGCGCCGACGGTGAAACCCGGCGACCGGGTGCTCGCCGAGCGGATAGACGGCGCCGACGTCCGGCGCGGTGACGTGGTGGTCTTCACCGATGAGGTCTGGGGCGCCACGGCGATGGTGAAGCGCGTCGTCGGGGTCGGCGGCGACAAGGTGGCCTGCTGCGACGAGGACGGGCGGCTCACCGTCAACGGAACCCCCGTCGACGAGCCGTATCTCGACCGCGGACAGGCCGCCGCGGGCTCGGCGGCCCCCGCCTCGCCCCAGGACTTCTCCGCCACCGTGCCCAAGGGCCAGATCTTCCTGCTCGGCGACGAACGGGCCACCTCCCTGGACTCCCGGGTCCACCTCCAGGACGCCGGCCAGGGCTCCGTACCGCTGAGCGCCGTACAGGCCCGGGTGGACGCGGTGGCCTGGCCGATGAACGGCATGATCGCCCGACCCTCCTCCTTCGCCGCGCTGCCCGGCGGGGTGTCCGCCGCGGGGCCGCTGCCGCTCCAGCTGGGCGCGATCCTGGTGGGCGTGGTCCTGATCCTCGGCGGCGCGGTGTACGGGCCCGTGGCGGCGCGTCTGGCCCGCCGCAGGACGGCCGCCGGAGGGGCCCGGTGACCTCGGAGCCCCGCAGGGTCGCCAGGGTGGTCCTGCTGGACCCCGACGACCGCGTACTGCTGCTGCACGGCCATGAGCCGGACGACCCGGCCGACACCTGGTGGTTCACCCCGGGAGGCGGTCTGGAGGGCGAGGAGACCCGGGAGCAGGCGGCCCGCCGCGAGCTCGCCGAGGAGACCGGCATCACGGACATCGCGCTGGGCCCGCTGCTCTGGACCCGGATCTGTTCCTTCCCGTTCGACGGGCGGCGCTGGGACCAGGACGAGTGGTACTTCCTGGCCCGTACGACACAGACCGCCACCGCCCCGCAGGGCCTCACCGACCTGGAACTGCGCAGCGTCGCCGGTCTGAGGTGGTGGACTTCCGCCGAACTGCTCGCGACGCGTGAGACGGTGTACCCGACCAGACTCGCCGAGCTGCTGCGCACGCTTCTCGACGAGGGTCCCCCGCGTGATCCGTTGGTTCTGGCCCCCGAAATCGTCTAATCGTCCAGGGGTGCCGGAGGCTGACGCACAATGGGGGCACGCACGGCTGAAGGGGAAACATGCCATGAGCGCCGAGGACCTCGAGAAGTACGAGACCGAGATGGAGCTGAAGCTCTACCGGGAGTACCGCGATGTCGTCGGTCTGTTCAAATATGTGATCGAGACCGAACGGCGCTTCTACCTCACCAACGACTACGAGATGCAGGTGCACTCCGTCCAGGGTGAGGTTTTCTTCGAGGTGTCCATGGCGGACGCCTGGGTCTGGGACATGTACCGGCCCGCGAGATTCGTCAAGCAGGTCCGCGTGCTGACCTTCAAGGACGTCAACATCGAAGAGCTCAACAAGAGCGATCTGGAACTTCCGGGAGGCTGACCCCGCGGCCCGCGCCGCCGGGCCGCCGGTACGCGCGTCGCGGTGAGCGACCCGGTCACCCATGTGGGTGGCCGGGTTTTCCACATCCACGGAGTTGTCCACCAAGATCCACAACTTCGGGCGGGCCGGGTCACAGTCGGTGCCGGAGGTGGTGCCGATATGAACGCACGGGGGGCACTCGGGCGGTACGGCGAGGATCTGGCGGCAGGGCTGCTGGCCGAAGCCGGAATGGCGGTGGTCGAGCGCAACTGGCGCTGCCGCGCCGGAGAGATCGACATCGTGGCCAGGGACGGTGACGTCCTGGTCTTCTGCGAGGTGAAGACCCGCAGGTCAGACGCTTTCGAACACCCCATGGCGGCGGTCGGCCCGGTCAAGGCGGACCGGCTGCGGCGGCTCGCCGAGATCTGGCTCGACCGGCACGGCGGGCCACCGCCCGGCGGCGTCCGCATCGACCTGGTCGGGGTGATCGTGCCCCGGCGCGGGGCCCCGGTCACGGAGCACGCCCGGGGGGTGTCCTGATGGGCTTCGCACGAGCGTGTTCCGTGGCGCTGGTCGGCGTCGAGGGTGTGGTGGTGGAGGTCCAGGCGGACCTGGAGCCGGGGGTGGCGGCCTTCACCCTGGTCGGGCTGCCGGACAAGAGCCTGGTGGAGAGCCGGGACCGGGTGCGGGCCGCGGTGGTCAACTCCGGGGCCGAGTGGCCGCAGAAGAAGCTCACGGTCGGGCTCTCGCCGGCCTCCGTGCCGAAGAGCGGCTCGGGCTTCGATCTCGCCGTCGCGAGCGCGGTCCTCGGCGCGGCGGAGCGGATCGACCCCGCGGCGATCGCCGAAGTGGTGATGATCGGCGAACTGGGTCTGGACGGCCGGGTCCGTCCGGTCCGGGGCGTGCTGCCCGCCGTCCTGGCGGCGGCCGAAGCGGGGTACGAGCAGGTCGTCGTTCCCGAGCAGTCGGCCGGGGAGGCGGCGCTGGTGCCGGGGATCTCGGTCCTCGGGGTCCGGAGCCTGCGCCAGCTCATCGCGGTTCTGTGCGACGAACCGGTGCCCGAGGAACCCGCGGACGACCAGGGGCGCCCCGACGCCATGCTGGCCGGGCTCATGATTCCCGGTACGGGCCTCGGCGCGGGGCTTGCCCCGGCCGCCGCGCGCGGTGACGGTCACCGGCCGGACCTGGCGGACGTCGCGGGGCAGCCGCGCCCGCGCCGGGCCCTGGAGGTGGCCGCGGCCGGTGGACACCATCTGCTCTTCTCGGGCCCGCCGGGCGCGGGCAAGACCATGCTGGCCGAGCGGTTGTCGGCGGTCCTGCCGCCGCTGACCCGGCAGGAATCCCTCGAAGTGACGGCGGTCCACTCCGTGGCGGGCATCCTCCCCCCGGGTGAACCGCTCGTCTCCAGAGCGCCCTACTGCGCCCCGCACCACTCGGCGACCATGCAGTCCCTGGTCGGCGGCGGCAATGGCATCCCGAGGCCCGGGGCGGTGTCCCTGGCCCATCGCGGGGTCCTCTTCCTCGACGAGGCCCCGGAATTCTCGGGCAAGGCCCTGGACGCGCTGCGCCAGCCCCTGGAGTCCGGTCATGTGGTGGTCGCGCGGGCGGCGGGCGTGGTGCGGCTGCCCGCCCGGTTCCTGATGGTGCTGGCCGCCAACCCGTGTCCGTGCGGCCGGCACACGCTCACCGGCGCGGGCTGCGAATGCCCGCCCTCGGTGGTCCGCCGCTACCAGGCGCGCCTGTCCGGGCCGCTGCTCGACCGGGTGGACCTGCGGGTCGAGGTGGAGCCGGTCGACCGCGCGGACCTGCTGGGGCAGGGCGGCCGGGGCGAGTCGACGGCCGTCGTCGCCGCTCGGGTACGGGACGCCAGGGCGCGGGCGGCCGAGCGGCTGGCCGGCACCCCGTGGACCACGAACAGCGAGGTGCCCGGCCATGAGCTGCGGACCCGGCTGCTCGCGGCCCCGGGAGCGCTGGCGGCGGCGGAGCGGGACCTGGAGCGCGGCATCCTCACGGCCCGGGGCCTGGACCGGGTGC
>MUNB01000298.1:0-262 GCA_002154345.1 Streptomyces griseus
CGCAAGCCATCGACACGGCGCGGGCGCAGATCCTGGCGGGGCTGGCGGACGTGGTCCTGGTGGTGGGGGCCGACGCGGCGCCCAAGGGGTTCTTCGCCCCGGCGGGCGGGGAGCGTCCGGACGATCCGGACTGGCTGCGCTTCCGGGTGCTCGGGGCGACGAACCCGGCGTACTTCGGGCTCTACGCGCGCCGTCGCATGGCGCTGTACGGGGACACACCGGAGGACTTCGCGCTGGTCAAGGTGAAGAACGCGGCGGCGGG
>MUNB01000298.1:283-585 GCA_002154345.1 Streptomyces griseus
GCCGCCGCCCTGGTGCTGAGCAGCCTGGAGTTCGCACGGCGTCGCGGGGTGCGTGATCCGGTGCGGATCCGGGCCGTCTCCACCGTGACGCCCACCTTCCCGCGGACCGTCCTGGATCTGCCGGACATCGGCACGGACTCGGCGGTGGCCGTGGACCCGTCGCCCGAGAGCTTCCGGGCCTCGATCGCGCGGACCGCGTACGAGGAGGCGGGTATCGGGCCGGAGGACCTTTCGCTGGCCGAGGTCTACGACCTGTCCACCGCGCTGGAGTTGGAGTGGTACGAGGACATCGGGCTGTGCGG
>MUNB01000299.1 GCA_002154345.1 Streptomyces griseus
GTGCGGGGGCGGCCGGAGGCTTCGGCGCCGGCTCGGGGGACGGCGGAGGCTCCGGCGTCGGCACCGCGGGCGCCACGGCCGGTGGCTTCGCGACCGGCTTGGGCTCCGGCTTCGGCTGGTCGTCGCCGACGAGCGCCCACACCAGACCGGCCGCGGCGGCCACCGCCACGGCGGCGGCGATCCCGGCCTTGGCGGGCGCACCGAGCCCCTCGGAGGCCGCGGCGCCTCCGGCGGCGCCACCGGTGGAACCGGAGCCGGTGGCCGCCGCGGCGGCTCCCGCTCCGGCGGCCCCGGCCGCACCGCCGGCCACGATGCCCGCGGCCTTGAGCGAATACCCGGCGGCGAACCAGCCGATGACCGCGACGGGCAGCAGCGCCGGGATCCCGGCGTTCACATGGTCCAGCTCGCCCGCGGCCACCCGGCACTTGGCGCACTCGTCGAGGTGCTTGCGCAGCCCGCGTTCGGCCCGGGTCCGCAGCCCGCCCCGGGCGTGGGCGCCGAGCCGGTCGGCGTACTGCGCGCAGTCCCCGCCGGTGGTCAGCGCCTGGCTGACATGGGCCTGGAGATACGCCTGCTTGAGTCCTTCGCGGGCGCGGCTGGCCAGGACGGCGGTGGCGTTGGCGGTGAGGCCGAACAGCGGGGCGATCTCGCTCGGCGACTCCTCCTCCACCGTGGTGTGCCACAGGACCGCCTGCCAGCGCTCCGGGAGGCTCCGGAACGCCTGCATCGCCATCGTCTGCTCGGCCTCGTGCATCGCCAGGACGTCGGCGCCGAGTTCGAGGGTGTCGTCGTCGGAGACCTCCGAGGAGCGGGAGGCCTGGGCGGCGAACACCGCGAAGTCGTCGACCAGATGCTCCCGCTTGGCGCTCTTGGTCCAGGCGGCGGCGACATGGCGGACGGCGGTCATCAGATAGGCCCGGACCGCTTCCGTCGGCCCCTTGCCGCCCCGTACGGCCTGGAGCGTGCGCGCGAACACCTCGGCCGTCAGGTCGTCGGCGGTGTGCGCGTCCCGGCAGCAGCTGCGGGCGTAACGGAGCACGGCGCCCGAGTGCCGCCGGAACAGCTCCTCGTAGGCCTGGTCGTCGCCCGCCCGCATGTCCTCGATCAGCCGGGCGTCGGAGAGACCGGCCTCGGGGGCCCCGCTGCGGCCCGCGCGCTGCTGCGGAACCGCCGGCGCGCCGGCACCGCCGGAGGCGTCCTCCTCGGCGCGGGCGGGCCACGGGCCGGGCAGGACGGTGCCGCCCTCGGCCTCACCGTCCGACGAGCCGCGTACAGCCTGGTTCGGCACCTGCCCGGCGGACAGCCCGTCCGCCTTCGTGTCCCTGTCGGCCGCAGCGATCTCGCCGAGCGGCTCTTCCTGCTGCTCGTTACCGCTCATCGCGGAAGCCCCCGTATACACCCTCGGACCCGAATACCGGCCAAGACTGCCACATGGCTCAATCGCGTTGGCATCTCAGTCCTGCCAACCACTCATCCGGGGCGTTTTCCCGAATACGAGTACTGGAGAACCTTCTTTCGGGGAATGAGACCCCGTCGATTCGTCTCCCGGCACCCGATCCCCGCCCGTCCGCGCCCGCCCCTGTCGACAGCCGGACGGACCGGGCGGACACGGACGGACGCGGACAGATGGACGGACGGACGGCTGCGTCACGCAGGCCGCGACCGCAGCCCCTCCAGCAGGATGTCCAGCAACCGGGCCGAAGCCGCGGCCTGCTGAGCGGCGTCCGGCAGCGAAGGAGCCGCCGTCGCGATGACCAGCAGCACATCGGCCACCGTCACATCCCGACGCAGCTCACCGGAGTCCCGTGCCCGGTCCACCAGCTGCCCCACGACCTCCAGCAGCTCGACCGCGCCCGAGTCCTCACCGAGGCCGTCGAGCTCGTCGCCGCTCCCGGACCGCGGGCCGACGACGCGGAAGTCGTCCTGGCCCACTCCCTGCCGCTGCTGCGGAACCCGCGTCTCGTCCACCGCGCCCGACGCCGAAGCCGCCCCGGAAGCCGCCGGTGCGCCCGGCTCCTCCCCGTCGACCCCGACCCGCAGCACCTGCGGCGGCAGCAGCCTGCCCGCACCCGACGCCACGGACGTACGCAGGAAGCGGGAGAGCGCCGACCAGGGCTTCTCCTCCTGCCCCAGCGCCGTACGCGCCTGCTCGGTCAGCCGGGAGGTCTCCTCCTCGGCTATCCGTCGTACCAGCACGTCCTTGCTCGGGAACCGTCGGTAGACGGTGCCCACGCCGACGCGGGCGCGACGTGCCACATCCTCCATCGGAGCGCCGTAACCCAGCTCTCCGAACACCTCACGCGCCGCGCGCAGCACGTGCTCCAGATTGCGCTGCGCGTCCACGCGCAGCGGAGCCGAGCGCGGCGCGCCCGCGGCTCCCGCCGTCGCCCCGTTCGGGGCCTGTCCGGCACCGGCCGAACTCAGCGCCGCGGCACTCACCGCGGCCGCCGAGCGAACGGCGTCCGCCGAGCTCATGACGCCGAGCGCACCCACGGAGCCGAGGCGTCCGTGGTCCTCGGACGCGCGCGAGAGCGCAGCCTGGCCATGCGTATCCTGAATATGCATAACTTCCCCCGGTTATGACGTCTCCCCCCGGAGACTTCCCGCCGTTTCAGACGGGGAGCGGAGCACAACGAAATCCGCACCCGACACCCCGACGGGTTACGAACATAGTTGAGCCCGCGTCAATTCAGAAGGGGGTAGTTCCGCATGGGGCGCCCCTCGATCGGACCAAGATCCGATCGGCGCCGGAACTTCGCCCTTCTGCCTCCCTCGTGCGTAGCGCCTGACCTGCACCGCTGTCGTTTTCCGCCACCCGCGGGCCCCGAGTGCCGTTGAGCATCCGCCAGTCACACAATTTGCCGGGCCTGTGGACAAACCACTGACTCCGTTGCGTCATGGGGTGGTGATGGCTCCAGATTCCCGGGGGACGACCCCCGGCACCCGGCCAGGTGTGCGCATTCTCGTCGTCGGCGGCGGCTACGTCGGGATGTACACAGCGCTGCGTCTCCAACGGAAGTTGAAGCAGAGACTGAGGAGCGGCGACGCCGAGATCGTGGTCGTCACGCCCGAGCCGTACATGACGTACCAGCCCTTCCTCCCCGAAGCGGCCGCCGGCTCGATCTCGCCCCGCCATGTCGTCGTGCCGCTGCGCCGCGTCCTGAAGGACTGCACCATCGTCATCGGCGAGGCGCAGCGCGTCGACCACAGCAAACGGACCGCGACCGTCACCACCCTCGCCACCGGCGAGGACGGCACCGGAGCCCTGGAGATCGGGTACGACGAGATCGTCATCGCCCCCGGATCCGTGTCGCGCACCCTGCCCGTCCCCGGCCTCGCCGAGTTCGGCATCGGTTTCAAGACCGTCGAGGAGGCCATCGGGCTGCGCAACCACGTCATCGAACAGATGGACATCGCCTCCGCCACCCGCGATCCCGCGATCCGCGACGCCGCGCTGACCTTCGTCTTCGTCGGCGGCGGCTACGCGGGCGTGGAGGCGCTGGCCGAACTGGAGGACATGGCCCGCTACACGGCGCGGTACTACCACAACATCAAGCCGGCCGACCTGAAATGGATCCTGGTCGAGGCCTCCGGGCGCATCCTCCCCGAGGTCGGCGAGGCCATGGGCACATACGCCATCGGCGAGCTGCGCGGCCGGAACATCGACGTACGCCTCGACACCCGCCTCGACACCTGCGAGGACCGCGTCGCCGTCCTCAGCGACGGCTCCCGCTTCCCCACCCGCACCCTCGTCTGGACCGCGGGCGTCAAACCGGCCCCGCTGCTGGCCGCCACCGACCTGCCCCTCACCGAACGCGGGCGGCTCCGCTGTACCGCCGGCCTCGGCGTCGAGGGCGTCCCGCACGCCTGGGCCGCCGGCGACGCCGCCGCCGTACCCGATCTGACCGCTTCCGAACCGGGCCGCGAGACCGCCCCCAACGCCCAGCACGCGGTGCGCCAGGCGAAGGTGCTCGCCGACAACGTCCTGGCCTCGATCGACGGCCGCCCGATCAAGGAGTACCGGCACGCGTACGCCGGATCGGTCGCCTCCCTGGGGCTGCACAAAGGCGTCGCCCACGTCTACGGTCGCAAGCTCAAGGGCTACCCCGCCTGGCTGATGCACCGTACGTACCACCTCAGCCGGGTGCCGACGTTCAACCGGAAGGCGCGCGTCCTTGCCGAATGGACCCTGTCCGGACTCTTCAAACGCGAGATCGTCTCGCTCGGTTCGCTGGAACACCCCCGCGCCGAGTTCGAACTCGCGGCGGGCGGCGGCTCCGGCACCCCGGGGATCCCCGGACCGGGCCGCCCGAAGGGCCCGGAAGAACCGCCGGACGACCGCCGGACGGACAGCTGACGGACATCCGGCGGACAGCTGACGGGCGGCCAGGGCGGCGACTGTCAGTACGGTCGGTCACACTGGACGTGTGACCATAGGTGGGCCCACGCCTGCACAGAGTGACCCGACGGGCAGTGACCGACAGTGACCTGCGGCGACGCACCACCAGCACGACGAGGCCCGGCTGCGCCTTCCCGGGGGTACGGCCCCCGGAGCCCCGAACATGCCCGAAGAAACGGCAGAAGAAGCAGCCCGCCCGAGCGGACCAGACCGACACACGAGGCCAGAAATACCGTGAACTTCACGCGTTGGAGCGCCCGCCTTCCCGGAACGCAGCGCCGAGCCGCCGCGCGGGACGACCGCAGCGCCGTGCCGGCGGCCCGAGCCGAGTACGCCCGGCCGGAGGGCTCGCCCGCCCCGCCGGACGACGCCTCCCCGGCGCCTTCCGGACCCGCCCCGACCGAGGCCCTGCCCGGGCCCGCCCTCCACGACCTCTCCGCCCGCGAGATCCTCGGCCGGCTCCCCGCCCCCGTCGCCCTGCTGCAC
>MUNB01000003.1 GCA_002154345.1 Streptomyces griseus
CGCCCCCGCATGCGGGGGCGGGCCGGACGGGGGTCAGCGGAGCAGCGAGGCCAGCGACCTCGTCAGCCGCGCGACGAACGCCTCCCGGGCCTCCTCGCCGACCCGGTCGAGCGAGAGATACGGATTGAGGTCCTCCAGCTCCACGAGCAGCAGACCGCCCTCGGCCGTACGGCAGGCGTCGACGCGCTGGACGCCGTGCGAGAGGGAGTTCCAGGCGATGAAGCGCCGGGCGAACTCCAGGTCCGCCGCGCTCGCCGCGTACGGCTCCAGCACCCAGCGGCGCTCCGGGTCCGGGGCGTACAGCGCGTACTGGAAGTCGTGGTCGACGAAGTAGAAGGACACCTCGTGGCGGAAGTCGATCAGCGGCTGTACGAGGAGGGAGCCCTCGGCCGCCCGCTCCAGCCCGGCCCGGGCCTCCGCCGCCGTGACGAACCGCAGCCCGACCGAGTCCGCCCCCAGCTTCGGCTTGACCACGTACCGGGGGACGTCGGGCAGCCCCGGCAGGTCCGCCGCCCGGTCCACGGTGGGGATGACCGGGAGACCGGCCCGGCTCATCTCGACGAGATACTCCTTGCCCGCCATGTCGCCGCGCCCGCCGAGCGGGTTGTAGACCGGCGTCCCCAGCTCCCGGGCCCGCGCGCGGAACGCGTCGTACGCCTCCCGGTAGTGCAGCACGGGCCCGCTGTTGCGTACGAGGGCGAGATCGAAGCGGTCCAGCAGCGCGGCCGCGTCCCGCGGATGGCACAGCGCCACGTCGAACGTCTCGCGCAGCCGGGAGGCGAGGTGGATGTCCTCGTCGCAGTAGCGGCGGCCGCGCGCCTCGTACGCCAGATCGGTGACGAGCAGCAGGGACGGGCGGCGGGCGCCGGCGGGTGACGCGGCGGTCATGGGGTTCTCCCGGGGTGAGGACGCGGACGGACGCTCACTATCGCCGACACCCCGGCCGGGCCACGCGGAGGGGGGTGGTCCCCCGGAGCTTGTCCCGCTCCGGGCGCGCTCGCCTCCGTACCCGTACGTCAGACGGCTTCGGTGGATCCGCCCCGCACGGCCGCCACCCACTCGACGAGAAGCCGCTCGTACTCCCGGCGGCCCTCCGGCGACACCACACCGCCGTCGGCGACCAGCGCGCGGATCTCCGCGTTCAGTTCAACCATCGGGCGGGCAGACGTCGGCTCGGTCGAAGTGGAGGTCATGTGAAGAGGCTAGTGGCACGGAGCCGGTCCGGTCGCCGAACAAGCGTGTGGAACCCGCCACGCGCACCGCTCGCCCCGGCCCGACGCCCGCGTCGGCGCACCGCCCTCGCGCACCGCCGACGTCTCCACACCGTCGTCACGCATCGCCATGACCGGGCGCCCGGAACGCTGTTGCCGCACGTCGACGGCGTGTGACGGGCCGTCGACGCGGTCGCGTGCGCTTCCCGACGCGCTCGGTGACGGCCCCTGCCGCCGGCACCGGAGGCCGAAGTCCGGGCTTCGGTTCCGGTGCCGTCGCACGAGTCAGGGCGACGAGAATCACATATGCCGACGTCCTGCTCCCCCTATTCGCAGCCCACTCCGTCGCCGTCACGGTCCAGATGCCGCCCGTACCCGGGCTGGCCGGACCGGATGGGTGCGACACCGGCGGCACGCACCGCATCGCAGTTCTTGTAGTACGCCGACGTGCTGCCCGAGCCCCCACCGCTGCCGGAGGCGTCGTCCTGGGCGACGGGCTTCTTCGCGGGCTCCGGCTCCGGGGGAGCGGCGGTGACCGTGACCCGCACCTTCTTGACCTTCGTGACGGTCGGGGCCGGTTCCGGAGTCGCGGTCACCGTGACCGTCGCGGTCTCCGTGACCGTGACGGTCGGCCCGGGCTTCGTCTTCGCCGCGACGGTCCGCACTTCTCGCGGCTGTTCACCGGTGGCGCCGATCCCGACACCGAGCACGAACAACGCGCCGGCCGCCGGGAGTACGACACGCTTGCGCGCCCACCGCGGTCCACCCGTCGGAGGCGGCTGCGGCGTGAAGCCGTCGCCCTGGCCCCAGCCGGGCCGACGCGACGGGTGCTGCGGGCTGTTCCAGTCCATGATCCCCCCAGGGTGCTGTGCGGAAGCCCGACGGTAGCGATGCGACCGGACCCTGGGGAGCGACTTGTTCCGTTGGTGATGGAGTTGTGATGAAACAGCGGGGGAGGGGTGGTGAGTTGCTGTTGCGCGGACGGTGCGGCGGTCGCCGCGGGACCGGACCCGGCCTCAGCGGATGTGCCGCCCCGAGATCGCCCGTGCGATCACCAGCCGCTGGATCTCGCTCGTCCCCTCGAAGATCGTGTAAATCTTCGCGTCGCGGTACATCCGCTCCACCGGATGCTCCCGGCTGTAGCCCGCGCCGCCGAGGATCTGGACCGCCTTCTCCGTCGCCGCGACCGCGAGTTCACCGGCCCGCAGCTTCGACATGGAGCCCTGGCCCGCGTCGAACGTGCGGTCGTTGCGGGCCATCCAGGCGGCCTGCCAGATCAGCAGGCGTACGGCTTCGATCTCGGTGCGGATATCGGCCAGGGCGAAGGCGATCGACTGGTTCTCGATGATCGGCCTGCCGAACGCCTCGCGTTCACCGGCGTATTCCAGGGCGTACTCATAGGCGGCGCGCGCGATGCCGAGTGCCTGCGCGGCGACGGTCGGGCGGCTGACCTCGAACGTCGCCATGGCCGCCTGGCCCTTGGCGGTGGTGCCCTCGCGGGCCCTGGCGAGGCGGGCGTCCAGCTTCTCCTTGCCGCCGAGCAGGCAGTGGCCCGGCACGGTGACCTCGTCGAGGAAGAGGTCCGCCGTGTGCGAGGCGCGCAGGCCGAGCTTCTTGACCGTGCGGCCCGCCGTCAGGCCCTTGGTGCCGGGCGGCACGATGAACGCGGCCTGGCCGCGGGAGCCGAGCGACGGGTCGACCGAGGCGACGACGACATGGACCTCGGCGATGCCGCCGTTGGTGATCCACGCCTTCTGACCGGAGATCACCCACTGGTCGGCCGCCTCGTCGTAGCGGGCCCGTGTCGTCATCGCGGAGACGTCGGAACCGGCGCCCGGTTCGGAGACGCAGAAGGCGGCGACCTTCGGATCGTCCTCGTCGCCGTAGCACTGCGGCACCCACTCGGCGAGCTGGTCCGGGGTGCCGGAGGCGAAGATGCCGGCGACCGCGAGCGAGGTGCCGAACAGGGCCATGCCGATGCCCGCGTCACCCCAGAACAGCTCCTCGTTGGCGATCTGGAGGGACAGCCCGGTCGGGTCCCCGTACAGATCGGCGAGCGACTCGAAACCGTACAGACCGATCCGCGCGGCCTCCTGGATCACCGGCCAGGGGGTTTCCTCGCGGGCGTCCCACTCGGCGGCGGCCGGCCGGACCACCTGGGCGGCGAAGCCGTGCACCCAGTTACGGAGGTCCTGCTGCTCCTCGGTCAGGGCGAGGGAGAAGAAGCTCATGCCCTCACGCCTTCGGGATGTCGAAGTAGCGGGTCAGGCCGGAGGCGAGGCCGACGTCACCGGCGACCTTCAGCTTGCGCGTCATGAACATCGTGACCGGATTGCCGTTGCCGGAGACCAGCTTGAGGAACTCGGCGTCGCCCATCACCAGGGTGGTGCGGGGTTCGGCATCGGAGCGGCCGGAGGTGACCCGGCAGACGCCGTCGGCTATCGCCGTCTCGTAGACCACGTCGTCCTCGCCGGTGATCTTCCAGCGGATCAGCGCGGTGAGGCCGCCGGCCGCCTCGGGCCGGAACTGCTGCCGCATCCGGCCGAAGACCTCGCCGAGTATCCGGGTGCGCAGCTCGCCCCGCATGACCTCGGCGAGCTGCTTGGCGGACAGTCCCTTGACGATCCGTGCGAACTCCTCGGGCCCGACCGCCGCGAAGTCGAGCTCGGCCAGGCCGTCGGTGAGGTTGCCGCTGCTGGTTCCGTCCACGCCAATTCCTTACTCCGGAGTAAACTTACTTTGGAGTAAGGTAAGGGGAGTGGCGGCGGGTCGCAAGACCGGTCCGCCGCCGGGGTGCTCGATGGGGCGGTGGGCTCAGAAGGGCGAGCCGGGCAGCACCGCCAGTCGCGGATGGTGTGCGGCCAGCACCTTGTTGGCGCGGGCCAGGTCGGACAGCGCCTGCTCCCGGTCGGCCTGGTCCTCGACGCCGAGCCGGGGGCCGCGGAACCTGCGGACCTCGCGGGCCGCGCAGTCGGCGTCGAACTCCGCCTGGAGGATGTGCGGCGGAATGCACGAACCGATCAGCGCGGCGACCCGGTCCGGGATCGGCACGGGGACGAGGAGGTGCGAGGCGGTCATGGGGTGTTCCCTCTCGGATGGTTGGCCAGGAGGCGGTGCTCGGGGCCTGTCGCCTGATGGGCGGCAGGTTCCTTCCTGTGTACGGGACGCGGTTCCGGGTTTCTCGTCGGATACGTCTCCGTGTCGCAACCGTTTGGGACTGACCGTCTATTTCGCCTTACGCGCCGGTAAGTTGACCTGCCGCGCCGAACGTGATCCGGATCAGGGGGATGTGCCGGTCGCGCGGGACCGCAGGCGCAGCGCCCGTAACACCGCCTCGGTGGCGAAACGGCTTTCGGGATCGACGAGTTGGTCACCGAAGATGGTCTCCAGGCTCCGCATGCGGTAGCGCACGGTCTGCGGATGGACATCCAGCAGCGCGCCCATCTGCGCCGCCGTGCCCCGGGTGTCGAGCCAGATCCGCAGCGTCTCGACCAGCCGGTCACGCCGGGTGGCGCTGATCCCCGCGACGGCGGCCAGCTCCCGCTGGGCGAGCTGGTCCAGCAGCGCGGGGTCGGACAGCAGCCACAGGGTGATGAGGTGGTCCTCGCAGCGGATCAGCGGGGCGTCGTCGATCACGCCGGAGTCGACGAGCTCCAGGACCCGGCGGGCCCAGCGGATCGACTCGCAGGCCAGGGCGGTTGGCACGGTCAGGCCGATCGCCGCGCGGCCGGCCGGCAGAGCCTGTTCCAGCATGGATCTTCGCGCGTCGTCCAGCGCCCCCGGGACGAGCAGGTGCGGCTGCGGGGCGCTGAGGTCGACGAGCAGGTCACGGTCCGCGCTGAGCCGGTCCAGCTCCGCCGGGGCGCGGACGGCGATCAGCGTGACCTCCTCCGGCAGCGGCCAGCCGACCTGCTCGCACAGATCGGCGATGGCGCTGCCCGGGGCCGGGCGTCCGGCGAGGATCAGGTGGAGCAGGCGGCGGCGCAGCGCCTCGCTGTGCTCGCCGGACTGGGACTGCACCTCCAGGAAGCCTTCGCGGGAAAGCGATTCCAGTTCGTCGACGTAGGCGAAGAGCGCGTCGGCGAAACTCAGCATCAGCGTGGGGGAGAGGTGATAGCTCTGCCCGACCTTCTTCGCCCGCCGCAACGCCACCCGCGCGCCCAGCCGGTAGGCCCCCTGGAGGGTGTCCATGCTCCGGCCCTCGTACGCCTCGAACCGTCCGAAGCGCCGGCACATGTCGTCCCGGAGCGTGGTGGAGGAGGAGGGCTCGGCCACCAGATCGACGAAGGAGGCGAGGCTCTGTTCCACGCCCACCCGGATGGCCTGCCCGTTCGGCCCGTCGAGCAGCCGGGCGTATTCCGGATACGCCCGGGTGACCTCGACGCCGATTTCCTTGATGAGGCTGGGCAGTTCGGGCCGCATGATCGCCGCGAATTCCTGGGGAAGCGGCCCCAGCGGGTCCTCGGTGTCCAGCGGCTGTATGAGATGTGCCATGACATGTCCCCTTGCTCTCGGCGCCCGGTGGGGGTGAGGCGGTGGGGGGAAAGCGCTCCCACGAACCGACAGGTGCGTACCAAGTTCGCGACGAAGATAGACCAAGGAACAGGCACTGCACACCACTTGGACAAGATCGAAGTGCAAGGGGCACACATCCTGGCCGCACTGTGCGACTTCCGTGCAGGTCGGGCGGTACTGCGCGCTTTCGGACAATGAATTTCGGCCGCCTGCTCCGGTGATGACAACAAAGCCGTTCCCCGGCGGCCGAGTTGTTCCCGGCCCGGTGTGAGCGCGGTCGGCCGGCGTCCCCGGTGGCCGTGCGCACAGGCGGCTCACCACGGCGAACGCGGGTGAACAGCCCCTCCCGGGCGAGTATTTCCGGCCGGATGGCTGAATCTCGGGCTGTTCGTGAGTGAACGGAGGCGGGGCTTCCCCGGCCCCCGCCCCGAGCGCGCCGGGTGCGCACGACGCGCGGGGGTTCCGGCCCTCGCCGCGTAATTCCACGCCTCCGGGTACGCATTCCTTGATAAGGGCACGACGCTCCGATGCTCATTTCCGGATCAAAAAGAGTGCGGCACAAAGAATCTTAGGCGGACGGATTGTGTCGCCCTGTTTCCCGCGAGTAACATCACGCCTCGATCAATTCGGTCACGAAATCTGCCCGAAATTTGATGCTCCGATCCTCCGCCCCCGGGCCCACCCGAGGCTCCATCACCGTCGAGATCCGTCGCGGTGCGGGCATGCGTTGCAGAACCGGTCAACTTCGTGCACGAGGCCGCGCCACGGCGGCCGACAGAGGGGACGACATGAGATCCGTTTCCAATCGAACCCGCGTAGGTCTGCTCGCGGCATTCACGGCGTTCAGCGCTCTGCTCTCCACCGGGTCGGCCACCGCCGCCACCCAGCTCAACGGCGACTGGGCGCCCTTCGACCGCTGCCCTGTCGACGCGCCCGCCATGCTGGCCGCGGACGGCATCAACACCATCGCCACCTGCATAGCGTCGAGCTCGGCCACCGGATCCATCACCCTGGGCAAGACGGAGGTGGCCACCGGAAAGACCGATCTGCAGCTCGGAGTCGTCCAGCGCGCCGACGGCACCGCCGCCCTGGTGGCCCCGCCCGAGGGGGCCCTGACCGCCGACCCGGCGGAGATCCCGGGCGGGCTGCTCGGGCTGATGTGCCCCAGCGGAATTCCCCTCGTATCAGGAATCTGCCGTCAGCTCACCGACAACAATCTCAACCGGGTGACCGCCACCATCGAACCGGCCGGGGCGCCGCGCGACTTCCATATGAGCGCCGCTTTCTCCACCGGTGAGCCCATTCTCACCATCCCGGTCCGCATCCACCTCAAGAATCCGTTCCTGGGTGACAAGTGCTACATCGGGACCACCGCGAATCCGGTGCTCCTGAAGCCGCAGAACACGACGGCGCCGACCCTCTCGCTCCAGCGGTTCTCGGCCGACGGAACCCCGAACGACGACGAGGGCGAGATGGGGCGCTACACCTTCGACGGCGCCGACCAGGGCGACGCGACCTTCGCGGTGCCGGGGGCCAGCGGCTGCGGTGCCGGGCTCCTGGACTGGGCGGTGAACCTCAAGACCGGTCTCCCGTCCGCCGCCGGGAAGAACAGCGTCTCCCTCGACGCCACCACGACCTACTTCGGCAGCCCCTACGACCCCGCAGGCCTCGCGCCGGACGAGGGCCGGAAGCTGTCGGAATTCTGGCACTCCGCGAAGCGGTAGGCCTCACCCCCGGTGCGAGGAGGTGATGCGAGAGCCGCCCTCACGTCCAGCCCAGTGGACCCCGCCGCATGTGCCGCACCGTCCGGCACGGTGGAGAACAGCGCACGAACCTCTCCAGTCACGTTCAGCCGAATCCCCAACGGGACGAGAAAAGGGAGTACCCCCATGTTCAAGCGAACCGGTTTCCTGACCGCGATCGGCGCCGCCGCGGCATCCGTGGTCCTGGCCGCCCCCTCGGCCGTCGCAGCGCCCACCAGCTGGACGATCAGCCCGACCGGTGACTTCAACGGCACCGCCGGAGTGACCGTCCTGACCGACAACAACGGCAACAAGATCCAGTGTGCGACCTCGGCCGCCTCGGGCAACGCGCCGACCTCCCCGGTCGCCGGCAGCCCGGCCAAGCTCGCGTCCATCTCGGCGATCTCGTTCAACTCGCCGTGCACCGGGCCGTTCAGCTCCACCTGGACGGTGTCCACCACGCCGTCGTGGGAGATCTGGGGCCTGGACTACGCGGCGGGCGCCGGCACCAACTCCACGGGCCAGACGACCGGTGAGATCAGGGCGATCAAGGCGAAGGTGACCGGGAGCAGCATCCTCGGCCCCTGCACCTTCGACGTGACCGGCAAGGTCGCGGCCAAGTACAACAACCCGAGCGCCGGCGGCAGCAACGGCACCCTGAACACCGCGGGCGGCGGACTGACCCTGGCCATCGCCAACAAGGTCGGCGGCGGCTGCGGCATCGTCGGCACCACCGCCAGCTTCCAGGGGCTGTACACCATTGTGAACGGGACATCGGGCCAGTCCCCGGTGATCAGCGGGTGACCCACCGCCGCTGACGTCCCGTACCCGAGCGTCGTGCCCGGCCGTGCGCACCCGGCGGCCGGGCACGACCACGGCCGGGCACGACCACGACCGGCGGCGACCGGCCGGGCACGACGCTCTTTTCGCGCACCCGCCGACAAGGGCGCGACGGCGGATTTGTCACCGTCTGCCAAACTCCGCCGGCCGGTGATCCGATCGGGAACCCGGCCCTTCCCAGGCGCCGTCGGCGTGCGTACCGTACCCGTCGGTAGGGGATCCGAAGCCCGGCCGGACCGCGGCCGGCGTACGGCGGAACCCGCTCGACGTACGGCCGCACCCGACCGAGCCACAGCCGAACCGAACCCCGCCCGACGTCCGTTCGCGGTCCGCCCGGCCCCGCCGCGAGGCCGTCGCCGGGAAGCGGACCCGCTGTCCGCAGCCACCCCCTCCTCTGGGCCCACGCGCGCCGGAAGGACACATCCGTATGACCGTCGATGCACGCGCCGCAGCGAGACGACCGATCCACTGGGCCGTGGGCGGGGCGCTCGTCGTCGCCACCGCGCTCGTTCCCAGCGCCGAATCGGCCGCCGCGGAACAGAAGTCGGAGGTCGCCCTCCGCTACGCCTGCCCGTTCCCCTCCGGGCCCGAGGAGGTGGACGTCGTCGTCTCGGCGGTGCTGCCCACCTCGGCCCGTACGGGCGAGGAGATCCGCCCCGACCAGGTCGCGGTGGACGTCACCCTGCCGCCCACGGCGCTCGCCCGGTTCCGCGACCTCGACACCGGGACCCTGTCGGCCGTCGCACGGCTCACCGTCCGCAACACCGTCGGCGACCGGTCCGCCGACGCCTCCTGGCAGGACCTGACCGCCCCGCCCGTGCCCCTGCCCGACGAGGGCGAACTGGCGCTCACCGCCACCGGGGACGTGCCGACGGTCGCCTTCGGCAGCCCCGGACGCGCGACACTGGCCCCCGAAGGGCTCACCCTCGCGCTCTCCTCCCGTACGGCCGACGGCGAGCCGACCGAGCCGCCGGGGCTCGACGTCGCCTGCGAACCGGTCCCGGGCCAGGAGCCCGAACTGGCCGCGATCACGATCCGCGGCGACACCGACCCCACGGCGCCCGCACCCCGCCCCGGGGAGAGCGGCCCCGCACCGGAGCCCGAGCCCACCCGGCCGGACGAAGGGCTGCCACCCACCGCACGGGAGAAGATCGACGCCCTCACCGACAAGCGGCGCGAAGCCCTCGCCGACGAGGACCCGGGCAGCTGCCCGATCGAGATCCCGCCCGAGTGGGTGATGACCACCGCCGAGACCTACGCGGCCGGCTACGCCAACGCCGCCAAGCTGGACGGCGCGGCGGCGCTGGGGCCCGCGTTCATGAAGGTCGTGCTGAACAAGCGCTACATCAACGACTCCTGCGCCTCCACCGTCGACGTCTCCTCGGAGGTGAACTTCGACTACGAGGGCCGCCGCCAACTCCCGCCGACGAAGGCCACGTTCCTCAGTTACGGGTTCATGCCGACGACCGCGACGATGACCCTGGAGCAGGTCGGCCCCCCGGCCGCGATCCACACCCACACGGTCACCAACACGCCGACCTACCCGGAGGAGACGACGGTCACGGCGCAGCTCGTCATGCGGCTCTCCGATGTGAAGGTGAACGGGGTGCCCCTGGACGTGGGCCCCGACTGCCGCACGGAACGGCCCTTCGAACAGGTGCTGCGGGGGTACGGCCAGAGCTATCCGCCGGCCGGCTATCTCGTGGCGTTCGGCGGCACCCTGACCGGCTACGCGCACATCCCGCCGTTCGAGGGCTGCGGTGTGGGCGAGGACCTCGACCCGATCTTCACCTCGGCCATCTCCAGCCCGGGCAAGAAGGCCGACAACTACACGAAGATGACGCAGGCGCCGCTGTGCGTGGCGACGAACCCGGAAGGGCCGGACTGCCCGCCGAGGGTGCCCGACCCCGAGCGGTGACCCGAAAAAACTCCCAGCCCTTCCGGTTCCACAGGACCGGAAGGGCTCTTTTCATGCCCGCCGGGCCGGTCCGGCGGGCAGGTGACTCCTCATCATCCGACAGGTTTGACGGGCGGATTGCTCACCCGGCAACAATCCTTCGGGCCACATGAATTCTCGCCGAGGAAAATCTGTACCCAGTATTGCGAAGTCAGGTTACCGGCCCGTAGCGTCCCAGTCGTGCCGATCGGGAACGCCCGGATGCTTGCGCAGATTTCGACAAGGCCGGGGACCGGTTTTGTCACCGAATGACAAGTGATCCATTCTCAGCACCGCGTTCGTCGATCTCCGCTGTTCAACGGCTTGCCCTGGCGGTTTCGGCGGACATAACGTGCGCCCCCCGGTGCATGTGTGACGAGCCGCCATCGCTTTTCTCAGAGCCGGAGCGCTTAACGATGAACACGTTCACCGCCATCTGGAGGGAGGGCCGATGGGTATCGAAGTAGTCGTCGAGGGCCTGACGAAGTCCTTCGGCAAGCAGAACATCTGGCAGGACGTCAGCCTCACCCTGCCCGCCGGTGAAGTGAGTGTCATGCTCGGTCCTTCCGGAACCGGAAAGACCGTTTTCCTGAAATCCATCATCGGGCTTCTGAAGCCCGAACAGGGACGCGTTCTCATCAACGGCGTCGACATGGTGAACAGCTCCGAGCGCGACATCATGGAGACCCGGAAGCTCTTCGGCCTCATGTTCCAGGACGGGGCTCTTTTCGGCTCGATGTCGCTCTTCGACAACATCGCCTTCCCGCTGCGCGAGCACACCCGCAAGAAGGAATCCGAGATCCGCCGCATCGTCATGGAGCGCATCGACATCGTCGGGCTCCTCGGCGCCGAGGGCAAACTGCCGGGCGAGATATCCGGCGGTATGCGCAAGCGGGCCGGCCTCGCCCGCGCCCTGGTCCTGGACCCGCAGATCATCCTCTGCGACGAGCCGGACTCCGGCCTCGACCCGGTCCGCACCGCCTACCTCTCGCAGCTCCTCATCGACCTCAACGCGCAGATCGACGCGACGATGCTCATCGTCACCCACAACCTCGACATCGCGGCCACCGTCCCCGACAACATGGGCATGCTGTTCTGCCGCAACCTCGTCACCTTCGGCCCGCGCGAGGTGCTGCTCACCAGCGACACCCCGGTCGTCTCGCAGTTCCTCGCCGGACGCCGCGAAGGACCCATCGGCATGTCCGAGGAGAAGGACGCCGCCACCCTCGCCGCCGAGCAGCTGGGCGACACCGCCCCGCTGCCCACCGGGCCCCGCACCGTCGTCCCGCAGCTGGAGCCCTCGCCCGGGATGCCCGTACGCCAGGGCGCGCTGCGCCGCCGCGAGCGGGTCATGTCGATGATGGGCCAGCTGCCGGAGGCCGCCCGTACGGCCATCCTCAACAGCTACGCCCCGGCCGCGGGAGGTGCGCGCGCGTGACCGCCCCGATGCCGGTGCGGCCGCCCGAGCCGCCCGAGAAACCCCCGCCCGCCGTCTCCGGGGAAGCCTCCGGGAAGGCAACCGGGAAGGGCCCCGAGCAGCGCCGGCCCTCCCGGCTGCTCGCGCCGCTCCGCGAGACCGGGAAGCTGTTCGCGCTCGCCGTCGCCGTGGCCCGGGCCATTTTCCGCCGGCCGTTCCAGGTACGGGAGTTCATCGAGCAGTTCTGGTTCGTCGCGAGCGTCACCATCCTGCCCGCCGCCCTCGTCTCCATCCCGTTCGGCGCGGTCATCGCCCTCCAGGTCGGCTCGCTCACCCAGCAGCTCGGCGCCCAGTCCTTCACCGGCGGCGCCAGCGTCCTCGCGGTCATCCAGCAGGCGAGCCCGATCATCGTGGCCCTGCTGATCTCCGGCGCCGCCGGATCCGCGATCTGCGCCGACCTCGGCTCGCGCAAGATCCGCGAGGAGCTGGACGCGATGGAGGTCATGGGCGTCTCGCCCATCCAACGCCTCGTCGTGCCACGGGTGTTGGCCACCATGCTCGTCGCCGTCCTGCTCAACGGGCTGATCTCGGTGGTCGGCACGCTCGGCGGCTACTTCTTCAACGTGATCATGCAGGACGGCACCCCGGGCGCGTACCTCGCGAGCTTCTCCGCCCTCGCCCAGCTGCCCGACCTCTACATCAGCGAGTTCAAGGCACTCATCTTCGGCTTCATCGCGGGCATCGTCGCCGCCTACCGCGGCCTCAACCCGCGCGGCGGCCCCAAGGGCGTCGGCGACGCGGTCAACCAGTCCGTCGTCATCACCTTCATGCTGCTGTTCTTCGTGAACATGGTCCTCACGGCGATCTACCTCCAGATCGTCCCCGCGAAGGGGAGCTGACCCATGGCGATGCTCAGCTGGCTCGACCGATCGGGCGACCAACTCACCTTCTACGTCAAGGCGCTCGTCTGGATCCCGCGCACCCTGCGCCGCTATCTGCGCGAGGTGCAACGGCTGCTGGCCGAGGTCGCCTTCGGCAGCGGCGGACTCGGAGTCATCGGCGGCACCATCGGCGTGATGGTCGCCATGACCCTCTTCACCGGCACGGTCGTCGGACTCCAGGGGTACGCCGCACTCAACCAGATCGGCACCTCGGCCTTCACCGGATTCATCTCCGCCTACTTCAACACCCGGGAGATCGCCCCGCTGGTCGCCGGCCTCGCCCTCTCCGCCACCGTCGGCGCCGGCTTCACCGCGCAGCTCGGTGCGATGCGGATCAACGAGGAGGTCGACGCCCTGGAAGCGATGGGCGTGCGGTCCATGCCCTACCTCGTCACCACCCGGATCATCGCCGGAGTCGTCGCGATCATCCCGCTGTACGCGATCGGGCTGCTCTCCTCGTACGTCGCCTCCCGCTACATCACCATCCTCTTCAACGGGCAGTCGGCGGGCACCTACGACCACTACTTCAATCTCTTCCTCTCTCCCGAGGACGTACTGCTGTCGGTGCTCAAGGTGCTGATCTTCAGCGTGCTGGTGATCCTCGCCCACTGCTACTACGGCTTCCACGCCACCGGCGGACCGGCCGGCGTGGGCGTGGCGGTCGGCCGGTCGGTGCGCAACGCCATCGTCCTCATCAGCGTCACCGACTTCTTCCTCTCGCTCGCCATCTGGGGCGCCACGACAACCGTGAAGGTGGCCGGCTGATGCGTACCTCCAGCACCCGCACGGCCCGCCGGCGCCTGGCCGGAGTCACCTTCCTGCTGGTGCCCGCCGTCCTGGTGTGGGTCTCGGTCTCCGTGTACCAGAAGGACTTCACCGACGACGCCACCGTCACCGTCCGCACCGGCTCGGTCGGCAACGAGATGCACACACACGCCGACGTGAAACTGCGCGGCGTCGTCATCGGGCAGGTCCGCTCCATTGCCACCGACGGCGAGGGCGCCCGCCTCACCCTGGCCATCGACCGCGACAAGCTCGGGCGGATACCCGCCGACGTCACCGCCCAGATGCTGCCCACCACCCTCTTCGGCGCACGGTTCGTCGCGCTCGTCCCGCCCCGCATCCCCACGGGCTCCACGCTGCGGGCCGGGGCCGTCATCCCGCAGGACCGCTCCTCCAACGCCATCGAGCTGGAACAGGTCCTGGACAACGTCCTGCCGCTGCTGACCGCCGTGAAGCCCGAGAAGCTCTCCGCCACCCTCAACGCCGTCTCCCAGGCACTGGAGGGCCGCGGTGAACGCCTCGGCGAGACGCTGACCACGCTGGACGGTCACCTGAAGAAGTTCAACCCCCAACTCCCCACCCTCAACGCCGACATCAAGGAACTCGTCAAGGTGAGCACGCTGTACGCGGACGCCGCGCCGGACGTCCTCGACGCGCTGACCGACGCCACGGTCACCAGCTCCACCCTCGCCGACCAGGAGGCCCGGCTCGCCGGCCTGTACGGCACCACCACGGCCGCCGCGCAGGACGTCACCTCCTTCCTGCGGGAGAACAAGGACAACCTCATCCGGCTCTCCGCGTCGAGCCGTCCCTCACTCCAACTCCTCGCCGAATACGCCGAGTCGTTCCCCTGCACCCTGCGCACCATGGCCGGCTTCGTACCCGCCATGGACAAGGCCCTCGGCAAGGGAACCGACCAGCCGGGACTGCATGTGTCGGTCAAGGCCGTTGCATCCAAGGGCAAGTACGTCCCCGGCAAGGACGCCCCGGTCTACGACGCCACCGGTGGACCGCACTGCTACTCGGTGCCGTACGTCGGCAAGCACGCCCCGACCGCCGACACCCGCCGGGCCGCCGAGGTCACCGCCCCACCGCCCACCCCCGACAACGGCGGCGACGGCACGGACACCGCGCTCGGACTGCCCAACTCGCCTCAGGAGTCCCGGCTCGTCAACGAACTGGTCGCACCCTCGCTGAAGGTCCGGCCGGGAGACCTCGCCGACTGGAGCAGCGTGCTCATCGGCCCGGCCTTCCGCGGTGCGGAGGTGAAGCTCAAGTGAAACGCCGCTCGCTCGCCGGACCGATCACCAAGTCCCTCGTCTTCATCGTGGTCACCGTGCTGGCCACCACCGTCCTCGGACTCTCCATCGCCAACACGGGCGTCGGCGACACCACCACGTACAAGGCGCGGTTCACCGACGCCACCGGCCTCATCCCCGGCGACAGCGTCCGGATCGCCGGGGTGAAGGTCGGCCAGGTCGAATCCGTGAAGGTCGCCGACCGGCGGGTCGCCGAAGTCGCCTTCGCCGTACGCAAAGGACGCACGCTGCCCGCCTCGGTGACGGCGTCCATCAAATACCTGAACATGGTCGGCCAGCGGTACGTCGACCTCGACCAGGGAGCAGGGCCCGTCGGCCGGGACTTCGCGCCCGGAGACACCATCCCGCTCTCCCGCACCACTCCGGCGCTCGACCTCACCCAGCTCTTCAACGGTTTCCAGCCCCTGTTCGAAGGGCTCTCGCCGCCCGACGTCAACCAGCTCGCCGGCTCCATCGTCCAGGTCCTCCAGGGCGAGGGCGGCACCGTCGACAGCATCCTGCGGCACGTCGGCTCGCTCACCACCACCGTCGCCGCCAAGGACAAGGTGATCGGCGAGGTGATCAAGAACCTCAACACGGTGCTCAAGACGGTCAACGACCGGGAGGCGGGCTTCGACGACCTCGTCGTCACCCTCCAGAAGCTCGTCACCGGATTCTCCGGCGACCGCAAGCCGCTCGGCGAGGCCATCACCGCGATGGGCGCGCTCACCACCGTCACCGCCGACCTCTTCCAGGACGGCAGAAAGCCGCTCAAGGACGACATCCGCCAACTCGGTCGGCTCAGCGGCCAGTTGGAGAAGGGCACCCCGCAGATCGAGAACTTCCTCCAGAAGACCCCGGCCAAGATGGCGGCCATCACCCGGCTGACGTCCTACGGATCGTGGCTCAACCTCTACCTCTGCGAAGCGAAGGTCAGCGGCGTCACCCACGACGACGGCAGCACGCCGCCCACCGGCATCGCGATCACCCAACCGAGGTGCCTGGCATGAGAATCACCCCCATCCGGGAGCGCAACCCGGTCGCCGTCGCCGTCGTCGGGCTCCTCGTCCTGACGCTGGTCGGCCTCGCCGCCTGGCGCGCCGACTCGCTGCCCTTCCTCGACGGCGGCACCTCCTACAGCGCCGACTTCACCGAGTCCGCCGGACTCGCCGACGGCGACGAGGTGCGGATCGCCGGAGTGAAGGTCGGCGAGGTCACCGGCGTCTCCCTCGACGGCGCGAAGGTCCGCGTCGACTTCCGGGTCAAGGACGCCTGGATCGGCGACTCCTCCACCGTGGGCATCGCCATCAAGACCCTGCTCGGCGAGAAGTACCTCGCCGTCGACCCGCTCGGCGACGCCCCGCAGGACCCCGGCTCCCGCATCACCGCGAGCCGCACCACCTCCCCGTACGACGTCACCCAGGCGTTCAACGGACTCGGGGACACCATCGGCGAGATCGACACCGAACAGCTCGCCAAGAGCTTCGAGGCGATCTCCGCCACCTTCAAGGACTCCCCGCCCCACGTCCGCAGCGCCGCCGACGGGCTCTCCGCCCTCTCCCGTACGGTCTCCGAACGCGACGCCCAGCTCGCCACCCTGCTCCGCAGCAGCAAGCAGCTCACCAAGACCCTCGCCGGAAAGAAGAGCAGCTTCGAAACGCTCCTGGAGGACGGCAACCTGCTGCTCGGCGAGATCCGGGCCCGCCGCGACTCCATCCATCTGCTGCTCACCGGCACCCGCGACCTCGGCACCCAGCTCTCCGGACTCGTCAAGGACAACGAGAAACAGCTCGGGCCGACGCTCGACTCCCTCGGCCGGGTCACCGCCGTCCTGGTGAAGAACCGCAAGAGCCTGGACAAGGTCCTCGCCGCCACCGGCTCCTACAGCCGGCTCGTCGGCAACACCCTCGGCAGCGGACGCTGGTTCGACAACTACGTCTGCGGCGTCGTGCCCAAGAACTACCTCCCCGCCGGTACACCCCCGGCGACCGGCTGCATGCCACCCCGGCAGCAAGGGGGCCGCTGACATGAGACGCACCCGCATCACCGGCATCGGAGCCGGACTCGCCCTCGTCGCCGTCGCGGCCGCCACCGGCGTCAGCGCCCTGGAGGAGGACGGGAAGACCACCGTCACCGCCTACTTCGACCGGGCCACCGGCGTCTACGCCGGATCCGACCTGCGGATCCTCGGCGTCAAGGTCGGCACCGTCGACTCCGTCGAACCGCGCGGCAAGGAGGTGAAGGTCGTGCTCCGTCTCGACCGGGGCATCGACGTTCCCGAGGACGCCCACGCCGTCGTCGTCGCGCCCAGCCTCGTCGCCGACCGCTACATCCAGCTCGCCCCCGCCTACGACGGCGGCCCCCGCCTCGCCGACGACGCGGTCCTGCCCGCCGCCCGCAACGCCACCCCCGTCGAGGTCGACGAGCTGTACGCCTCCATCACCGAACTCTCCACCGCGCTCGGCCCGAACGGGGCCAACGCCGACGGGGCGCTCGCCCGGCTCCTGGACACCGGGGCGAAGAACCTCGACGGCAACGGCAAGGCCATCGGGGACTCCATCGAGCAGTTCGGCAAGGCCACCAAGACGCTCGACAAGAGCAGCGGCGACCTGTTCGACACCCTGGCCCACCTACAGACCTTCACCACCATGCTCAAGGAGAACGACGGCAACGTCCGCAGCGCCGAGCAGCAGCTGAACACGGTCACCTCCTTCCTCGCCGACGACAAGAAGAACCTCAGCGCCGCCCTCAAGGAACTCGGCACCGCCCTCGGCCAGGTGAAGGCCTTCATCGCGAAGAACCGCGGCGCGCTCAAGAAGAACGTCGAGGCCCTGGTGCCCGTCACCCAGGCCCTCGTCGACCAGCGCGCCTCGCTCGCCGAGGCGATGGACACCCTGCCGCTCGCCGCCGGAAACGTGCTCAACGCCTACGACCCGGCCAACCGCACCCTCAACGGGCGCACCAACCTCAACGAACTCTCCATGGGCGGACCGCTCGTCGACCCCGGGGCCGCCGAAGCGGCCGGCCGGCTCACCGGCCTCGCCCCCGTCGACGCGACCCGCCGCAAGGCCCTGCCCGTCCTGCCGCTGCCCGAGGTCGGCACGGTCTACGGCACCCCCGAGAAGCAGCCCGGCCGGCAGAAGGGGGCGCGACGATGAACGACGACGCCCGGCGCAGACCCGTCGTACGGGCCGCTGTCGGAGCCGTGGCCCTGCTCGCCACCGGCGCCCTGATCGCCCTGGTCGCGGTCCGCCCCGACACCCCCTCCTTCACCGGCATCGAACAGATCCCGCTGCCCGGCGGCGCGGACCTCGGCGACCGCCCGTACGAGGTGACCGCCGAGTTCGGCGATGTCCTCAGCCTCGCCCCGCAGTCCTCGGTCAAGGTCAACGACGTGTCCGTCGGGCGGGTCACGAAGATCGCCCTCGCCCCGGACGGCTGGCGGGCCCGGGTCACCATGCGCGTCAACGGGAAGATCAAGCTGCCCGCCAACGCCTACGCCCGTCTCGAACAGTCCAGCCTGCTCGGCGAGAAGTTCATCCAGCTCGCCCCGCCCCCCGAGGGCACCGCACAGGGCTCGCTCGCCGCCGGCGGCCGCATCCCGCTCTCCCGAACCAACCGGAACCCGGAGGTCGAAGAGGTCTTCGGAGCCCTGTCCCTGCTCCTCAACGGCGGCGGCGTCAACCAGCTCAAGACCATCACCACCGAGCTGAACAAGGCGCTCGCCGGACAGGAACCGCAGATCCGCTCCATGCTCAAGCGGGTCGACACCCTCGTCACCAACCTGGACGAGAACAAGGGCGACATCACCAAGGCCCTCGACGGCGTCAACCGGCTCGCCGCCACCCTCGCCACCCGTAAGCAGGACGTCGGCACCGTCCTGACCGGGCTCAGCCCCGGACTCAAGGTCCTGGAGAAGCAGCGCGGCTCCCTGCTGACCATGCTGCGCTCCCTCGACACCCTCTCCACCGTGGCCGTCGACACGATCAACCGGAGCAAAGCCGACATGATCGCCGACCTCAAGGCGCTCGCCCCGACCCTCAAGGCGCTCGCCGACTCCGGCCAGGACCTTCCCAACTCCCTCCAGGTGCTGCTGACCTACCCCTTCACGGACGAGGTGCTGCGCGGCGTCAAGGGCGACTACCTCAACGTCTACCTGGACGTGACGGCCCTGCCCGGTACGCAGATCATCCCGCCGCTCACTCCGGACGAGCCCGGCATCCCGCTGCCCCCGGCCGAGGGCGAGGGCGCGGCGGCAGCCGCCCGCAGCGCACTCCCGCTGCCACTGCCGGCCGTGTCGGGCACACCGAGGACCACCCCACCGGGCACGCCGGAGACCGAGAAGGAGGCGACACCGTGATCACCCTCGCCATCCGGCTGAAGAACCTCGCGTTCCTCGTCATCGCCGTCCTGGTCCTCGGCTATCTCGGCGTGCGGTACGCCGATCTCGGCCACTACGTCGGACTCCGCAGCTACTACACCGTCACGGTCCAGCTTCCGCAGACGGGCGGCCTGTACACGCACTCCAACGTCACCTACCGGGGCGTCTCCGTGGGCCGCGTCGGCCCGATCGAGCTGACCGACCAGGGCGTCGAGGCCCAGCTGCGGATCGAGAAGGACGCCCCGCCGATCCCGGACAGCCTCACCGCCGTCGTCGCGAACCTCTCGGCCGTCGGCGAGCAGTACGTCGACCTGCGGCCCACCCGCACGGAGGGCCCCTACCTGGGCAACGGCTCGGTCATCGACGAGGCCGACACCACCATCCCGGCACCTCCGACCGACGTCCTCACCAGCGTCGACGACCTGGCGGGCTCGGTGGACCTGGAAAGCCTGCGGACCGTCGTCGAGGAGTTCGGCGCCGCCTTCGAAGGGCGCGGCGACGACCTCCAGGTCCTGCTGGACACCGGCGGCGACTTCATCGAGTCCGCGGACCGGGCCCTGCCGGTCACCACCCGGCTGATGGCCGACGGCGAGCGCGTCCTGCGGACCCAGGCCGAACAGGGGCAGGCCCTCAAGGGCTTCGCCTCGGGAGCCAAGGAACTGGCCGCCGAACTCAAGGGCTCCGACACCGACCTGCGCCGCCTGATCGCGACCACCCCGGACGCCGCCGTCCAGATCAGCGGACTGCTCCGCGACCTGGACCCGGCCTTCGGCGTCGTCGTCGCCAACCTCCTCACCACCTCGGAGGTCGCCGTCACCCGACAGCGAGGACTGGAGGAACTGCTGGTGAAGCTGCCCGCCGTCGCCGCCGCCGGAGCGAGCGCGGTCGACGACGACGGGGCCCGGTTCGGCATGTCCGTCACCTTCTTCGAACCGCTGCCCTGCACCGCCGGCTACGGCGGCACGGTCTACCGCAACGGCCTCAACACCTCGGCCGGGCCCGCCGTGAACACCGCCGCCCGCTGCACCTCCTCGCCCGGCACCGGCATCAACGTCCGGGGCAGCGCCAACGCCCCCAAGGGCGGCCCGGTGCCGAAGCCCGCAGTGCCGGGCTCGATGAAGCTGCCCGGAACCGAGGCCGGCGCGGCCGGGGCCTCGCAGCCGCCGGCCGAGGGCATGGCCGGACTGCTCGGTCTGGGAGGCGGCTCATGACGCCCCGCACCCGAAGCCGGGCCGGCTGGGCCGTCCTCCTCGTCGCCGCGCTCCTCTGCGGCCTTGGGGCCTGGTCGTACGGTCAGGCGCGCGGCGACCGCTCCCTGTCCTACGCGAAGGCCCGCGACACCGCCCTGACCGAGGGCAAGCGGCACCTCGCCACGCTGAACAGCCTGGACGGCGAGAACGCGAAGCGGGTCGACGAGGGGTTGCGGGCCTGGCTGGACTCCTCCACGGGACCGCTGCACGACCAGCTGGAACGGACCCGGAAGGCCGACGCGAAGTCCCTGACGACAGCGGGCGACACGGCCCGCGGCAAGGTCACATCGGCGGCGCTGACCGCACTGGACGAGCGCACGGGCACGGCGGAGCTGATCGCCACCGTGGACGTCCGGGTCACTCCGCGCACCGGCGCGGCCGGCACCCAGCGCAAGCGGTTCACGGCGACCCTCGCCCGTACGGCCGACGGCTGGAAGGTCAAGGCGCTCACGGCGATCGGAACGGGCGGCGGCCGATGAGGCCGCGGGGAGGAACGCCGACGATGAACAGCACGACGACGGACACGGACCTGGAGGCGGAGCACGCCGACGTCCCCGGCCACCGGAAGACCGAAACGGCTGATACGGCCGAGCCGGTTGCGAAGGAAGAAGGCGACGCGCCCCGCCGCCGGTGGCCCCGCGTCCTCGGCGTCCTGCTGACGGTCGCCCTGACCGCCACGGGCGCCGCCCTGTACGCCGAGGGCAGCCGGCTGCGCGACACCCCGGCCACCGCGAACCTCGCCCTCACCGACGCGGAGGCGACCGCCCGGGTCACCGGCGACGTCAGCAGCGCGCTCGGAAAGATCTTCTCGTACGGTCCCGGGGCCACCGCCGTCACCAGGGCGGCGGCGAAAGAGGTCCTGGCGGGCAAGGCGCTCCAGCAGTACGCGGCCCTGTTCGGCCAGGTCGAGCGGCAGTCCACCGACCAGAAGCTGACGCTCACCACCGAGGTCGTCCGGGCCGGGGTGACCCGGCTGACCGGCAGCAGCGCCCACCTCCTGGTCTTCCTCGACCAGGTCTACGAGCGCCGGGGCCGCGCGCCGACCACCGCCTCCGCGCAGCTCACGGTGACCGCCGAACTGCGCGACGGACGCTGGTGGATCGTCGAGATCGGCTCCACATGACGGCGGCTCGGAGACGTTGGCGCACCGGTCCGGTTCGGCAGGCAGGGGAGAGGCAGCACATGGCACGGCAGCGGAAAGCGGAGCAGGACACGGCGGACGCGCAGGCCGGGAAGGTACGGACCGGGACCAGGAATCCGCTCGTGATCGTCGCGCTGGCCCTCGCCGTGTGCGCGGCCGGAGCGGCGGGCTGGGGCGGCTGGTCGCGCTACGAGGCGGCGCACGACGACGCGGCGTCCTTCGCGCAGGCGCGGGACGACGCGCTGGCGGCGGGCGAACAGGCGGTGCAGAACATGAACACCCTGGACCACCGCTCGCTGGAGAAGGGGCTCGACAGCTGGGAGCAGTCCACCACCGGCGATCTGCACCGCCAACTCATCGACGGGCGCGACGCGTTCGCGAAACAGATCACCGAGGCGAAGACGGTGAGCACGGCCAAGGTCCTCTCCGGCGCGGTGACCGAACTGGACCAACGGGCGGGCCGGGCCGGGGTGATGGTGGCGATCCGGGTCACCGTGACCGCGCCGAAGGGCGAACCGGCGGTGAAGGAGAGCCGGTTGCTCGGAAGCCTCACCCGGACCGCCGGCGGGTGGAAGCTCAGCGCGCTGGGCCAGGCGCCCGTCGGCTCCACGGCCGGCTGACCTTCGCTCCCGCATCCGCCCGCCCCGCACCGCCCCGTACGCCCCGGAGAGGACCCCGCCCATGTCGACGACCCGCCACCTCGTCAACCGCCGCCGCCGGCTGGCCACGGCACCACCGCGTACGGCGGAGACCGGACCGGAACCGGTGTCCGGGGCGACCGCAGGCCCGGTCACCACGGCCGAGCCCGACCCACCGGCCGCCCCGGACACCGACGCCGAAGCGAGCACCGTTACCGGCACCGTTACCGACACCGACACCGACACCGGCACTGACGTCGGCTCCGAAGCCCCGGCGGACACCCCCCGCGCCAGGACGCCCCGACTCCGCGTCACGCTGCCCGTCCTGCTGTGCGCCCTCACCGTGCTCCTGGGGGCCTTCGCCGCCTGGGCGTTCGCCTCGGCGGGCAGTCTCCGTGACGAGCCGGCCCGGCAGAACACCGCGCTCACCGACATCGGCCGGACCAGTGAGGTGAAGGGCCGGATCAGCGAGGCCGTCGGCGCGGTGTTCAGTTACGACTACGCCTCGCCCGCCCGCTCCGACCGTGCGGCGAGCACCTATCTGACCGGCCGGGCCGTGCAGCAGCACAAGGACATGCTCGCCGACGTACGGGAGCAGGCCCCGAAGCAGAAGCTCGTCCTGACCACCACCGTCACCGAGAGCGGGGTCGAGTTCCTCGACGGCGACCGGGCCCGGCTGCTGGTCTTCGCCGACCAGAGCAACACCCGTACGGGCAAGGACGAGGAGACGACCTACGCGGCGGCCATGTTCGCCGTGGACGCCGTCCGCCGCGGGGACAGCTGGCTGATCGCCGCCATCGACACGTTCACTCGCTGAGCCCCGGAGAGGGGAGCCCCCATGAGGTTCGACCGCACCGTGCGCCGCCGGCTGAGCACCACGGCCACCGCCGTCGCCGCGATGACCGCGCTCACCGCGTCCCAGGCACCGGGGTTCGCCCTGCCCGAGCCCCGGCAGGAGAAGGCGGCGGCCGCCG
>MUNB01000030.1 GCA_002154345.1 Streptomyces griseus
ATGCTCCGGCGCTGGCGCCGGTCGCGCCCGGCGACACCGAGAAGCCCCGGACCGCCTGAATAAATAAAATACATGTTCGAATTTGATCGCGGGATGACCGTCGGGTGACCGCATTGGGTCGGGCTTTCGATGGCTGTTGATCCGAACAATCACAAAAAAAGTCCGTGATATCAGCCGGATCGTGCGACACACCGGGCCAATTGGCGGATCCTTGCGCGCAAACCCCTCTACGGTGTGAGCGTGAGCAGCAGCGGCCTCATCTACGCAGTCATCGTCGGGGCCTGGGCCGCCTACTTGGTGCCGATGTGGCTCCGCAGGCAGGACGAGCTCAACGAAGCCCGTCCGACGGAACGCTTCAGCACCGCCATCCGGCTGCTGTCCGGACGGGCGGCGATGGAGCGCCGGTACGCCAAGGAGCTGCGGGAGCGCACCGCCGAGGAGGCGGCGCCCGACGTGGACCCGGACCGGGAAACGGACCGTATGGAATCCGTGGACGTCCGGGCCTTTGCCGCGCCTCCGGCGCACACGGAAGCCAGACTGAGCGACCCGGCGCACGCGCCCGAGCGCGCCCCGGACCACCAGGCCTCCGGCCGCCCGGCGCACGACCGTTCGGCGCACGACCGACGGGCGGCGCACCAGCCGTCGGACCGTCAGCCGAACGAACGCCGGTCCGGTGAGCGCCCCGCGGAACACACGCCCCCCGCCCAGCGGCGACCCCGCTCCGGCGTGCCCAGCGCTCCCAGGTCCTGGCCCGGCGCAGGCGGACCACCGTGGTCCTCTTCCTGGCCTTCACCGCGGGCGCGGTCGTCGCGGCGGTCGGCGGGCTCGGTTTCCTGTGGGCCCCGGCGGTACCGGCCGTGCTGCTGAGCACGTACATCGTGCATCTGCGCGCCCAGGAGCGCCGACGGTTCGCGTTCACGATGGACCGCCGCCGGGCCGAGGACGCGGCCCAGCGCCTGCGCGAGAACCGCCCGCGCCGGAACCAGCCCGCGATCCCCGCCCCCGCGGAGCCGGACGACGACTCCGAAGCGCACCACGCGGAGCCGGAGCCCACCCCCACGGTCTCCCCCCAGGAGGCCGGCCGGCGCGCCCTCGTCGAGCAGACGGACCACGCGGAGTGGGTGGACCAGCAGCGTGAGCGCGGCCGCGTCCAGGGCGACAGCTGGGAGCCCGTTCCCGTACCGCTGCCCACCTATGTCACCGCGCCCGTCGCCCCCCGGGCCACGGGCGGCGTGGAGGTCGGCGACCCGGAGACCTGGAGCGCGGCCCGCTCCAGCACCGCCGAGCCCACCCAGACCGGCACGTCGCACCCGACGGCCCCCGCGGTCGACCCGGCCCCGCGCCAGCGCACGAACCAGTCCCGCCGCAACCGCGACCGTGGCCGGACCCCGCTCTTCGACCAGTACGACGACGAGGACCGGCCGCGTGCGGCCAATGAGTGAGGCGGCGGGGGCGCCGGGAGCCCGGCAAACCCGACACCGCTGACCAGCGGAGGAACGGATTTCCAAGCACCCCTGTGAGGGTGCTAGAGTTTCACACGTCGCAAGGGCCTGTGGCGCAGTCTGGTAGCGCACCTCGTTCGCATCGAGGGGGTCTGGGGTTCAAATCCCCACAGGTCCACAGCGAACCGTTCACGAGTCAGCTCGGGACCGGTTCACGAAATCCCGTCCAGTTATGTCAACTGGGCGGGATTTCGTGGTTCTCAGGTCCGGTCACCCGCCCGTCACTTCGTCTCCAGATCCCGGCGGCGAAAGCCCGCCAGCCCCAACAGGACCAGTCCGGCCGCGACGGCGGTGAGGACGAGCACGGGGGTCCAGCTCAGCTGGGCGGCCGGAAGGCGGGGAACGTGGCCGAAGGGCGAAAGGTCGTTCATCCAGCCGGGGAAGCGGAGTATCGGGCCGAGGTACCCGACGAGGAACGCGTACACGGGCACGACCCAGGCCGCCGATGCGGCGCGGGGGAACCAGCCGAAGAGCACGACGGCCACACCCGCGGTCACCCACAACGCGGGCGCGTAGACCGCGGCGGCCCCGACGAGCTCCCCCACGAGGGCGGTGTCGCCGGTGGACGCGGCGCCCGCGAGGCCGAAGCCCAGACCGGCCGCGAGCAGCAGCACCGTACCGCCGGCCAGTGCGACGGCGGCATGGCCGCCCAGCCAGCGGCGGCGTGAGAGACCGGTGGCCAACAGCGGTTCGGCGCGGCCGGCGCTCTCCTCGGCTCGCGGTCGCAGGGAGGCCATCACCACGTACACAGCGGCGACGACCGCGATGACGACCATCACCATCGACGCGAACGACTCGGCGACGGAGCTGCCGCCGATCTCCGCCAGCGCTTCCTGGACCTGTTCGACGTCCTTCACCATGTCGGCGGCGTCGCCGAGGATGGAGCCGTACATGACGCCCATCAGGAGAAGCCCGGTGCCGAAGCCCAGCAGGGTTGCCCGGTGCAGCCGCAGGGCGAAGCCGAAGGGCCGGGTGAGGGCCGCGGACGCGGTACGGCGGCCGGGCCGGGCGGCGCGCAGGCCGGCGCCGACATCACGCCGGGTGCTCAGAACGAAGCCGGTGGCGGTGGTGAGCGCGGCTGTCGCCAGGCAGAGCAGCAGGGGCCACCAGCGGTTGTCGACGAAGACGTAGGTGCGCTGGATCCAGCCGATCGGGCTGAGCCAGGACAGGGCGTCGTCGCCGACATCGCCGGAGGCGCGCAGCACGTAGGCGACACCGATCAGTGCGAGCGCCATTCCGGAGGCTCCGCGCGCGTGGGCGGTCACTTGCGCGGTGACGGCGGCGATGCCGGCGAAGACCAGGCCGATCACGGTGTGCGTGAGCCCGTACAGCAGAGCTTCGCCGGATCCGATGCCGTCGATGCGCGTCGAGACGAGGGCCAGGGCCAGGAGGACGGCGAGGGCGATGTTGGCGACGGCGGCGACCGCCAGCGCGGAGGCCAGTTGGGCATGGTGCCCGACGACGGTGGAGCGCACCAGCTCGGCCCGGCCGGTCTCCTCCTCGTTCCGGGTGTGCCGGGTGACGATCAGGACGCTCATCAGGCCGACCAGGACGGCCATGAAGCCCAGCAGTTGATGACCGAGCATCGCGCCGATGCCGTAGTCGGAGAGGTAGTGGTGCGGGCCGGTCATGGCGAGTGCGGCGGGACTGTCCATGGTGGCGGCGACCGCGGCCCGCTTCTCGGCGGTGGCGTACAGGGTCGCGTATTCGCTCGCTGTGGCGAGCGTGCCCAGGACGAGCGCGAGCAGCCAGACCGGGAGACGGACACGGTCCCTGCGCAGGGCGAACCGGATGAGGGCCGCGGTACCCGCGAAAGCGCCTGGACCCGGTCCGGGAGCGGTGCGGGCCCGGAGGGCTGCTGCGGTGGTGGTCATCGGTCGGCCTCGTCGCCGCCGCGGACCGGAGTGATCGTGCCGGAGTGTGTGTCCTCCGGGCCGGCGGATCCTTCGGTGCGCCCCTGACCTCCGTTGACGGCGAGCTCGTCGCCGTAGTGGCGCAGCATCAGCTCCTCCAGCGTCGGCGGATGGCTGATCAGACTGCGGATGCCGAACTCGCCGAGTCTGCGGATGGCGGCGTCGAGGTGTGCTCCGTCGACGGCGAAGCTCACCCGACGGTCCGTCACCTGGACCCCGTGGACGCCGGGCAGGATGTCGAGTCCGGTGGCCGGGTGCTGGGTCTGGGCCTCCACCGTCGTGCGCGTCAGGTGGCGCATCTCGCTCAGCGTGCCCGACTGCACGGTGCGGCCCCGACGGATGATGCTGACGCGGTCGCAGAGCTTTTCGACCTGGGCGAGGATGTGGCTGGAGAGCAGCACGGTCCTGCCCGCGGCCTTCGCCTGAAGGATGACGTCCTGGAAGACGACCTCCATGAGCGGGTCGAGGCCCGCCGTGGGCTCGTCCAGGAGCAGCAGTTCGGCGTCGGAGGCGAGCGCGGCGACGATGGCGACCTTCTGCCGGTTGCCCTTGGAGTAGGCGCGGCCCTTTTTGGTCGGGTCCAGGTCGAACCGTTCGACGAGCTCGTCGCGCCGCTGCCGGTCGAGGCCGCCGCGCAGCTTGGAGAGCAGGTCGATGGCCTCCCCGCCGGTGAGGCCCGGCCACAGTTCGACGTCGCCCGGTACGTAGGCGAGGCGCCGGTGCAGTTCGACGGAGTCCTTCCACGGGTCCTTGCCCAGGAGCTGCGCGGAGCCGGAGTCGCCGCGCAGCAACCCGAGCAGGACACGGATGGTGGTGGACTTGCCCGCACCGTTGGGGCCGAGGAAGCCATGGACCTCGCCGACATCGACGGAGAGGTCCAGGCCGTCGAGGGCGTGTGTCCGGCCGAACGATTTGTGGAGTCCGGCCACAGCGATTGCCGTCTTCATGATGCCGAACGTACGCTTTCTTCAGAAGTCTGTGAAGTTAATGAACCGTATAAATCACTCGGTAAACTGCCGCAGGGCGTCGGGGTATCGGGGCGCCGCATCACAGGAACTGGGGTCAGGACATGAGTGAGGGGCGGCGGGGAGACGGCCGTGCGGACGGCGACCGGGGGGAGGTCGTCGGCGGCGGGGCCGCCGATGCGGAGGCCGCCGCCTCGCGGTTCATCGAGCGCTTCGCCGCCCAGCTCGTCGAAGCCGGGATGGCCCGCATGCCGGCCAGGGTCTTCGCGGCGTTGCTCTCCTCCGAGCGGGGGGATCTGACCTCCGCCGAACTGGGCGAGCGGCTCAGGATCAGCCCGGCGGCCGTATCGGGAGCCGTCCGTTATCTCGCGCAGGTCGACATGGTCAGCCGTGAGAGGGAGCCGGGTTCGCGGCGGGAGCGTTACCGCGTGCAGGGTGATCAGTGGTACAGCGCTCTGACGGAGCGCGATGCCATGCTGAGGAGCTGGCAGGCGACGTTGAAGGAGGGGGTGAGCCACTTCGGGCTCGAAACCCCTCAGGGGCGCAGGATCAACGACACGTTGGAGTTCTTCCGGTTCCTGGAGAAGGAGTTGGGGTCGCTGATGGAGCGCTGGGAGACGCACCGAGCCCAGCACCGCGGCCGCTGACCGCACGGCCTCGCCCCGGAGGGGTGACCGCTGCCCGTGCCCGGGCCGGCGCTCACCGCCGGCCCGTGGCGGCGCGCTTCCAGGCGTCTTCGCGCAGCAGGCGCAGGCCGTTGAGGCCGACGATGACGGTGGAGCCTTCGTGGCCGAGGACGCCGAGGGGCAGGGGCAGGTGCCCGATCAGGTCCCAGACGACCAGAACGGAGATGAACACGCCTGCGATCACCAGGTTCTGCACCACCAGGCGCCGGGCGGCCCTCGACAGGTTCACCGCTGCGGGAACGGTGGCGAGTTCGTCCCGGACGATGACGGCGTCGGCCGTTTCCAGTGCGAGGTCGGAACCCGCCCGTCCCATCGCGATGCCGGTGTGGGCGGCGGCGAGTGCCGGGGCATCGTTGACACCGTCGCCGATGACCAGCACCTTGCGGCCGGTACGCGCCTCCTCCCGGACGGCGGTGACCTTGTCCCCGGGCAGCAGCGAGGCTCGGACGTCGCTGATGCCGACCTCTTCGGCCACCCGGGCGGCGGCCCGCGGGTTGTCACCGGTCAGGAGCATCGGCGCACCGCCGGTCAGGGCGGTGAGGGCGGCGACCGTGGCGGTCGCGTCGGGGCGCAGCCGGTCGGCGATTCCCAGGACGCCGACGGGTGTGCCGTCACGCTGGACGAGGACGGCGGTGCGGCCGTCGCTCTCCAGGGTTTCCGCCAGGGCCGCGGCCTTGGCGGAGGCGGCCCCGGTCCCGCTCAGGAGGCGGGCGGGCGCGCCTACCGCGACGGTGTGCCCGTCGACGGTGGCGGTGACGCCGGTGCCGGGAGCGGAGGTGAAGTCCCGCGTATCCGGCACGGTCAGGCCGCGGGTGCGGGCGGCGTCGACCACGGCGCGGGCGAGCGGGTGCTCGCTGGGGTGCTCCGCCCCGGCCGCCATCGCCAGCAGGGCGTCCTCGTCCAGACCCGATCCGGGCAGGGGCTGGATCTCGGTGACCCGCGGGGTGCCTTCGGTGAGGGTGCCGGTCTTGTCGAGCGCGACCAGGTCCACCTGGCCCAGGCGTTCCATGACGACGGCGGACTTGACCAGGACGCCGTGGCGTCCGGCGTTGGCCATCGCCGACAGCAGGGGCGGCATGGTCGCGAGGACGACCGCGCACGGCGAGGCGACGATCATGAAGGTCATCGCGCGCAGCAGCGAGCCGGTGAGGTCGGCGCCGAAGGCCAGGGGAACCAGGAAGACGGCCAGAGTCGCGACGACCATGCCGAGGCTGTATCGCTGCTCGACCTTCTCGATGAAGAGCTGGGTCGGCGCCTTGGTCTCGGAGGCTTCCTCGACCATGGTGACGATCCGTGCGATGACGGAGTCGGAGGCGTCGCGCTCGACCCTGACCCGCAGAGCGCCGGTGCCGTTGAGCGTGCCGGCGAACACCTCGTCCCCCGCTTCCTTCGCCACGGGCAGCGGCTCGCCGGTGATAGTGGCCTGGTCGACCTCACTCGCCCCGTCGGTCACCCGGCCATCGGCTCCGACCCGTTCGCCGGGGCGAATCAGAACGGTGTTCCCGACCACCAGATCCCTGGTGGCGACGGTCGTCTCGCTCCCGTCGTCGAGTACCAGGGTGGCCGTCGCGGGGGCCAGGTCGAGCAGGCCGCGGACCGCGTCCTGGGTCCGCGCCGTCGCCAACGCCTCCAGGGCGCCGGAGGTGGCGAAGATGACGATCAGCAGGGCGCCGTCCATCACCTGCCCGATCGAGGCCGCGCCGATCGCGGCGACGATCATCAACAGGTCCACGTCCAGGGTCTTCTCCCGCAGTGCCCGCAAGCCCTCCCGGGCCGGCTCCCAGCCGCCGGTGACATAGACGACGCCGTACAGCGGACCCCACGCCCACGCGGAGGCGCCGGCCAGCTGGATCGGCAGCGCCAACAGGAACAGTGTCAGTGCGGTCACCGCCCACCGGGCCTCCGAAAGGGCGAACACGCGTGTACGGCGACGGGGCATCTCTGCCGGAGCGGACGCGGTCACCTGCTCGGGGTGCTGAACGAGGAGGGAAGGCATGACGGAGCAACCCTTCACGGGTGGGGGACGGCGACGCGTTCCACCGTACAGGAATATCTGAAGAGGTGTTCAGGTGTGGTCGTTAGGATGGGATCCATGGGGCACGGAGCCGACGGCAGGAGCGACACCACCGCGCGTGAACGACTCGACGCGGCGGGAGCCTCCGACGTCGCCGCGACCCTCCAGGCTCTGGCCACCCCGTCCCGCCTGTACATCCTGGCCCGCCTCCAGGAGGGCCCGTGCTCGGTCGGTGACCTCGCGGAGGCCGTGGACATGGAGGCGTCCGCCTGCTCGCACCAGCTGCGGCTGCTGCGCAACCTCGGACTGGTCACCGGCGAGCGTCACGGCCGCTCCATCATCTACTCGCTCTACGACAACCACGTCGCCGAGCTCCTGGAACAGGCGCTCTTCCATGTGGAGCACCTGCGGCTCGGCCTGCACGACCATTCCGGGATGTCGCAGGCTTCTGCCCGCCGTGTGCGCGGGTGACGTCGATGCCGATCCCGGCGGGAGTCCACCACCGGCGACGTAGAATCGAAGGCCGATATCGGTGGCGTCACCGCCCCTCGGGCGTGGAGGTGGACGGAGTGCGGGAGTTCCAGCGGGGTGCGATGCGGCTGCACATCCTGCACCACGCGGCCGAGGAAGAGATCCACGGCGCGTGGATGACCGGGGAACTGGCCCGCCACGGGTACCGGATCAGTCCCGGCACGCTGTACCCGACGCTGCACCGGCTGGAGGCCGACGGGCTGCTGGTCTCCGAGCAGCAGGTGGTCGACGGCCGCACGAGGCGGGTCTACCGGGCGACCGAAGCCGGGAGGGAAGCGCTCGCGGAGGACCGCAGAGCGCTCAGGGAACTGGCTCGCGAAGTCCTCGGCGACGACGCCGGGAGCTGAACGCGGCACAGCCCGCGTACGGAACGCCTATGGCTTCCGGCGGCCCGCGGCGAACCGGCGGATGCCGTAGGCCGCGGCGCCCAGGGCCAGTACGGCGGCCCCGGTGAGCACCGAGGAGACCGGCAGGGAGAAGGCCAGGGCCAGGCAGCCGGTCAGTCCGATCACCGGGACGAGGCGGTGCGGGCGCCCCTCGGCGGGCGTCAGCGTCCACGCGGAGGCGTTGGCGACGGCGTAGTAGGCGAGCACGCCGAAGGAGGAGAACCCGATCGCCCCGCGCACGTCCGCCGTCGCGGCGAGCACCGCCACCACGGCGCCGACCGCCAACTCGGCCCGGTGCGGCACCCGGTGGCGGGGATGTACGGCCGCCAGGACGTGCGGCAGGTGCCGGTCGCGGGCCATCGCCAGGGTCGTACGGGAAACGCCGAGGATCAGCGCCAGCAGCGAGCCGAGCGCCGCGACCGCCGCGCCTGTACGGACGACGGGCACCAGCCGGTCGGCGCCCGCCGCCCGCGCGGCATCCGACAACGGTGCGGTGGCGTCGGCCAGTTGCTGCGGGCCCAGCACCATGAGGACGCAGACGGCGACGAGGGCGTAGACGCCCAGGGTGATGCCCAGCGCGATCGGGATGGCGCGGGGGATGGTGCGCGCGGGGTCACGGACCTCCTCGCCCAGAGTGGCGATGCGGGCGTACCCGGCGAACGCGAAGAACAGCAGCCCCGCCGCTTGGAGCACACCGCGGAGATCGGCGTCCGGACCGACGTCGAGGAGAGCGGCATCCGCCTCGCCGGAGGTGAAGGAAGCGACCACCACGGCGGCGAGCACGGCCAGGACCACCGCGACGATGGCCCGGGTCAGCCAGGCGGACTTCTGCACTCCGGCGTAGTTGACCGCGGTCAGCGCCACCACCGCGGCGACCGCCACCGCGTGCGCCTGCCCCGGCCACACGTACGAGCCGACGGCGAGCGCCATGGCCGCGCAGGAGGCGGTCTTGCCGACCACGAATCCCCAGCCCGCCAGGTACCCCCAGAAATCACCGAGCCGCTCGCGGCCGTAGACATACGTGCCGCCCGAGGCCGGATAGCGGGCGGCGAGCCGGGCGGAGGAGGTGGCGTTGCAGTACGCCACCACCCCGGCGACCGCGAGGCCGATCAGCAGCCCGGAACCGGCGGCCTGCGCGGCCGGCGCCAGGGCGACGAAGATCCCCGCGCCGATCATCGATCCCAGGCCGATCACCACGGCGTCGGGCACGCCGAGCCGCCTGCGCAACTCGTCCGGTACGCCGTCAGGGATCGGTCGCCTGCTCATGGCTCACTCCTCGGTGGCTCGGGCACAGCCATTACGGAATACGATATCGGAAGACGATATAGGGGCGGGCGGTCGAATTCTGCTGTACGACCGGCTACGCAAGCGCTACCTCGACTGGACGCTCGCGGATCCTGCTGGTCGGGGCGTCGAGGAGGTCCGCCCGATCCGCGACGAGATCAGGAAGCTCGTCGAGAACCTGATCGAGGAGATTGCCCCGGCGCATCCGGCGCATCCGGAGCGGACCGCATGACCTGGAGGGTGTCGGCAAACTGCCGTCGTCGCCGCGAGCGTGCGTGCGTGCCAGGCGCCGTCCGGCGGGCGGCAGTTTGACGGCAGGCCCTAGTGACCGGCTGCCAGTTCGCCGCTGAGCCTGTCGTGGAGGTGGGCGCTCGGGTCGTTGAGGCCGGTGATCTCGACGGTCTTGCCGCGCTGGGCGTATTTGGCCTCGATGGCGTCGAGGGCCGCGACGGACGAGGCGTCCCAGATGTGGGCCGAGCTGAGGTCGATGACGACCCGGTCCGGGTCGTTCGCGTAGTCGAACTGCCCGACGAGGTCGTTGGAGGAGGCGAAGAAGAGTTCTCCGGTGACCCGGTAGACGACGGTGGTGCGGTCGGGGTCGGTGACGGCGGTGACCTCGGCGAGGTGGGCGACGCGCTTGGCGAAGACGACCATGGCGGTGACGGAGCCGACGACGACGCCCACGGCGAGGTTGTGCGTGGTCACGACGCAGGCGACGGTGATCAGCATGACGGCGAGCTCGCCGGCGGGCATCCGCCTGAGCGTCCCGGGCGCGATGGAGTGCCAGTCGAAGGTCGCGAACGACACCATGACCATGACGGCTACCAGCGCGGCCATGGGGATGTCGGAGACGACCGGGCCGAAGACGATGCACAGCACCATCAGGAACGCGCCGGCGAGGAAGGTCGAGAGGCGGGTGCGGGCGCCGGACACCTTCACGTTGATCATGGTCTGGCCGATCATGGCGCAGCCGCCCATGCCGCCGAAGAAGCCGGTGACGATGTTGGCGATGCCCTGGCCGACGGACTCGCGGGTCTTGTCGGAGTGGGTGTCGGTGATGTCGTCGACGAGCTTCGCGGTCATCAGCGACTCCATCAGGCCGACCAGGGCCATCGCGAAGGCGTAGGGGGCGATCGTCGTCAGCGTGTCGAGCGTGAACGGCACGTCGGGCAGGCCCGGCACCGGCAGGGAGGACGGCAGATCGCCCTTGTCGCCGACGGTCGGCACCGCGATGGTGGCGCCGACGGTGATCGCGGTGAGGATGACGATCGAGACGAGCGGGGCAGGGATCACCGTGGTGATCTTCGGGAAGAGCACCATGAGGGCCAGGCCCCCGACGATCAGCGGGTAGACGGGCCAGGGCACGTCGGTCATCTCGGGGACCTGGGCCATGAAGATCAGGATGGCGAGCGCGTTGACGAAGCCGACCATCACCGAGCGCGGGATGAAGCGCATCAGCTTCGCCACGCCGAGTGCGCCGAGGGCGACCTGGAAGACCCCGGCCAGGATGACGGCGGCGATGAGGTAACCGAGTCCGTGCTCACGGTTGAGCGGGGCGATCACCAGGGCGACGGCGCCGGTGGCCGCGGAGATCATGGCCCGGCGCCCGCCGACGACGGAGATCACTACGGCCATGGTGAAGGAGGCGAACAGGCCGATCGCCGGGTCGACTCCGGCGATGATCGAGAACGAGATCGCCTCGGGAACCAGGGCGAGTGCGACGACCAGACCCGCCAGCACCTCGGTGCGCCAGACCTTCGGGTCGGAGATCCAGTCGGGCTTCAGGTCGCGCAGGCGCGCGGCCGGGGATGTGGCGGAGTGGGCAGAAGACAAGGAAGCGGCCTGTCGTGCTGGGGCGCACTCGCTGAGCGGGCGGGCGCGCGGGAATGTGGGCAGAGGGCCGGGTGGACCCTTGGGCCGACCCCGCGAGCGGAGCCGGAATACCTGAACGGGACGGAGCGACGACGCACAGCGGTGCGGCCGGGCTCACCTCCGAGGGCGAGGCCTCACGGCGGGCAGGCGGCGGCGCAGGGCGTCATGGGCTCGCGCACGCTCGTCTCCTGCGACAATCGGAACTTCGCCGAGGGCGCCATCGGCCTCGACACGGCACAGGCCGGGGCATCGCGGAGGAGCCTGTCGGCAGTAACTCTACCCTAACGTTAGGGTAGAGCGTGGAGGGTCCGCTCGGGCCGGCCCACGAAGAGCGAGAAGGATCAGAGGGATCACGGGCGTGGACGGCAAGCACATGCAGATCGGCGAGGTCGCCGCACGGACCGAGCTGTCCCTGCGCACCATCCGCCACTACGAGGAGACCGGCCTCGTCGTGCCCTCCGCCCGCTCGCAGGGCGGATTCCGCCTCTACACCGAGAAGGACGTCCAGCGGCTCATGGTCGTCCGCCGCATGAAGCCTCTCAGCTTCACCCTGGACCAGATGCGTGACCTGCTGGACGCCACCGACCGGCTCGACGGCGACGGTGCCGGCCTCGCTCCCGAGGAGCGAGAGGCCCTGCTCGACCGGGTCCGCGGCTACCAGCAGGCTGCCGCCGAGCAGGTCGCCAGGCTGCGCGTCCAGCTCGCCCGGGCCGAGGACTTCGAAGCCACTCTCCGTGGACGCCTGGAGCAGCCCGCGCCGCCATCGGACGCGTAGGCGGGCCCCGGCGCCACGCCGCCATGCCGTCTAGCATCGCCTGGTGGGTGCGATGATCCGGGGGGCCAGCCTGCGCGGGTTCGCGCGACTCGTCGAAGAGCTCGGCGGCGACCCCGCGGAGTTCCTGGGGCGGTTCGCGATCCCTCCCGAGGCGCTCGCCTCCGAGGACGGGCTCATCCCGATCACCAGCCACGACCTGATGCTCGACACGGTGGCCCGTGAGCTTCGATGCCCTGATTTCGGTCTCCGCCTGGCCTGCGCCCAGGACCTCAGCATCCTCGGCCGGCTGGCGCTGGCCGTTCAGGCGTCGTCCACGGTGTCGGAGGCGCTGGCCTGCGCGTCGCGGTTCATGTTCGTACACAGCCCGGTACTGAGCGTCGGTGTGGAGCCCGATCCGCGGGGGCGGCGGGAAGTGGTCGCGCTGACCTACCGGAAGGATCTGCGCGAGTCGCCGTACTCCCCGCAGGCCATGGAGCTCGGGCTCGGCCTCTTTCACCAGGTGGCGTCGGCCCTGGTCGGCGGCACGGCAGGGCTCCGGTCGGTGGAGCTGCCGCACCAGCCCCTTTCGCCGGTGTCGCGCTACACCGAATTCTTCGGCGCGGACGTCAAGTTCGGCTGCCCGGCCGCCGCGCTGCGGGTGGAACGGCGGCTGCTCGAAAAGGAGTTCCGCGGCGCGGACGAGGCGATCCGCCGGCTCGCCGTCGACTACCTGGCCGGCCATCACACCGACCCGGAGCGCCTGGTCTCCACACACGTCCGGCGGGCGCTCGCCGGGAGTATCGGCACCACCGCGGCGGCCATCGGCCCCGTGGCCCGGCTCCTCGCGATGCACCCCCGCACCCTGCAACGGCGGCTCGCCGCGGAGTCGACCGGCTTCGCCGAGATCCTCGAAGACGTACGGCGGGATCTCGCGCTGCGCTACATCACGACCACCGATCTGCCCTTCGGGCAGGTGGCGGCGATGGCGGGGTTCGCCGACCAGTCCGGTCTCGGCCACGCCGTACGGCGGTGGGAGGAAGCCAGCCCGGGAGAGGTCCGCCGCCGGGTCCGTGGCACTTCCTGAGATTGTCGTGCTGGAACAAACCCTGCCCGGCGCGGGAGGGCATTCTGCTGCTCCGACGACGAGAACGACGAGAGCGAGGAGTGGCCCATGGCGACGTACCGAACCGACCACCTGACCGGGATCGGCGCGCGAGCGATCCCCGAGTTCGACGGCGTCCACGACGTGTGGCCGCGCGGCGAGCGGCTGCGGGCGGTCCGGGAGGCCGCCGCGGCGTACAAGGAGCGCTTCAAGGCCCAGGGGCAGGTGCGCGCGGTGAAGTCGGTGGACATCGCCGCGGCGCCGTACCCGGTGAAGTACGCCTTCCACGACGCCGTCTCGGTGCCCACGCTCCCGCTCATCTCGATGATCAACCGTATGGTCGTGGTGCAGTACGACGACTTCGACGGCCGGGCACGCACGCTGGTCTTCGAGCCGACGGTGCCGGACGGGTCCGCGGAGGCCCCTTTCTACCGCAACCTGCGGAAGATGACCGCCAAGGTCCCGGGCGGGAAAGTGATCGAGCGGACGGTTCTGCGCTACTACGCCGAACCCGGCGACGTCCTGCACGGGCTCGGGCTGGCCCCGGACGACATCGACTTCTGCACCTTCGACCACCTGCACGTCCAGGACCCGCGCATGATCCTGGGGTCCACCGAGACCATCGAGGGCGAGACCGCGCCGCGCAAGCCGCTCTTCGGCGGTGCGCGGATGCTGGTGCACAGCCGCGAGCTGGCGACCCTGCGGTCGCTGCACCCGATGCAGTGGGCGTGGTACGTCGACGGCGGCCTGGGCGGCGTCGACCCGGACAAGTTCGTCACCTTCGACTCGGACATCGAGCTCGGGCCCGGCGTCGCACTGCTGTGGACCCCCGGGCACACCGACGGCAACCACTCGCTGGTGCTCAACACCCCTGATGGCGTGTGGGTTTCCTCGGAGAACGGGATCTCGCTGGACAACTGGCAGCCGGAGCTGTCCAGGATCCCCGGCGTGCGGCGTTACCACGAGAACTTCGGCCGGGAGATCTGCCCCAACGCCAACACGCTGGAGGACTCCCTCGACCAGTACGACTCGATGGTCAAGGAGAAGACCCTTGCCGACCGCTGCACGGCGGACCCGCGGTGGCTGCAGATCCTGCCCTCGACCGAACTCGCCCCCTGGAAGCGGTTCTGGCCGGTGGTGCCCACGTACGCCCACGGCGGCATCTCCTACGGGGAGATCAAGGGCGGTCGGCGATGAACCGCTCACCCGCGGGCGCGGTGGTCACCGGGGCGGGCCGCGGCCTCGGCAGGCTGATCGCCGCGATCCTGGTCGAGCGGGGCCATCGCGTGCTGGTCACCGACATCGACGAGGACGCGGCACACGCCACGGCGGCCGACCTGGGCCCGGACGTTCTGTGGGCCGCCGTCGACGTGCGCGACGAAACCCGGACCGCCGCGGCGCGGGACCTCATCATGGCGCGGAGCGGCCGTCTCGATGTCTGGGTCAACAATGCCGGGGTCCTCGTCACCGGGCCCGCCTGGGAGCAGCCGCCCGAGGTGCGCCGGCTGATGCTGGAGGTCAACGGGCTCGGCACCGTCAACGGCACCGTCGCCGCGATCGAGGCCATGCGGGGCACCGGCGGGCACATCGTCAACGTCGTATCGCTGGCGGGACTGACCGCGGTCCCGGGCGAGGCGGTGTACGCCGCGTCCAAGCACGCCGCGATCGGCTTCAGCCTGAGCACACTCGCCGACCTGCGCCTGGCCGGGATCAAGGAGATCGACATCTCCTGTCTCTGCCCCGACGGCATCTGGACCCCGATGCTCCACGACAAACTCGACGACCCCGCCTCGGCACTGTCCTTCTCCGGCACACTGCTCGAACCCGAGGAAGCGGCCGCCGCGGTGCGCAAGGTGCTGGACCGCCCGCGCCCGGTCACCGCGATACCGCGCCGGCGAGGACTGCAGGTACGCCTGGCGGACGCCTTTCCCTCCCTCGGGCTGCGGGCTGTCCCGCTGGCCGTCGCACGGGGCAGGCGGGTGCAGCGGAAGATGCGGGCGGGGGCGGCGCCGAAGTAGTCAGCGGCTGCGCCCGGCGTGCGCCGGCCGGGTGCCGTACGCCGTTCCGTTCCGGGCGCTGGCCGTTCGGGGGAGTACGGCGTGCCGGGCGGCGGACACACGAGCAGAGTGGGAGTGCACGGCGGTCCTGGCCGCCCAGGGATCGAACGGAGTGGGGAGTCCGATGGCACCCGGGAGCGACGACCCTCTCGACGTGGGGCATTCGGCGGGGCTCGTGGTCGACGCGAGCGGCACGATCCTGCGGTGCACGCCGGCCGCGGAGTCCCTCCTCGGGCGCTCGGCGGCGGAGCTGCACGGCAGACGGCTCCAGGATCTCCTCGCGGCGCCCGAGAGCTGGCCGACGGTCCTGGAACAGCGCGACGGGCCGGTGTGGCAGGGGCGGGCGGTGCTGGCCCCGTCCCTCGGGGGCGAGGTGGAGTTCCGCGTGCTGCCCCTGACCGGCGAAGGGCCGGACGGCCGGGCACGGGAGTTCCTCGTGCTCGCCGCTCCGCACGTCCTGGTCGCACAGTGGCGCCAGGGCCACGCCTTCCTGCGGGAACTGTTCCTCCAGGACCGCATCGGCCTCGCGGTGTTCGACAACGAGCTGCGGCTGGTACGGACGAACACCCATCTTCTGCCCTATCCGGGTGTGCCGGACGAGCTGTACGGGGCCCGGCTGGGCGACTTCCTCCAGGAGGCGGACGCCCGGGTGATCGACACCCGCCTGCGGAACGTCCTGACGACGGGAATCCCCCTGATCGGGTTCGACGTCACGGTCCACACGCGGGTCGAACCGGGGGCGGGAAGGACCATGTCCCTCTCGGTGTTCCGCCTCCAGGGGGCGGACGGGCATGTCATCGGCGGCACGGGGCTGTTCGTCGATGTGACGGACCAGAAGCTCTCACGCTTCCGGCTCGACCTCCTGCACCGCGCGACGACGGTGCTCAGCACGAACCTGTCCGCCGAGGAGAGCGCCCGTGACCTGGCGGACGTCCTCGTCCCCGCGCTCGCCGACGTGGCGGTCGTCGATGTGGCCGAGGCGGTCTTCACCTACGACGAGCCCGCTCCCGAGGACCACGGCGACCACCTGGTGCGCCGTACGGCCACCGCCGGTGGCGTGCCCGACGGTTTCGCGACCGGCGCGGTGTTCGAGGTGAGCACCGGCGGGACGCTGTCCGACCGCATGTGGTCCGACCGGGCGGAGGAGGGCGCGGAGCCGGCCGACACGCTCGGCCAGGCACACGGGATGAGTGCGTGGCTGCGAGCACGGGGCTCGCTCCTCGGCCGCATCCGGGTGGGCCGCGGCCCGGACCGGCCGCCCTTCACCGCCGACGACCTCGATCTGCTGGCCGAGATCGCCTCGCGAGCCGCCCTCGTGGTGGACAACGCACGCCGCTACACCCGTGAGCGGAACGCCGCGGTCGGGCTGCAGCGCAGCCTGCTGCCGTCCCCGACGACCGACACGGCCACGGTGCACACGGCGAGCGTCTACCTCCCGACGGACACGGCGACGGGGGCCAGCGGCGACTGGTTCGACGTCATCCCGCTGTCCTCCGCACGGGTCGCGCTGGTCGTCGGCGACGTGGTGGGGCACGGCCTCCAAGCCACGGCGACGATGGCGCGCCTGAGGACCGCCGTGCGGACCCTGGCGGACCTCGACCTCGACCCCGACGAACTGCTGACGCACCTGGACGACCTCGTGTCCGCGCTCGCGATCGACTCCGAGGACGACGAGGCCGCCTTCGGGTCGTTCGGCGCGACCTGCCTGTACATGACGTACGACCCCGTCACCCGGCAGTGCCTGGTGGCCAGTGCGGGGCACCCTCCGCCCGCTCTGATGGATCCGGACGGCAGCGCCGCGCACATCGACCTCAGTCCCGGTCCGCCGCTCGGGGTCGGTGGCCTGCCGTTCGAGCCCGTCGCGTTCGAGGCGGCGGACGGCAGCGTCCTCGCGCTCTGCACGGACGGCCTCATCACGCGCGGCCATGCCGATCCCGACGCGGGCATGACCGCCCTCCGGCACGCGCTCTCGGCGGCGCTCGTATCCGGCCGGTCCCTGGAGGAGATCGGTCCCGAGGTGGTCGGGGAACTGGTGCCCCGTCCACTGGCGGACGACGTGACACTGCTGTTGGCGGAGGCCCGCGGGGTGCGCGCACGGGACCACGCTTCCTGGACCCTCGCGGCGGACCCGGCGGTGGTGTCCGAGGCACGCGCGCACGTGCTGGGCCAGCTGTCGCTGTGGGGTCTGGACGACCTGGCTTTCACCACGGAGCTGGTGGCCAGCGAACTGGTCACCAACGCCATCCGCTACGCGGGCGGGACCATCGGTCTGCGCCTGATCCGCGCGGCCTCCCTGATCTGCGAGGTCTCCGACGTCAGCAACACCCAGCCGAGGATGCGCCGGGCCCGTGCCACCGAGGAAGGCGGCCGCGGCCTGTTCCTGATCGCGCAGCTCACCGACCGGTGGGGGAGCCGGTACACGCGCTCCGGCAAGACCATCTGGACGGAGCAGGCGCTGCCGCCGAGCCCGTGACGTCCTGCCCACGGGGCCCTGACCGGGCGGCGTCGGCGGGGCGCCGCACGGCGCCGGAGGGAAGCGGAGTGACGGACCGGTACGGCGACTGCCCCGGTCCGTCACCCGCGGGCGGTACCCCGGGCGTCAGCCGGTGCGGTTGTAGATCGCCGTACCGGGGCAGGCCGTGACGCCGAGGCGGGTGCCGCAGCCGGAGTACTGGAGGGATCCGTTCCACCACGCCCAGCCGCCGATCGTGCGGCCGTTCAGCCAGGTGTACTGGCCGTTGTAGTTGGCGTCGTACGTGCGCAGGGCCCAGTGCACGTGGGCGCCGGTCGCGGAACCGCCGGCGCAGGTGTCGGTGCCGATGCTGCCGAGCAGGGCGCTGCGCGCGATCGACGTTCCGTTGTAGTAGGTCGTGTTGTGCAGGTGGTAGTAGTCCGTGGAGAAGCCGCCGGGGTGGATCACCCGGGTCCAGCCGCCGCCCGCGCCGCACATCGAGGTGGCCGTACCCTCACGCGACGAGCGCACCAGACCACTGGCGTTGCCGCCGGCGAAGTCGAGGGAGCTCCAGTAGCCGGTCGCACCGTCATGTGCGTGGGGGCCGCCGGTCAGGGTCATGTAGTAGTCGGGCATCCAGGGCAGCAGCAGCCCGTTGGTGTTGGCCAGGGCTCCGGCAGGCGAGGCCTGGGCGTCCGGGGTCACCTTGCGTTCGGCGTAGGCGGTCATCGTCCGCCGCTCCGCCGTGCCGACCAGCGGGGAGTCGGCCACGTGGTCGGCGAACTCGGGGTCGCCCTCCAGGCCCGACACCCACCGCCCGTCCTCGCGGTGGGCGATGTAGAGCCAGCCCTCCGGCGCACCGTGCCGCGTGCGCGACGCCTCGACGTAGGCGACGCCGCGGGCCCAGTCGCCCGAGACGTCGCGGACGTCGACGACCACCTTGCGGCCCTCGTCGGCGAGTTCGCCTACGGCGGTGCTCGGGGCGAGTTCCCTGGCGTCGTGGGACCGCGAGAGGACGTCCGCGGTGACGGCGTCCAACAGCGCCCGGCGTTCGGCGCCGAGACGGTCGGCGACGGCGGCCGGCATCTTCACGGCCACCCCGGCGGACGGGTGTCCGGCGCCGGCCGAGGAGTCCGCCGGAGCGGCGGGTGCGGCGGCGAGCAGTCCGGTGGCGGCGAGGGCGGTGGCGGCGAGGGCGGTGACGGCGGTTCTCATGTACGCGGACACACTCGGTCTCGGCAGCACGGGGAATCCCCTGTCGTTGGGCGGTCGATCGGATGGCCAGCTGGCTGATTGTCATGGACCTGATCGAGTGTGGTGCTCCTTGTCAACGCGCGTCAACCAGGCAGGACCGCTGCCATTTGTCGGCCCAATGGCGGCGGAGCGACCGGGCGTGGTTCCTTCGCCGATGGAGGTCGTGAGTTCGGACGTACGCCGTGGGCGGGCCGCGTGAACCGGCAGGATGGGGTGGCAGACGGCCCCTTCCCGGGGCGGCACGAGGAGGAGGTCACCCGCCATGGCCACGAAGCCCACGCCGTTCGACGAGCTCGACCGGAAGATCGTCGCGACCCTGATCGCGAACGCCCGGGCGAGTTTCGCCGAGATCGGCACGGCCATCGGGCTGTCGGCCACCGCCGTCAAACGCCGGGTCGACCGGCTGCGCGCCACCGGGGTGATCACGGGGTTCCGGGCGACCGTCCGCCCGGCCTCGCTCGGCTGGCGCACCGAGGCGTACATCGAGGTGTACTGCGACGGCGCGGCACCACCCAGACGCCTGGCGGAGGTGGCGCGCAAGTACCCGGAGATCGCGGCGGCCATGACGGTGACCGGGGCCGCCGACGCCCTGCTCCACATCAGGGCCACCGATGTGGAGCACTTCGAGGAGGTGCTGGAGCGGATCCGCAGCGAGCCCTTCATCCGCAAGACGATCAGCTACATGGTGCTGTCCCACCTGCTGCCGGACAGCCCGGAGGCGGGAGCCAGCGAGCCCGCGCCGGGGGCCGGGAAAGGACCGGGCGGCGACAGTGACGCACTGAACCTGCTCTGAGCGATGCATTTGCGCAGCATTCCTGCGTATGCGTGCAGCTCTCTGTTCTTGTCGGGCGTACAGGCCGCTTTCTACGGTGAGGGCATCCCCATCGTCACCGGAGAAGGCGGAGGAGAACCGTGCCCGTAGAACGTGGCCCGCTGGACCATGGCCCGAGCCTCAGGCGCTATCTGATGTGCGAGCCCCGCTATTTCGAGGTGCGCTACGCCATCAACCCGTGGATGGACACCGGCACACCGGTCGATCTCCCGCTCGCCCGTGACCAGTGGCTGACCCTGGTCGAGGCGTACCGGGGCCACGGCCACACCGTCGAGACGATCGCCCCGGTCGCCGGTCTGCCCGACATGGTGTTCGCGGCGAACGCGGCGCTCGTCATGGACGGCAAGGTCTTCGGCTCGTCCTTCCACGCGCCCGAGCGGCAGCCGGAGGCGGCGGCGTACGCGCGGTGGTTCAAGGAGGCCGGGTACGAGGTCCACCCCTCCCGGTCGGTCTGCGAGGGCGAGGGGGATCTCGTCGCGGCCGGGCGGTACGTACTGGCGGGGACGGGCTTCCGTACGCACAGCTCCGCGCACCGCGAGGTGCAGGAGTTCTTCGGCAGGCCCGTGATCGGCCTCGACCTGGTCGATCCGCGCTTCTACCACCTGGACACGGCGCTGTTCCACCTCGGCGGGGAGCCGGACGGGGACGGCGGGACGGACGCGGGGAACATCGCCTATTACCCGGCCGCCTTCTCCGCGGGCAGCCGCGAGGTCCTGCGGCGGCTCTACCCGGACGCGGTGATCGCCACGGAGGAGGACGCCCTGGCGTTCGGCCTCAACTCACTCTCCGACGGCCGTCACGTCTTCGTCGCCCCGCAGGCCCACGGCCTGATCGACGAGCTCGCCCTCCGTGGTTATGTCCCCGTTCCCGTCGACCTTTCGGAGTTCCGCAAGGCCGGCGGGGGCATCAAGTGCTGCACCCAGGAGATCCGCTGATGACCGACACCGTCCCCCCTTCCTCCGCCGCCTTCGAGACGCGCTCTTCGGAGCAGCTGATCCGGGCCGAGGCCCCGGTGCTCGCCCACAACTACCACCCGCTGCCCGTGGTCGTCGCCCGCGCGGAAGGCACCTGGGTCGAGGACGTCGAGGGCCGTCGCTACCTCGACATGCTGGCGGGCTACTCCGCTCTCAACTTCGGCCACCGCCACCCCGCCCTCATCGAGGCCGCACACCGCCAGCTCGACGAACTCACCCTCACCTCACGCGCCTTCCACCACGACCGGCTGGCGGGTTTCGCCGAGCGGCTGGCCGCGCTGACCGGCCTCGACATGGTGCTGCCGATGAACACCGGCGCCGAGGCGGTGGAGAGCGCGGTCAAGGTCGCCCGCAAGTGGGCGTACGAGGTCAAGGGCGTCGCACCCGAACGGGCGACGATCGTCGTCGCCGACGGCAACTTCCACGGCCGGACGACGACGATCGTGAGCTTCTCGACGGACGGGACGGCCCGCGCCGGCTTCGGGCCCTTCACCCCGGGCTTCCGGGTCGTCCCGTACAACGACCTCGCCGCCCTGGAATCCGCCGTGGACGAGACGACGGCGGCCGTGCTGATCGAACCCGTCCAGGGCGAGGCCGGGGTCGTCATCCCGGACGACGGCTACCTCACCGGGGTCCGTGAGCTGACCCGGCGCACGGGGTGCCTGTTCATCGCCGACGAGATCCAGTCGGGCCTGGGGCGCACGGGCCGCACGCTGGCCCTCGACCACGAAGGCGTGGTCCCGGACATGCTGCTCCTGGGCAAGGCCCTGGGCGGTGGCATCGTCCCGGTCTCCGCCGTGGTCGCCCGCCGTGAGGTGCTCTCCGTGCTCGGGCCCGGTGAACACGGCTCGACGTTCGGCGGCAACCCGCTGTCGGCGGCGATCGGTTCGGCGGTCCTCGACCTGCTGGCCACCGGCGAGTTCCAGCGGCGGGCCGCCGAGCTGGGCGAGGTGCTGGACCGCGGTCTGGCCGCCCTCGTCGGCGCGGGCGTCACGGGCTACCGGGCCCGCGGACTGTGGGCGGGCGTGGACATCGACCCCGCGATCGGCACGGGCAGGGAGATCAGCGAGCGGCTCCTCGCCGAAGGGGTGCTGGTCAAGGACACCCACGGCTCGACGGTACGGCTGGCGCCGCCGCTGACCATCACCGAGGAGGAACTCGGGGCGGCGCTCACGGCCCTGAGGAAGGCGCTGTCGTAACGGCGCCGCGCCGGGGGCAGCGGTGCGGTCCCGGTCACGTACACCGGGCCGCACCGCTGCTGTACGAGTTGCTGCACGAGCTGTTGCACAAGCTGCTGTACAAGCTGCTGTACGAGTGGGGCGGTTGCCGTACGGACCGGTCAGTTCGTGACGGTCGGCTTCTCGGGCGCCAGCGAGTTGCCCGCGGGTATGCGGCCACAGCTGGTGGGGGCGGCCTTGCCCGCGAACCGGTCGTCGAGCCAGGACATCGCGCGCGGGGTCCAGTACGGCATGGCGCCGACATGGCTGAGCAGGTTGTACTGCTCGTACCGGATCGAGGTGTTGCCGGTGGCGCAGTACTGGTTGGCCAGCGCCCGCACATCTCCGGCGACCATCACACCGTCGCCCGTGCCGATGCCCGGGGGCCGGTTGAACGTTCCTTCCAGCACGCCCGCGTTTCCCTGCCCGATGAAACCGGGGACGGTCGGGGTGGCCGCCTCGCCGAGGTTGACCTTGTTGACCGCGTCGACGAAGGCGGGAATGGAGTTGGGGTCCTTGTACTCCGGCTTCGCCAGGTCCTTCCAGGTCAGCCCCGGGTAGCGGCCCAGCGCGTCGACGATCGAGCCGTGTTCGAGCTCCTCGAAGACCGCGATGCCCCTCGGGGTCAGATAGCGCTCGATGTCGATGTCGTAGGCACGGGACACGCCGATCACCGCCATCGGCAGCACACCGGTCCACACCACGGAGCCGTCTATGTACTTCAGGTTGTGCGCCGGCGCGACGAGCAGCCCGGCTTCGGCGAACCCGACCAGCTGCCGGTTCACCTCGGGGGCGTACTCGGGGGCCAGGGCCGCCGCCCAGTTGGTGGCGATGGCCCCGCCGGAGTAGCCGAGCAGGCCGAACCTGGTCCCGGCGTGCAGACCCGTTGCCCCGGCCCGGGTGCTCGCCCGGATCGAGTCGAGCGTGTTCGTCCCGTACGCGGGACCGGCCGCGAACTCGGCGGTCTGGCCCTCGGTGTCGGGGATGACGAGGTCGTAGCCCTTGAGCAACAGCGGTGCCATGACGACGGACTCGACGTTGGCGATGATTCCGCCGAGGGTGACCTTTCCGGCGATGGCCCGGGAGGGGCCGTCCTCGGGGTCGAGGGAGTCGTAGAACGACTGGTACGAGACGGCCTTGCTGCCGTCGCCGCGGTGACTGCGGACCACCGTGGTCACGTTGGCCGACGGCCGGCCCTGGGCGTCGGTCGTGCGGTAGAGCAGCTGGACGGCCTTGACCGGCGTCGGGATGCCGAGGACGTGATAGTCCAGCGTGCGCTTCTTCAGCACGTCGCCCGGCGCGTACGAGGACAGCGGCTCGCTGCCGTCGTAACGGTAGAACGGGTCGGACGCCTTGCCGTCGGTCTGCGCGGCTGCGACGGGCGCGGCCGCGGCGGGTGTGGCCCAGGCCGTCGGCGCCGCGCCGACGGTGAGAGCGGTGACGACGGCGACGGCCAGCAGGCCGGCGGTGCTCCGGTTCATGATTCCCCCGGGATCCGAATCTGAGAGTGGATGAGGCGGCACTACCTGGCGGGCAAGGCGGAACAGCCCTTACCGCGAGGTAACTTACTGGGGGTAACGGTTCGCCGTACAGATGCGTGCGCAGGCTTCTCGGCCGCGCCAGGCCCTAGTGCTCGTTCCGGGACAGGTCCGCCAGCAGGAGCAGATGCTCCGGGGCCACCCCGGCGATGGCCTCGACCAACGGGGCCCAGGGGCCCAGGGCCAGTGCTTCGACGAGCAGGACGCGGCCCTCCGGGGTGGGGCCGTGGGCACGGGCGATGGCCGCGAGGGCCCTGCTCCGGTGGCCCGGGTCGGTGATGGCGTCGGCCAGGGCGTGGGCTTCGTGCGGCGCGTCGGTCCGGGCCGACGCGCTGACGACCTTCTCCATGGCCTTGTCGCGCAGGCCGGGTACGGGGATCTCGTCGAGCAGGGCGACCGCGCCGGGGACGTCACCCCTGGCCGCCATGCCCGCCGCGAGGTGTACGAGGCTGCGATCGCCTTCGACGGTGCCCGCCAACTCCTCGGCGAGCCGCTCCGCCCACGCGTATTCGCCGGCCGCCACCAGTTTCTCCACGACACCGGAGCGGAAATCCGCCACCACCTCGTCCGGCAGGGAGTCGGTGAGAGCCAAGGCCTTGTCGAAGTCCCCGGCCGCCAGATAGGCGCCGGCCGCGCTGTATCTGTTCCACGCCTGCTGGTACGCGCTGTCCAGGGCGGCCGCGCCGTCCAGGAGCTCCCGGGCCACCTTCCTCGCCAGGTCGGGGTGTCCTGTTTCGCTGAAAGCCTCGGCCACGTGCTGCTGGGATTCCGCGTGTTCCGAGTGGTGCGCTCCCTCCCGTGCTTCTTCGAGCAGGGCGGACAGCATGGTCACCTTGTGGTCGTCCTGGCCGATCGCGTGCAGCCCGCCCGCCACGTCGACCAGACGCAGCAGCCGGGCATACCCGTCCTCCGCTTCGGCCGACTCCATCGCCCAGTTGACGAGCCGGTGTGCCTCGGCCTCGGCGCCCGCCGCCACCAAGGCCCTGGCGACGGCGATCTGCGCGGACACGCTGCCCCGGGGCGTCGTACGGTTCCGGGCGAGAACCGTCGCCGTAGCCGCCACGGCCTCGGCCTGTTCCCTCATGCCGGCCCGGAGGAGGAACTCCGACGTGCTGGTGAGGAATCCCACCTGCCATACCTGGGCGTACACGTCGTCGATCACCGTGAGCACCCGCCGGGCCAGCCGCTCGGTCTCCGCCGGGTCGGCGGACCGCGCCAGCTTCCTGCCGACAGCGACCAGAACACTGGCCCGGTCGACCGGATCGACGAGGCGGTCCACGACCTCCAGCGCCCAGTCCGTGGCACCGGCGTGCGCCGCCGCCCCGGCGGCGGCGCACAGCCCTTCGTCATGGTCGGCCGGATCGGGCAGGACCCGGGCGACCTGTTCCGCGCGCTCGTACTGCCCGGTCGCCGCCAGGCCCTCGGCCACCTGAGGGAAGAGCCACTCGACGCTCCGGGGGTCGTCGATCGCATGCGCCAACTCGGCCGCGTCACGGGCGATGCTCGCGGCGCGCTGCGCCAGACCTGGCGCCGGTGCGAGGCGTACGGCTATGTGACCGAGATTCTGGGCCTGCCGGAACGCCCCTTCGCCGTCCGAACGGTCCCGGACGGCCAGGTCGACCGTCTCCCGCGCCCGTTCCTCGTCCCCGAACAGGGAGAACGCGCAGGCCAGATCGGCGTACAGCTCGCCCTGCTCGACGCCGCGAACCGTCGCGACGGCGTGCAGCGCCTCGGCGAGGTGCGGAGCGATCGTCTCCGCCTCGCCCCGCCCGCCTGCCGCGTGGTCGTCGGCCGCCCGCCTGACCGTCGCGACGAGAGCCTTCGCCGACCGGTCCGTGCCCTCCATCCCCGCGACCGTCCGGAAGGCCTCGCTGTAGAGGCCCGCCTCCGCCAGCCCTTTCGCGATGGCCTCGAGGAAGCGGGCCTCGTCCTCGCGGCTGTCCGCGTCCGCCGCCAGCGCGTCCGCCCGCTCCCGGTGACCGGTGGTGGCGAGACAGGTGGCGACAGCGGTCAGGGCGCTCACCCGGTTGTACGACTTCCGTTGCGATTCCGCCAGGCTGATGGCCCGGCCGGTGTGCCCGAGCCGGGCCCACAGGCCGATGAGATCGGCGGGCAGGACAGCCGTCCGTTCGTGCAGTCCGTCGCGGGCCGCCGCCAGACGCAGAGCGGCCGAGACGTCCAGATCTCCCCGCTGTCTGCCGTGTGCCAGCAACTGGTCCAGCGAGGTCGACAGTTCGCTGAGTGCCTCAAGGTCCGCCCCGGTGACCTGCCACAGCCGCTCGTGCCGTGCGGCGTCGCACACCAGCTCCACCAGCCGCCCGGTGTCGCCCAGTTCCCGCAGGAGCTGGGCGTAACCGCGCAGCAGGTACTCGGGCGTCGTGTCCGGCCAGCCCGCGCTCCGGTACGTCCGGGCCCACCGGTGCAGACGCGTGCGGCAGTCCGTCAGCTCCGCGTCCGTGATCAGGTCCGCGGCCCTGCGCTGGATCTCCTCATGGGCCAGGAGGTAGACCTCGGGACCGTCGGGCGCCCAGTGCACGGAGCGGCGGCGGAAGCTGCGGCCGGTCACCGCCGACAGTTCGCGCTCCACGAGGCGGGGGCGGCTTCCGGTCAGTTCGGCGATGTCGCTCGCGCTGAGACCACCGCCCGCCGCCACCGTCAGGCCGACCAGCTCACGGCCCAGTCCGCCGCCGTCGAGCAGGCGCAGCAGGTTCTGCTCCGCGTCCCAGCGGACCGCCTGGGCGTACGGGGAGGGCGCCAGCCAGTGGTTGATCTCCGTGGTCCGCAGCGGATGGTCGCCGGGCACGTCGCCCGGAACGGGCGGGTGGGGGCGCCCGGCCACGATGATCCGCATGCCGTGCGGGGGCGTACGGGGCAGCAGCGCGGCGATGCTGTGGCAGTCGGGACCGGCGGTGACGCCGTGGTCCTCGTCCAGCCCGTCCACCACCAGGACGAGCCGTCGGCCCTCCGCCGCGCAGTGCTCCGCCGCACGGTCCAGGGCGAGCCGCAGCTGTTCGTCCCGCGTGGCCGGTGTGCTCAGCGGCTCCTCCTCCCGCAACAGGGCGTACAGCTGCCGCTGGACGACCTCGCAGAAGGCGGCGGCGTCGTTCTGGCCCGCCATGCGGGAGGTGATGAAGAACGCCACGACGTCGATTCCGGCCGGCGGATTCAGGACGAACTCCGCCAGCAGGGCGGACTTTCCGGCCCAGGCGGGGGCCAGCCAGCGCCAGTAGTTCCTTTCGGAGACGTCTTCCGCAGGTGCCTCCGTGCTGAAGGACGCCAGTTCCGAGAGCTCGGCCCCACGTCCCCGGAATTCGGCCGCCGCCATCCTCTCGACCTGGAGAAGATAGCCCGATACGGCGGGCCGTCGCGGGGGAGAGGAAAGGGTCACCGGGCCGTTGATGACCCCGGTGTTGGAGAGAGCCGCGCCCCCTTGCGCCGACGCGTCGCCCGTTTCCCTCGCCCCGATCCTGCCGCCGGCCACAGCTCCGCCTACCCCTGCCGGAATCCGGTGTTCGCGCTGCCCCCGTCGGCTTCCGCGTCGCCGGTGTCGCTGACGGACACCGAGCCGGGCGCGGTGGGGGAAGCCGGAGCGACGAAGCCGGTGTTGGCCTCGCCGCCGCCGCGGGACACCGCCCTTCCCGTGCCCGAGACCTGCACGTCGGGGCCCCGGGCCGGGCCGAGCGCCCCGTACACGCCGACCCCCAGGGCGGCCACGCCGACCACGGCGGAGACCACTCCGGCCACCTGGTCGGCCCGGTCCCAGCTGAGGAAGGACAGCACTCCTGCGAGCACGGCGACCGCCAGGCCCGTCCACATCAGTACGGCTCTTCGGCCTCTGTTCACGCCGGTGTCCCCCCTCATTCGGAGGGCAACTCTACTGCTGAGGAATGGTGTTCGGGGTGGACTCCGGAGCGGGCGTAGGTCCCGGTGCAAAGGTCCGCACCAGCGCTTTTCGCCGATCTCTCTACAGTTCTCGGCCAGTTCTGTAGAAAAGAGCACCACCGCCACTTCTTGTCGCGGCAGTTCCGGCTGCGCCAGAGTTCGAGGCGCGGCGACAGGAACATGTCATCGCCGCCGGGCAGTGTCCATGGAACACATCGCGCTTCCCCAGGCGCGGTGTGGCCACCCCCCCCATTGTCTGGACGCTCGCCTGCGTAGCGGAAGGAATCGCGTGAAGCACGGAAAGAAGAACGCGCGCAGATACATCGTGGCCGCCTCGATCGGCGCCCTTCTGTCGGCCGGAGTCGCCACAGGGGCCTACGCCGGTACGACGGATGAGCCTTCGGCGCCCGCGGCGGCGCCGGCCTACCAGCCGGAGATGGTCAAGGCGCTCGCCGTGACCCTGGGCGTCAGCGAGAAGGCCGCGGTGCAGCGGCTGGACCGCGAGGCCCAGCAGCAGGACCGGTTCGCGGAGCTGCGGAAGGACCGGGTCGACACGCTCGGGGCCTTCTTCACCGCCGACGGCTCGCTGGTCGTCAACGCCGCCGACGCGGAGTCGGCCGAAGAGGTCCGCGCCGCGGGCCTCAAGGCCCGGGTCCCCGAGCGCGGTGAGACCAAGCTCGACCGCATCAAGGCCGAGCTCGACGCCAAGGCGCTCAAGAGCGCCCCGGCCGGGGTGTCCGCCTGGTCCGTCGACCTCGCTTCGGACACCGTGACCGTCGAGGTCAACGGTGACTCCGACGCCGCCACCCGGAGCTTCCTCAAGGCCGCGAAGAGCAACGGCGACGCCGTACGCGTGGTCAAGGGGCAGGAGAAGCTGGAGACCCAGGCCGTCGTTCCGCCCGGCAGCCGGATGACCTTCAACGGCTACCTCTGCTCCGTCGGCTACGGCGCCAAGGACCGTAACGGCAAGCAGGTGCTCGTCACCGCCGGGCACTGCATCGAGGACCTGCCCGAACTGGCCTACAACGGCACCCGGTTCGCCAAGGGCACGCACACCCGCTTCGCGCTGGGCACCCGCAGCGTGGACATGGGCATCGCCGCCGTCGACTCCGGCAACTCGATCGGCCTCGACGTCACCACGTACGGCAGGGCCGGCACCGTCCCGGTCAAGGGCAGCAAGCGGGCCCCCTCCGGCGCGGCGCTCTGCAAGTCCGGCCAGACCACCCAGTGGACCTGCGGCAAGGTCGGCTCGTACAACGTCAGCGTCACCTACACCGACCAGAACGGCGGCCCGGACACCGTCGTGACCGGCCTGGCCAGCTCCAGCGTCTGCACCCAGGGAGGGGACAGCGGAGGCGCGTACATCTCCGGTGACCAGGCCCAGGGCATGACGTCCGGCGGTCCCAGCAACCAGCGTTGCAACGGCCAGGTCAACTCGCCCGGCTCGTCCTACTTCCAGCCGCTCGACGACGCCCTCGCGTACTACGGGCTGACGCTCAACACCAAGTAGTCCCACCGCAGGAACAGACCGGCAGAAAAGGCCACCCCCCAGACGCGGGAGACCGTCCACTCATCCTGGGCGGTCTCCCGTTCCATCTGTTCCCGTTCCAGCCGCTTTCGTTCCGGCCGCTTCCGTTCCGCCCGTTCCGCGTCCGTAGTCCCACTCCACCCCGTGGACACCGGGCTTGCACCGGGAGGTGAGCACATGGACGTTGTGCGCGTCGCTCAGCGGGATGCGCCGCCGGCCGCGCGGCGGGGCGCCGACCTTCTCCCGTACGTAGCGGTGGCAGTCCGTCGGCAGGGCGGCCGGGTGGAAGAAGACCTGCTGGAGGTATTCGTGGAGGTTCGTCCGCGACCAGCGTTCGTAGTGGGTGGCCGGAGTGTCGGACGGGCTCACATCGACCGCGTAACTCACCACCGTGGTGTCCAGCTTGGCCAGTTCCCGGCCGAAGTGGATCTCCAGCACCAGGGACTTGAGCCCCTTCAGGTACGTGGCCTCGACGAGGCGTCCGCAGGTGACCCTGATGTCGACGGGCTCGGCCGCCTCGTCGTCGAAGCTGAGCACGAAGATCGCCCGGTCCGCCCCCGCCCGGCTGGCCCGCAGCACGTTCGTGGTGGAGATCCCGCTCAGCGTGCCGGTCTCGCCGACCCTGACGATGTCGTGGACCATCAGCGAGCTGGTCTCCTGGTTGAAGTGGCGGAAGCGGGCGCCGAGCGCCTTCTCCACCACCGAGTCCTCGCCGAGGATCTGCAGCGCCGCACCCTCCGCGTCGGGCGGGGTGGTCCGGCCGCGCGGCCGGCGCGGTCCGAGCAGCGAGCGCAGGGCTCCGGCGGGCAGCTCCAGGATCTCCTCCAGCACCTCCACCGCCCGCAGCGACCGGGCCCGTTCGGGCTGGCTGCGGCCGCGCTGCCAGCTGCTGAGGGTCGCCTGGCTGATGGTGATGCCGCGCACCCTGAGCCGCTCGCTCACCCGCTCCAGGGACAGCCCGCGGCGGTTCAGCGCCTCCCGCAGGACGCCGGGGAAGGTGTCGGCGCCGGTCGCCGCCGCGTGCAGGGCCGAGGCGGTGATGGCCTCGCCCGTCCGCGCCGCGGTGACATGCGCCTCGGTGGGGCGTGGGTCGGTGAGGCACGTATCGGTGACCCGCGCTTCGGGGGCGCGCGTCTCGTCGGTGTCCGTTCTGCTCGACATGTCCCTCCCGTTTCCGGCACTCTCTCGGCGGGACGGCCGACAGGCCCCCGCATACTGGTGGACCACCGGACGGGTGGCGGATAACAAATCCCTCAGGGGTGACCTGTCCCACATCCGGCGGCGAACCGAACGAAGGGCGTGAACGGCGTGGACAGCACCGCTCTGGTCATCGCGGCGAGGAACGGCGACCGGGCCGCCGGGGAACGGCTGGCCGCCCAGTACCTCCCCCTGGTCTACAACGTCGTCGGGCGCGCCCTCAACGGCCATCCGGACGTGGACGACGTCGTGCAGGAGACCATGCTCCGGGCGCTGTCCGGACTGCCCTCGCTGCGCGATCCCGCCCGCTTCCGCTCCTGGCTCGTCGCCATCGCCATGAACCAGGTCCGCACCCGATGGTCCGGTCTCGGCCACCGCCCCGCCCCGCTGGAGGAGACCAACGACCCCGCCGACCCCGCCGCCGACTTCGTCGACCTGACGATCCTGCGCCTCGAACTCTCCGGGCAGCGGCGCGAGACGGCCGAGGCGACCCGCTGGCTGGACGACGCCGAACGCGATGTGCTGGCGCTGTGGTGGCTGGAGACGACCGGCGACCTCACCCGGTCCGAGCTGGCCGAGGCGCTGGGCCTTTCCCCGCAGCACGCCGCCGTACGCGTGCAGCGGGTGAAGAACCAGCTCGACGTCGGCCGCACGGTCGTCCGGGCCCTGGCCGCCGACCCCCGCTGCCCGGCCCTGGAGGACCTGCTGGGCGACTGGGACGGTACGCCGACGCCGCTGTGGCGCAAGCGGATCGCCCGGCATGTACGCGGCTGCGCCTCCTGCTCCGACGGCAGTACGGGGCTGGTTCCGCCGGAGGGCCTGCTGTCCGGGCTCGCCCTCGTGGTGCCGCTCTACGACAGCGGGCAGTCGGCGGCGGCCTTCGCCTCCTCGGCATCGGCCTCGGCATCGGCTTCGTCCGCCGGGCCGGCCACCGCGTCCGCCGCGACCTCGTCGGCCGCGGCCCCCTCCGCGACCGCTCCTTCCGCGTCCGCCGCGTTCTCGGCCGGGAAGGCGGCGGGGCTGATAGCCGGGGCGGCCGCCGTGACCGCACTCGCCGTACTGATCTGGCCCTCCGCCCCCGCCCCGCCCGAAGCCCGGGGCGGCGGC
>MUNB01000300.1 GCA_002154345.1 Streptomyces griseus
CTGGTGCTGCTGGTGCTGCTGGTGCTGCTGGTACGGAGCGTGCGGCTGCGGCTGCGGTGTCGCGTACGCGCCGGGCTGCTGCTGTCCGTACGGATCCGGCTGCCCGTAACCCTGCCCCTGCGCCTGGCTCTGCCCCTGCGCCCGGTGCGGGTCGTCCGGGCGGATCGTCGGCTGGTACTGCGTGTCCCAGGTCGGCGCCTGCCACGTCTGCGTCGCGCCCTGGTCGAAGGCGGCCGGATCCTGCGGCGCGGCGGGCCCGCCCGCCGTCCCGTCGGGCCAGTGCGGCGACGACGGCTGCGGCTGCTGCCGCTCGGGGTCGTACGGAGACGGGTACGGGTACTGCTGATCGCTGCTGCTCATGGCCTGCGGTTCACCCTCCTGCGAACGGCGGGAGCACCTCGACCGTGCCGCCCTCGGCAAGGCGTACGGTCTCATGCCCGCGGCTCCCGACGGGGTTCCCGTCGATGAGGAACGAGCACCGCCGCAGCACCTGGCTCAGCTCGCCGGGGTGCCGTCTCCGCACCGCGTCGAGCGCCTCGGCGAGGGTCGCCGCCGCGTACGGTTCCTCCGCGGTGCCCGCGGCGGCCTTCGCCGCAGCCCAGTAGCGGATCGTCCCCGCTGCCATGGCGCCACTCCTTCGGTCGGTTCGTCGGACGCCTCGTGCGTCAGCTCTCCATGATGGGTCACGCGGGCAGTGCGGCCGTCGCCCAGTCGGCGATCCGGGCCAGGAGGGCGTCGTCCGCCGCGTTCTCCGCGTGGCCCATCCCCCGCTCCAGCCACAGCTCCGCACCGCCCGGCCCGGCCGCCTCCGCCAGCGTCCTCGGGTGGTCCAGCGGGAAGTACGGGTCGCGGTCGCCGTGCACCAGGAGCAGCGGGGCCGGGGCGATGAGCGGGACCGCGGCGACCGGGGAGAGCGGGACGGGGTTCCACTCCTCGGTGGCGATGCGGGTACGGAATCCGTAGCGGCCGACGAGGCGGCCCGCGGGGCGGGTGACCACCCAGTGCAGCCGGCGCATCGGGGCCGTCCCCCGGTAGTACCAGCGGGCAGGAGCACTCACGGAGACCACCACGTCCGAGTGCGCCCCCGTGCGCCGCGTGCGCCCCTCGCGCTCCGGTACGCGAACGGGCGAATCCGCGTCCGGGGAATCGCCGATCGATCCGTCCGGGGAACCGGCCGGGGAATCCGCCGTATACAAAGCCCCGTGCCGGAGCACCACGGAGCCGCCCATCGAGAACCCGACCGTAACGATCCGGGTGTGTCCGAGCTCCCGCGCCCAGGCCACCGCGGCGGCCAGATCCAGCACCTCGCGGTCGCCCACGGTGGAGCGTCCGCCGGACCTCCCGTGGCCCCGGAACGAGAACGTGATCACGGCCGCACGCTGGGCGAACGCCCGCGCGGCCCGTCGTACGGCGGGGCGGTCGGCCGAGCCGGTGAAGCCGTGCGCGACGACGATCGCGGGGGTCGTCGCGGGGTGCGCCCCGGCGGTCGCCGCCACCCCGTCGCGCGCCGCCGCGGAATCCGCCGTACACGGTGCGTACACCGCCTCGACCCGTACGCCGTCATCGGTCAGCAAGGTGGCGCAACGGGGCGGAGGCGTGAGCAAGGGAACAGAAGAACTCAGGAATCGACCCTCGGACACGGAACTCATGTGGGCTATTCTGCTGCGAAGAGGATCCGGGCAATGCAGCCCCCGGGTCCTTTTGTGCTTTACCGGCGTTGTTACGACGACGTTTCCACAAGCTCAGCGGTCCCAGGGCGCGGGACCGCACCGTAAAACCCGCATGACGCGGGGCGCAGGACGTACGAAGCAGTGCCGCATACTCCCCCGGGTCCGACCCGGGAGTGCCCCTCTCGCAGGGAACGAGGAGGACCGACGTAATGGGCGAGCGAACCGTGCAACACGATCGACCGAACCAGGCAGGTGGGCGGCGATGAGTTCACTGCTGCTTCTCACGAACGCACTCCAGCCGTCGACGGAGGTGCTCCCCGCCCTCGGTCTTCTGCTCCACAGCGTGCGGGTGGCCCCCGCCGAGGGCCCGGCCCTCGTGGACACCCCGGGCGCCGACGTGATCCTCGTCGACGGGCGCCGCGACCTCCCGCAGGTCCGCTCGCTCTGTCAGCTGCTGCGGTCCACCGGACCCGGCTGTCCGCTGATCCTCGTCGTCACCGAGGGCGGTCTCGCGGCCGTCACCGCCGACTGGGGCGTGGACGACGTGCTGCTGGACACGGCGGGACCTGCGGAGGTCGAGGCCCGGCTGCGGCTGGCCATGGGCCGTCAGCAGATCACCTCCGACGACTCCCCGATGGAGATCCGCAACGGCGATCTCTCCGTCGACGAGGCGACGTACAGCGCGAAACTCAAGGGCCGGGTCCTGGACCTGACCTTCAAGGAATTCGAACTGCTGAAATACCTCGCCCAGCACCCGGGCCGGGTGTTCACCCGCGCCCAGCTCCTCCAGGAGGTCTGGGGCTACGACTACTTCGGCGGTACGCGGACGGTCGACGTCCACGTACGGCGGCTGCGCGCCAAACTCGGCCCCGAGCACGAGTCGCTGATCGGGACCGTCCGTAACGTCGGCTACCGCTTCGTCGTGCCGGAGAAGGTGGAGCGCGCCGCCGAGGAGGCGAAGGAGCGCGCGGGCGGGCGGCCGAAGGCCGACGACCCCGCCGCCCGGCCCGTCACCCGTTCGGAGCAGTCCTCTTCGGCCACGGAGGAGGAAGAAGCCCCGGTGGAGGCTGCCAAGAGGTAGGTCCATCCGCGTAGACTGCGGCGCGTGGCCAAGGTGACGCGGGACGATGTGGCGAGACTGGCGGGGACGTCGACCGCGGTCGTCAGCTACGTCATCAACAACGGACCCCGGCCGGTCGCCCCGGCCACGCGCGAGCGGGTGCTCGCCGCGATCAAGGAGCTGGGTTACCGCCCCGACCGGGTCGCCCAGGCCATGGCCTCGCGCCGCACGGACCTCATAGGCATGATCGTCCCGGACGCCCGGCAGCCGTTCTTCGCGGAGATGGCGCACGCGGTCGAACAGGCCGCGGCCGAGCGCGGCAAGATGGTGCTCGTCGGCAATTCCGACTACCGCGACGAGCGCGAGGTCCACTATCTGCGGGCCTTCCTCGGCATGCGGGTCTCCGGGCTGATCCTGGTCAGCCAGGGCCCCAGCGAGCGCGCCGCCTTGGCCCGGTACTGGGCGGCGTCCGCGAGCCGGAACAGCCGCCGGGCCGAGCGCACCGGGCCGATCGGATCGCCGGTCGACGCGACCCCGCAGGCGACCCCGTCGCCCAGTTCGATCACCGCCGCCCGGTCGCAGAGTTCGGTGGCCACGCCGACCACCGCGTCCGCCGGGGGGCCGGCCGCGAGCAGACAGAACTCGTCGCCGCCGAGCCGGGCGGCCAGCGCCTGGGGCAGCATCGCCCCGCACAGCGACAGCACCGAGCCGAAACGTTCCAGCAGACGGTCGCCGACGGCGTGGCCGTGGGTGTCGTTCACCGCCTTGAGGCCGTTGAGGTCGCAGACGACCAGGCTGACGACGGTGTCGTCGACGCGGTGCAGCTCGATGGCCTCGTCGAGCCGGATGTCGACCGCGCGCCGGTTGGCGAGACCGGTCAGCGGGTCGGTGAAGGCCAGTTTGCGGACCTCCTCCAGGCGCTCGGTCTGGGCGATCCCGGAGGCGACGACGGCGGCGAGCACGGTCGCGAAGTCCGCGTCGGCCCGGTCGAAGACGGGCTGCCCGGCCGGCCGCGCCACATACAGCTCGCCCCATGCCCGGCCGTGCAGCACGATCGGCGCGACCACGCAGCAGCCCCGGCCGCGCCGCCGGAGCGCGGCGACCCGCTGGTGGCAGTACGGGCGGGCGCCGCGCGCCGGACCGCCCGCGCCGGGCAGCCCGTCGGCGGTCTCCACCCAGGCGTCGGGCTCGCCGCCGCCGGCCCACCGCTCGTGCAGGAACTCGGTGATCTCCGGGAACTCGTGGACCGGGTAGGCCTCCTCCTCGGGGAACTCCTCCTCCCCCTCGGCCCGTTGCCCCGCGTTCACCAGCACGCGCAGTCTGCCCCGGTCCCGCTCCCACACGGAGAGCGCGGCGAAACTGCCGCTCAGCGCCTCGCAGGCGCCCAGCGCCGCCGCCCGCCACGACTCCCGCGGCGTGTAGGCCGCGGCCATGGTCTGCGCCAGCGAAACCACGGCCCGCAGCCGCACATCGTCACCACCCATTTCTGTAGTTTATGTAGATTTGTCCCCTTTTGAGCGGCTTGATCAGCTTGATGCGTAACTAATTTCAACTATTTCTTCGCATCGCGCTCACTCTGCGTGAGGCACGCGCGTCGTCACTCGCCGGGCCAGTCGGGGCGCCGCTTCTCGTTGAACGCGGCCACGCCCTCCGCCCGGTCCCCCGAGAAGGCCACCGACCGCCAGGCCGCGTCCTCGACCTCCAGGCCCGCCCGCAGATCGAGGCCCTGGCCCAGCCGGAGCGCCTTCTTGGCCGCGCGCAGCCCGACCGGCGAGTTGGCGGCGATCCGGCCGCCCAGCGCGAGGGCCTCCTCGCGGTCCCGGCCCGCCTCGACCAGCTCGTCCACCAGGCCCAGTTCGCGCGCCTCGGCGGCCTCGACGCGGCGGGCGCTGAACACCAGCTCGGCGGCGCGCGCCGCACCCACCCGGCGCGGCAGCAGCTGCGTACCGCCGCCGCCCGGGATGACGCCCACGGACACCTCGGGCAGTCCGACCACGGCGGTGGCGTCGGCGACGATCACATCGCAGGCGAGGGCGAGTTCGAAACCGCCGCCGAGGGCGAAGCCGTGCACGGCGGCGATCACCGGCATCGGCAGCTCCAGGACCCCGGTGTAGGCGGCGCGGGCGGTGGGCCGCTGGCGTACGAGGTCGGCGTCGGAGAAGGAGTTGCGCTCCTTGAGGTCCGCGCCGACGCAGAAGGCCCGCTCGTGGCTGGAGGTGAGGACGGTGACCCGGACGTCCCGGTCGGCGCCGAGCGCCTCGCAGGCGGCGGCGATGGACCGGGCCATGTCGGTGGAGACGGCGTTCATGGCCTTCGGCCGGTCGAGGACCAGCTCGGCGACGTGGTCCTGCCCCTCGTGCCGGCGTACGACGACGAACTCCCCGTACCGCTGCTCGGACGTGACGGTCATGACTGCACCCCTGTCGGTCGACGGCGCCCGTTAACGAGCGTTACCCGGCAGGAATCCTAGACAGGACCGCCGGGCCGCCGACAGGGCGAAGCCGTGACCGACGGGCCCCAGGGGTGTCGGACATCTCTCAGGAGCCGGTCTTGCCCCGGCGGGCCAGCAGCCACGGCTCCACCACGCCGAGCCCGCGCACCGGACGCTGCCACATCGGCTGGAGACCGAAGCGGTACGTGGGCAGCGGCGGCTCGTCGGCGGGCTCGCGGCCCTCCTTCTCGGCGAGCCGGGCCCGTTCGGCGGCGGCCGCGACGGCCTCGGCGGCCTGCGCCTCGGACTCCGGGGCCTCGCCGTGCCGGACCAGCTCCTTGGCGAACGCCCCGTCGACCAGAACGGCGTCCTTCGGAGCTATCGAGGTGAGCCGGCTGGCGAGGTTCACCGTGGTGCCGAAGACATCGCCCATCCGGGTGGTGACCGTGCCGAAGGCGATGCCGACGCGCAGGGCGGGCATCGTCTCGTCCTGGGACATCGCCTCGATCAGCCGGAGCGCTATCTCGGCGGCCGTGCCCGCGTCGTCGGCGGCGAAGAGCACCTCGTCGCCGAGGGTCTTGATGAGCCGGCCGCCGTGCGCGGCGACCAGGTCGGCGGCGGTCGTCTCGAAGGACTCGACCAGCTCGCCGAGCTCCTCCTCCTCCAGGCGCCGGGTCAGCCGGGTGAAGCCGACCAGGTCCGCGAAGCCGACGGCGAGCCGCCGGTCGACCATCTCCTCGTCGTCCGCGGCCTGCACGACCCGGCCGGTGGCGGCGGCCAGCTGGCGCCGCCACACGTAGACGAGGAACTCCTGGAGCTCCGGGAGCAACAGCTCGACCAGCGGATACGTGACCTCGGTGCGGGTCATGCCGGGCTCGGGCGGCTCGGTCAGACCCTCCAGGAACGAGTCGATCTGCCATTCGGCCAGCCGGGCGGTGGTCTGCCCGGTGGAACGGGCGACCTGGATCGCCATCGGCTCGCTGAGCAGCCCGGCCTCGACGAGACCGGCGAGCCGCCGCAGGGCGAGCACATCGGCCTCGGTGAGCGCCTTGGCCTGGCCGATGTCGGCGAAGCCCATGGCCCGCCAGAAGCGGGAGGCCAGGTCCATGGAGACCCCGGCGGTACGGGCCGCCTGGAAGGGCGTGTAGCGCCGGTCGGCCCCCAGGATCAGCGCTTCGAGGCGGATGGCGAGGGGGTCGTCGGTCGGTTCCACCGTGTGGTCGACCTCGTGGTGGGGTGTGGCGTGGACCGAGGAGTCCGGCCCGGGCTCCTCACCCGCGCCGGACGTCGTGTCGCCGACGGTCACCAGCCGCCTCCTGCCCGTTCCCTGCGCACTGCCCTGCCGATCTGTCGCTGGATCGCCTCAACGATACGGCAGGTGTGCCCCAGCTCACGTCCTTGGTTGCCCGCCGTCGGTGCGTCGCGCGTGACAACTCAGGCATACGCGGTATCCGCCCGTACGCCCGTCGGGGGCGGGAGCCGCCTCAGGTCAGACCGCCCGCCGCGCCCCGCAGATGGACGATGTCCCCGGCCGACACCGGCTGCTGGAGGCCGCCCTCGGTGGAGAGGACGAGCCGCCCGTCGCCGTCGATCGCGACCGCCTCGCCGACCAGCGACTTCCCGCCCGGCAGCTCGGCCCGCACGGTCCGGTCCAGGGTCGCGCAGCCCGCCGCGTAGGCGGCCTGGAGCCCGCTCGCGGCCGCGTCGCCGCCGGCCGCCTTCCACCGGCCGTACCAGTCCTCCAGCGAGCGCAGGACGGCGCGCAGCAGGGTCTCGCGGTCGGTGGAGACCGCTCCGGCGAGCGCGAGGGATCCGGCGGTGGGGGCGGGCAGCTCGTCGGCGCGCAGCGAGACGTTGATGCCGAGGCCGACGACGATGCCGTCCCCGGCGAACTCGCCGAGGATGCCGCCCGTCTTGCGCTCCTCACCCTCCACCGAGACCAGCAGGTCGTTGGGCCACTTCAGCGACATGTCGACACCCGCCGACTTCGCGAGCCCGGTCGCGGCGGCCACCCCGGCCAGCAGCGGCACCCAGCCCCAGCGCTCCACGGGGATGTCGCCGGGCTCCAGATGGACGGAGAGGAAGAGCCCGGAGCGGGGCGGTGCGGTCCAGGTCCGCTCCAGCCGTCCGCGCCCGGCCGTCTGCTCCTCGGCGACCAGCACCGCACCCTCGCCCACCGCCCCGGTACGGGCCCGTCCCGCCAGGTCGGTGTTGGTGGACCCGGTGGACTCCACGACCTCCAGCGACGTCCACAGCGCGTCCGGCCGGAGCAGTCCGCGGCGCAGCGCGGTCACGTTGAGGGGCGGCCGGTCCAGGTCCGACCAGCGGTTGTGTGGCGCATCCGGTGGTGTCATGCAACCCAGCCTAGGTGTGGCAAAGGACGCACTGCCTTTCCGGAGGCGCGCCGATACCCTACGAGTCAGTAGCCAGAGCCGGACAGACGGCTGGCCGTCCCCCCGTGACCGGTGCCAGACGTCGTCCCCGTGACCAGGCAGGGAGCCGCCCCCCGATGTCCGAGCCGCTAAGCGACATCCACACCACCGCGGGCAAGCTCGCGGACCTGACGCGCCGCATCGACGAAGCGACGCACGCCGGTTCGGCCCGTGCGGTCGAGAAGCAGCACGCCAAGGGCAAGCTGACGGCCCGTGAGCGGGTCGAGCTGCTGCTGGACGAGGGCTCCTTCGTGGAGCTCGACGAGTTCGCCCGGCACCGCTCCACCAACTTCGGCATCGAGAAGAACCGCCCGTACGGGGACGGTGTCGTCACCGGCTACGGCACGGTCGACGGCCGCCCGGTCTGCGTGTACTCGCAGGACTTCACGATCTTCGGCGGTTCGCTCGGCGAGGTCTACGGCGAGAAGATCGTCAAGGTCATGGACTTCGCGCTGAAGACCGGCTGTCCGGTGATCGGCATCAACGACGGCGGCGGCGCGCGGATCCAGGAAGGCGTCGTGGCGCTCGGCCTGTTCGCCGAGATCTTCCGCCGCAATGTGCACGCCTCCGGGGTGATCCCGCAGATCTCGCTGATCGTCGGCCCGTGCGCCGGCGGCGCGGTCTACTCCCCCGCGATCACCGACTTCACGGTGATGGTCGACCAGACCTCGCACATGTTCATCACCGGACCCGACGTCATCAAGACGGTCACCGGTGAGGACGTCGGCTTCGAGGAGCTGGGCGGCGCCCGTACGCACAACACCACCTCCGGGGTGGCGCACCACATGGCGGGCGACGAGAAGGACGCCATCGAGTACGTCAAGTCGCTGCTGTCGTACCTGCCTTCGAACAACCTCTCCGAGGCCCCGGCCTTCCCGGAGGAGGCGGACCTCGCCACCACCGACGAGGACCGCGAGCTGGACACGCTGATCCCGGACTCGGCGAACCAGCCGTACGACATGCACACCGCGATCGAGCACGTCCTGGACGACGCCGAATTCCTGGAGACCCAGGCCCTGTTCGCGCCGAACATCATCACCGGCTTCGGCCGGGTCGAGGGTCACCCGGTCGGCATCGTGGCCAACCAGCCGATGCAGTTCGCCGGCTGCCTGGACATCAACGCCAGCGAGAAGGCGGCCCGTTTCGTCCGCACCTGCGACGCGTTCAACGTCCCCGTCATCACCTTCGTGGACGTGCCGGGCTTCCTGCCGGGCGTGGACCAGGAGTACGGCGGCATCATCCGGCGCGGCGCGAAGCTGATCTACGCCTACGCGGAGGCGACGGTCCCGCTGATCACCGTCATCACCCGCAAGGCGTTCGGCGGGGCGTACGACGTGATGGGCTCCAAGCACCTGGGCGCCGACCTGAACGTGGCCTGGCCGACCGCGCAGATCGCCGTCATGGGGGCGCAGGGCGCGGTGAACATCCTGCACCGCCGCACCATCGCCGCCGCCGAGGACCCGGACGCCACCCGTGCCGAGCTGATGACGGACTACGAGGACGCGCTGCTCAACCCGTACGTGGCGGCCGAGCGCGGTTACGTCGACGCGGTGATCATGCCGTCCGACACCCGGGCCCACATCGTCAAGGGCCTGCGTCAACTCCGTACGAAGCGGGAATCCCTTCCCCCGAAGAAGCACGGCAACATCCCGCTCTAGCCGTCGGCACTTCCCAGAGAGGCCTGCCCATGATCAAGGTCGTACGGGGCAACCCCACCCCGGAGGAGCTGGCCGCCGCACTGGCGGTGGTCCGGGCGCGCGCCGCGGCGGCGTCCGCCGTGTCGTCCGGCGCGCCGCTGCCGCCCGAGCAGTGGTCCGACCCGGGGCGCATCGCCCGCACGGGCCGCCCGCGCCCGGGCCCCCGCGCCTGGGCCAGGACGTACTGGCCGGCCTGAGCCGGAACCGGGCGCCGCCGCCTCTTGAGTACCCGTACTCAGGCGCGACGGCGCCCGGCACAGCAGGATCGGAAGCATGTTGTGGTCCGACCCCGAGAACAAGCCGCCGAAGGAACTGCGCGACGCCCAGGCCATGATGCGCAGAGCCGGCGTGCTGCTGGCGCTGGCGATGCTGGTGGCGATGTTCGTACTCGGCTTCCACTGATACGTACTCGGCGTGCACCGGGCGGTACGGCGGCCCGGCGGTGCGCCCGCCGGGCATGCGGGGTCCACGGCCCTTCCGGGCCCTTCTACGATGGCCCGCATGACTGATCAGCGCCGTCTCGTGCTCGCCTCCGCCTCCCCCGCCCGTCTCGGTCTGCTGCGCCAGGCCGGGTTCGCCCCCGAGGTGATCGTCAGCGGTGTGGACGAGGACGCCCTGAGCGCACCGACCCCCGCCGAGCTGGCGCTCGTCCTGGCCCGGGCCAAGGCCGCGGCGGTCGCGGAACGCCCCGAGGCGGCGGGCGCCCTGGTCGTCGGCTGCGACTCGGTGCTGGAGCTGGACGGCGAGGCGCTCGGCAAGCCCGCCGACGCCGAGGAGGCCACCGCCCGCTGGAAGTCGATGCGCGGCCGGGCGGGCGTTCTGCAGACCGGGCACAGCGTGATCGACACCGCCTCCGGCCGTACGGCGTCGGCGACGGCGTCCACGGTCGTACGGTTCGGCGAGCCGAGCGACGCCGAGGTCGCCGCCTATGTCGCCTCGGGCGAACCGCTCCATGTGGCGGGGGCGTTCACCCTGGACGGCCGCTCGGCGCCGTTCGTCGACTCCATCGAGGGCGACCACGGCAATGTCATCGGGCTCTCGCTGCCGCTGCTGCGGCGGCTGCTGGGCGAGCTGGACGTCTCCGTCACGGAGCTGTGGGTCTGAGACCGGAGCCGCCGGCCCCGCCCTAGGCCGGGGCCGGGGCGGTCTTCCCGTCCGCCGTGCCGTCGGTGCCGCCGGTGCCGTCCGCCCGGGTCTCGGGGCCGTACGACACCAGGGTGAGCACCAGCAGGGCCAGCACCACCATCATGAACGCGAAGGCACCCCAGCCCACCAGGCCGACGGTGACCGCGCCGAGGACGCCGTGCACGACCGCGCAGCCGATCAGGACGATCCGTCCGGCCCGCCCCGGAGCCCGGTCGCGTATCCCGGCGATCAGGGCTGTCAGCCCGCACAGGACCAGCAGCAGCCCGGAGACGCCGCCCATCGCCCAGGTGCCGGCGGACATGGCGTCCGGGTCCATTCCGGCGAGCGACATGTTCTGGTTCTCGGCGACCGTGGCCAGGACGGCGTTGATGAGCACGATGCCCACCGCCTCCCCGAACAGCACGAGCGCCGTCACGATCGCCACCGGTCTGCGCATCTGCGTCCCACCCCTGTTACCTCTGGTACGTGCGTAGCGCGGACCCTACTCATGGGTATTCCTTCGGACAAGAGGTTGAACGGCCCGTGCGGCGGGCAAAGAATCCAGCGGCCGTTCGTAGGGAGTCCACAAAGAAACGCCGTGAGGCGTTGACCTTAAAGACAGAGACCTGCACCACACCGGGTGGTTACTGTGCGGTTGAGGATCCCGGCGTACCGTGGTGCCACAAGGGATTTCACTACTGGGGCAAGCCTCGGATCACACTCCGTGTGGGCAAGCTCACCATTGGGGACGGGTCGTACGGCCGTGTCGGTAGTCCCTAAACTCAGCTTGTTTCGAGGAGGGAGTCATCGTGCGCAAGGTGCTCATCGCCAACCGTGGCGAAATCGCTGTCCGCGTTGCTCGGGCGTGCCGGGACGCGGGGATCGCGAGTGTCGCGGTCTACGCCGAGCCGGACCGGGACGCTCTGCATGTCCGGGCCGCCGACGAGGCGTTCGCTCTGGGCGGTGACACCCCGGCCGCCAGTTATCTGGACATGGCCAAGGTGCTGCAGGCCGCGGCCGACTCGGGGGCGGACGCGATCCACCCCGGTTACGGATTCCTGTCGGAGAACGCGGAGTTCGCCCAGGCGGTCCTGGACGCCGGACTGACCTGGATCGGCCCGCCGCCGGCCGCGATCCGCGACCTCGGCGACAAGGTCGCCGCCCGGCACATCGCCCAGCGCGCCGGCGCCCCGCTCGTCGCCGGCACCCCGGACCCGGTCTCCGGATCCGACGAGGTCGTCGCGTTCGCCGAGCAGAACGGCCTGCCGATCGCGATCAAGGCCGCCTTCGGCGGCGGCGGACGCGGTCTGAAGGTGGCCCGCACGCTGGAGGAGATCCCGGAGCTGTACGACTCCGCGGTCCGCGAGGCGGTCGCGGCGTTCGGCCGGGGCGAGTGCTTCGTCGAGCGCTACCTCGACAAGCCCCGCCACGTGGAGACCCAGTGCCTGGCCGACACCCACGGCAACGTCGTCGTCGTCTCCACCCGTGACTGCTCGCTCCAGCGCCGCCACCAGAAGCTCGTGGAGGAGGCCCCGGCCCCCTTCCTCACCCAGGCGCAGAACGACGAGCTGTACGCCGCGTCCAAGGCGATCCTGAAGGAAGCCGGCTACGTCGGCGCGGGCACCGTCGAATTCCTGGTCGGCGTCGACGGCACGATCTCGTTCCTGGAGGTCAACACCCGCCTCCAGGTCGAGCACCCGGTCACCGAAGAGGTCACCGGCATCGACCTCGTACGCGAGATGTTCCGTATCGCGGACGGCGAGGAGCTCGGCTACGGCGACCCGGCGGTGCGGGGTCACTCCTTCGAGTTCCGGATCAACGGCGAGGACCCGGGCCGCGGCTTCCTGCCCGCCCCCGGCACCGTCACCACCTTCGCCCCGCCGACCGGCCCCGGTGTCCGCCTGGACGCGGGCGTCGAGTCGGGCTCGGTCATCGGCCCGGCATGGGACTCGCTCCTCGCCAAGCTGATCGTGACCGGTGCGACGCGTGAGCAGGCGCTCCAGCGCGCCGCCCGCGCGCTCGCGGAGTTCCAGGTCGAGGGCATGGCCACCGCGATCCCCTTCCACCGGGCCGTCGTCGCCGACCCCGCCTTCACCGCGGACCCCTTCACCGTCCACACCCGGTGGATCGAGACCGAGTTCGTCAACGACATCAAGCCCTTCGCCGCGCCCGCCGACGCGGACGCGGAGGACGAGGCCGGACGCGAGACCGTCGTCGTCGAGGTCGGCGGCAAGCGCCTGGAGGTCTCGCTGCCGTCCTCGCTGGGCATGAGCCTGGCCCGCACCGGCCTCGCCGCCGGCGCCAAGCCCAAGCGCCGCGCGGCCAAGAAGGCCGGCTCGGCCGCCTCCGGCGACTCCCTCGCCTCGCCCATGCAGGGCACCATCGTCAAGATCGCGGTGGAGGAGGGCCAGGAGGTCAAGGAAGGCGACCTCGTCGTCGTCCTGGAAGCCATGAAGATGGAACAGCCGCTGAACGCGCACCGTTCCGGCACCGTCAAGGGCCTCACCGCCGAAGTCGGCGCATCCGTCTCCTCCGGCGCCCTGATCTGCGAGATCAAGGACTGACCGCCTCGCACACTCCGAAGGGGCCCGGACCGCGTCATGAGACGTGGGCCGGGCCCCTTCGTCACCAGTGGCATCCTGGAACCCACAAGGTCCTGAGGACCGAGGGAGGGGCGGAAGCCATGGCAGGGGCGATCCCGATGGAGACGAGCACGGCGCGACCGCCGGCCCGGCCGATGCGCGCGGACGCGCGCCGGAACCACGACCGGTTGGTGGGCGAAGCGCGCAGGTCCTTCGCCGAGCACGGCACGGACGCCTCGCTGGAGGACATCGCCCGGCGGGCCGGCGTGGGCATCGGCACCCTCTACCGGCACTTCCCGAACCGGGACGCCCTGATGAACGCGGTCTTCCAGGACGCCCTGTGCTCACTCCTGGACCGCTCGCGGGAGCTGGCGGCGGCCGAGGCCCCGTGCCGGGCGCTGGTGGAGTGGCTGGGCGCGATCGTCACTCATGCGGGTGAGTACCGCGGCCTGGCGCACGGCCTGATGTCCGCCTCGCGCGACGAGACCTCGGCACTCGTGCAGTGCCATCTGCCGCTCCGGGAGGCGGGGGCGGGGCTGCTGCGCCGGGCCCAGGAGAGCGGTTCCGTACGGGGCGACGTCTCCATCGACGACCTGCTCCAGCTGACGAACGCCATCGCGCTGGCGGCCGAGCAGTCGCCGGACGATCCGGAGCTGGCGGAGCGACTGCTGCGGCTGACGCTGCGCGGGCTGAAGTAGCCGGACTTCTCGGAGCCCCTGCGCCCGGCGCGCCAGGCCGCTGCGCGGAGCTTCTCCCCGCCC
>MUNB01000301.1 GCA_002154345.1 Streptomyces griseus
CGGGGCGCCGTACGCCTGGCCGGGGCCCGGGCCGCCGTGGTCGGGGGTGTGCGCGGCGAACGGCGCACCGGTGCCCTGGCCCGGGGCGGCGGACCCCGTCTCGGCGCGGGTCACCCGCAGGTGCCCCTCGCCGTCCGGGGCGGTCGGCAGCGTCGCCGGACGGGAGCCCGCGGTGAGGCGGAGGGCGGACTCGCCGAGCCGCAGCAGGGCGCCGGGGACGAGACGGACCGGCCGTTCGCGCACCTCGACGCCGTCCAGCGAGGTGCCGTTCGTCGAGCCGAGGTCCGCGACCGAGACCCGGCCGTCGTCGGAGACCGTCACCGTGCAGTGCAGCCGGGAGACGTCCGGGTCGTCGAGCGGGACGTCCGCGTCGGCGGAGCGGCCGATCCGGATCTGCCCGCCGTGCAGCAGGTGGACCCCGCCCGCGTCCGGCCCCGCCACCACGTGCAGCTGGGCCGGAACGGCGTCGTCCGTCGCCTCGTCGTCGCCGGGCACCTGGAGCGAGAGGACCGCGCCGTCCACCAGGGGCGGCTCACCCAGCGCGACGCGGTGCCCGTCCAGCCGCTCCCGGCCGGCGAAGAGCACGACCGCCCCGCCGCCCTGGGAGCTCTCGGGCCCCGAAACGGCGGCGGCCAGCTGGGAGGCGACGGCGGTCAGCGCCGTCCCGGCGGGGGCGGTGACGAGCACGTCGCAGGTGCGCGCCGGGGTCTGGCCGCTGCGCGGCGCGAGGACGGTCAGCCGGATCTGCATCGCCGTCAGCGGTCCCTTCTGCGCGGGGGTGCCCGGCAGGGGAAACGCCCTGTGATTCCCCCCACCCGGCACGGACACGTCGTCCGTACAGGTCGTCACGCACCGCGAGACTCCGAGCCCGCAGATCCGTGCTGGAGGCATCCTCGCACCTGCCACTGACAACACGCCCGGCGGTCACCTTTAAATGATCTTGAATGGTCGGCTGTGGGCGCAAAAGTGCCTGCTTGCGTCCGGAACCTGCCGCTCGGACGGCCTCCCTGGCAGCTACCTGCCCGCCGCCGGACCGGAACCCGTACGTGCTTCCGAACGTTCGTGCGCCCCTGGGGCGGCCGTACGGCAACCTTCCGCCCGGTCCGCGCGTCTTCCCCCGAAACGCGAGCCCCCACATGCCCCGTTCGGCGGCACTACAGTGGGCCGGAACATTCGGGCACCCTCTCGGGGGACCGCAAGCACCACGATCAGCAGGGAGCGCATGACGTGCGGCCGGTAGGCAGCAAGTACCTGCTCGAGGAGCCGCTCGGGCGCGGCGCCACGGGCACCGTCTGGCGAGCCCGCCAGCGGGAGACCGCGGGCGCCGAGGCGGCCGTCGCGGGTCAGCCCGGCGAGACCGTGGCCATCAAGGTTCTCAAGGAGGAGCTGGCCAACGACGCCGATGTCGTGATGCGGTTCCTGCGGGAGCGCTCCGTCCTGCTGCGGCTCACGCACCCGAACATCGTGCGCACCCGCGACCTCGTCGTCGAGGGCGATCTCCTCGCCCTGGTGATGGACCTGATCGACGGCCCCGACCTGCACCGCTACCTCCGCGAGAACGGCCCGCTCACCCCGGTCGCCGCAGCGCTGCTCACCGCGCAGATCGCGGACGCGCTCGCCGCCAGCCATGCCGACGGCGTCGTCCACCGCGACCTCAAGCCCGCCAACGTGCTGCTCGACGAGCGCGACGGCGGCATGACCCCGATGCTCACCGACTTCGGCATCGCCCGCCTCGCCGACTCCCCGGGCCTGACCCGGACCCACGAGTTCGTCGGCACGCCCGCCTATGTGGCGCCGGAGTCCGCCGAGGGCCGCCCGCAGACCTCCGCCGTCGACATCTACGGCGCGGGCATCCTGCTGTACGAGCTGGTCACCGGCCGCCCGCCGTTCGCCGGGGGCACCGCCCTCGAAGTCCTGCACCGGCACCTCAGCGAGGAGCCCCGCCGGCCCTCCACCGTGCCCGCCCCGCTGTGGACGGTCATAGAGCGCTGCCTGAGCAAGGACCCGGAGCGCCGGCCCAGCGCCGAGAACCTGGCCCGTGGTCTGCGTACGGTCGCCGCGGGCATCGGCGTCCACGCGAACTCCGCCCAGATCGCCGCCGCCGACGGAGTGGGCGCCCTGCTCGCCCCCGACCCGGCGCCCACGGCCGTCCCGGAGACCCCGGGCGCGGCCGACCCCACGCAGGTGCTGCCGAGCAACGCGGGCTCCTACGACCCGGCCGCCGCCACCAGCGTGCTCCCGCAGACCGGACCCGGCGGCCAGGGCGGACCCGGCGGCCACGCCGACCCGACCGCCGTCCTGCCGCCCGTGCCGCAGCGCCCCGACGGGCCGCCGCAGCCGGACGGCCCGCACCCCTGGCAGTCGCAGCTCCAGGCGGCCCGCGACCGCAACGAGCAGACCCAGGTCCAGTACCTCGACCCGAGCCAGGACCCGCTGCGCCGCCGCCCTCAGCGCCAGCAGCCGCCGCAGCAGCAGTACCAGCAGCCGCCGCAGCAGCAGTACCAGCAGCCGCAGCAGCCGCAGCAGCCCCAGCGCCGCCAGCCGCCTCCGCAGCACCAGCAGTACCCGCCGCAGCGCCAGCAGCCGCAACAGCACCAGCCACAGCGCTACCAGCAGCCGCAGCAGCCCCAGCGGCAGCAGTACGCCCCTCCGCAGCCGCAGCAGCCCCAGCAGCCGGCCGCGCGCCCGCCGCGCGAGCCGCGTCCGCCGAGGCAGCGCGGCGCCAACCCGATGCGCATCCCCGGACTCGGCTGCCTCAAGGGCTGCCTGTTCACCGTGGTGCTCCTGATCATCGCCGGCTGGCTCATCTGGGAGCTGACCCCGCTCCAGGACTGGGTCGCCCAGGGCAAGGGCTACTGGGAAGCGATCGGCGACGCCATCGGCAAGGTCACCGACTGGTTCTCCCAGCTCGGCGACAGCGCCGGAGGATCGGGCGGGGCCTGACCCGTCGGGGCCGGCCTGTTCATGGCCCGGCCCGTCACCCTATCCCTTTGTCGACTTCTCCGGGCCTATTTCGCCCGGAGAAGTGAAGGTCGGCGCCATCCAGGGCACGTGACACCCCGAACGCCGCGTAACTTTGTCGACCGGGGGTCCACCGCCAGCCGCTGAGGGAGCAGTCTTGGCACGGAATATCGGCAGCCGGTACACGGCCCACCAGATCCTGGGGCGCGGCAGCGCCGGCACGGTATGGCTCGGCGAAGGGCCCGAAGGCCCGGTCGCCATCAAGCTGCTCCGTGAGGACCTCGCGTCCGACCAGGAGCTCGTGGGCCGCTTCGTACAGGAGCGCACCGCCCTGCTCGGACTCGACCACCCGCACGTGGTCGCCGTCCGGGACCTCGTCGTGGACGGCAACGACCTCGCCCTGGTCATGACGCTCGTACGCGGCACCGACCTGCGCACCCGACTGGACCGCGAGCGCCGCCTCGCCCCCGAGGCCGCCGTCGCGATCATCGCGGACGTCGCCGACGGGCTGGCCGCCGCGCACAAGGCCCAGATCGTCCACCGGGACGTCAAGCCGGAGAACATCCTGCTCGACATGGAGGGCCCGCTCGGCCCCGGCGGCTCGCACCCGGCCCTGCTCACCGACTTCGGCGTCGCCAAGCTGATCGACACCCCGCGCCGCACCAAGGCCACGAAGATCATCGGTACGCCGGACTACCTGGCCCCCGAGATCGTCGAGGGCCTGCCGCCGCGCGCCGCCGTCGACATCTACGCGCTCGCGACCGTGCTGTACGAGCTGCTCGCCGGGTTCACGCCCTTCGGCGGCGGCCACCCCGGCGCGGTCCTGCGCCGCCATGTCACCGAGACCGTCGTCCCGCTCCCCGGCATCCCCGAGGAGCTCTGGCAGCTCCTCGTCCAGTGCCTGGCCAAGGCCCCCGCCTCCCGGCTGCGAGCCTCGGAACTCGCCGTACGGCTGCGCGACCTGCTGCCCCTGCTGGCGGGGATACCCCCGCTGGAGGTGGACGAGCCGGGCCCCGAGGAGAGCGACCAGCAGCCCGCCGGCTACGACGAGCAGCAGTACACCCCGGCCGCCGAGGAGCCCCGCCGCCGCGGCGCGGTCCCGCTGGTGCCCGGCTCCGCGCCCGACTCCAACCGGGACACCCACACGAGCATGCGCGTCCCGGCCCCGGACGAGCTGGCGGGCGGCCCGCTCGGGACGGCCCGCGCCCCCCGCGCCCCGGGCAGGCCCCGGCCCGGATCCGCCCGGAACAAGGCGGCCGCCGTCCGCAAGCGCCGCCTCACCCTCGGTCTCGCAGCCCTCGCCCTCTGCGCGGCCGTCGCGGTCGGCGGCTGGCTGGCCGCCGGCGGCGGAGACGGGGACGGGGCGCCCCGGGACAGCGAGAACTCGGCCCCGGCGACCCCCTGAGCGCACCCCTTCCCCGGGCGGTATTCCGGGCCGGTTCCCGGGGGAGGGCAAGCTTCATCCGGTCAGCCGTTACGCTGGACCCGTGGCAGTCGTCGATATTTCCGAAGAGCTGAAGTCCCTCTCCTCGACCATGGGGTCGATCGAGGCCGTCCTGGACCTGGATGCGCTGAGGGCGGACATCGCCGCGCTCGAGGAGCAGGCTGCGGCGCCGTCCCTGTGGGACGACCCGGAGGCGGCCCAGAAGATCACCAGCAAGCTTTCGCACCTCCAGGCCGAGGTCCGCAAGGCCGAGACCCTGCGCGGCCGCATCGACGACCTCGAAGTCCTCTTCGAGCTCGCGGCGGACGAGGGCGACGCCGACGCCCAGGCGGAGGCCGAGTCCGAGCTGGAGTCGGTGAAGAAGGCGCTGGACGAGATGGAGGTCCGCACGCTCCTCTCCGGCGAGTACGACGCGCGCGAGGCCCTGGTGACCATCCGGGCCGAGGCCGGCGGCGTCGACGCCGCGGACTTCGCGGAGAAGCTCCAGCGCATGTATCTCCGCTGGGCCGAGCAGCACAGCTACAAGACCGAGGTCTACGAGACCGCCTACGCCGAAGAGGCCGGCATCAAGTCGACCACCTTCGCCGTGCAGGTCCCGTACGCCTACGGCACGCTCTCCGTCGAGCAGGGCACCCACCGCCTGGTCCGCATCTCGCCCTTCGACAACCAGGGCCGCCGCCAGACGTCCTTCGCGGGCGTCGAGGTGCTCCCGGTCGTCGAGCAGACCGACCACATCGAGATCGACGAGTCCGAGCTGCGCGTCGACGTGTACCGCTCCTCGGGCCCCGGCGGACAGGGCGTCAACACCACGGACTCCGCGGTCCGTCTGACCCACCTGCCCACCGGCATCGTCGTCTCCTGCCAGAACGAGCGCTCGCAGATCCAGAACAAGGCGTCCGCGATGAACGTCCTCCAGGCCAAGCTCCTCGAGCGCCGCCGCCAGGAGGAGCAGGCCAAGATGAACGCGCTCAAGGGCGACGGCGGCAACTCCTGGGGCAACCAGATGCGTTCGTACGTCCTCCACCCGTACCAGATGGTCAAGGACCTGCGTACGGAGTTCGAGATGGGCAATCCCGAAGCGGTCTTCAACGGCGAGATCGACGGTTTCGTCGAAGCGGGCATCCGCTGGCGCAAGCAGCGCGAGAAGTAGCCTCGGCGGTACGGAGGTTGGGCCCGGACAGGCGACTGTCCGGGCCCTCTCGCGTTGGGGAGAAGCTGTGCCCGATGCGTCACAGTCGTGCTTCCGAATAGCCGTCAAGAACCCCCATACCGGTGTGTAGTGCACGGAACGGCCTTGACGTAATCCTTAACTCTGGCCAGGGTGCTAGAGCAGCATGCGTATGTCTGGGACGGGTGTGAACCGGGGGGCGGGCGGGGTGACCACGACACGACGTGGCCTTGCCGAGAGCGATTCCCCGCAGGGCCACGGCCCGCATATGGCTGCTCCAATGACGAGATCGGCTACTGGGGGTAGCAACACATGACGAAGAAGACGCGCGTTCGCGTCGCGCGGATAGCCGCTGGTGCGGTGATCGCCGCGGGTGCCTCGCTGACCGCTGCCGGTGCGGCGCAGGCGCTGGAGATCGGTGTCGACACCGGCGTCGTTGACGTCAACGTCCAGATGGGCGAGGGCGAGGAGAACCCGATCGGCGGCGCTGACGTTGGCGGTGGCGGTGCTGACGGCGGTGTCGACGGTGGCGTCGATGGCGGTGCCGATGGTGGCGTTGACGGCGGTGCTGACGGTGGCGTCGATGGCGGTGCTGACGGCGGTGTCGACGGCGGCGTTGATGGTGGCGTCGATGGCGGTGCCGATGGTGGCGTTGACGGCGGTGCTGACGGTGGCGTCGATGGCGGTGCCGATGGTGGCGTTGACGGCGGTGCTGACGGTGGCGTCGATGGCGGTGCCGATGGTGGTGTCGACGGCGGTGCTGACGGCGGTGCCGATGGTGGCGTCGATGGCGGTGCTGACGGCGGTGCCGATGGCGGCGTTGACGGCGGCTCCGGCAACAACGGCGGCTCGGGCAACAACGGCGGTTCCGGTAACAACGGTGGCTCCGGCAACAACGGCGGCGGCGACCAGGGCGGCTCCACCGGCACCACCGGCGGCGACCAGGGTGGCACCACCGGCGGCTCCGCGACCGGCGGCTCCACCACCGGTGGCGACGACGCCGGCACCTGCACCGTCGACCTCGACGGCGCCGAGTGCACCGACGGCACCGACACCGACAGTGTCGGCAACAAGCCGGTCGAGCAGAGCAAGGGCAAGGAAGAGCTCGCCGAGACCGGTGCGGCCGAGACGACCTTCCTGGTCATCGGCGCCGCGACGATGATCGCGGGCGGCATCGGCTTCCGCATCCTGCCGCGCCTCGTCGGCGGCGGTCGCACGGTCGCCTAGTCCGCGACGGACCGTAAAGGGCCCGGGAGGGCGTTCGACGCCTCCCGGGCCCTTCTGCGCGCCCGAACCGCTCAGGCGGCCGTACGCATACGTCTGTCAGCCCCCGACGGGGCGATGAGGGGCGGCCCCGGAGGGCCGTGCGCGTGCGCGGGCCGGATCAGGCCGCTTGGTGCGCCAGCAGCGCGAGGGCGGTCAGCAGCACCACCATCAGGGCGATCAGCATCGCCGGGCTCATCCCGGCCAGCGGGCCCTGGCCCTGCTCCTCCAGCATCTGCTGCCGTACCGCACGGCAGACACGGCAGCGGCCCTCGCTCACGGGCGCCGCGCAGTTCGCGCACACCAGTCGGTCATAGGTCATGCGCATTCCTCCTCCCGCGCGGCGGAGCCGCTTGCCTGCTTTCTCTCCGCACAACGCTCACGGAAACGCAACCGTTCCCCCCACCACTGTGCCAGCTCGCGGCGATTTCGGCGCGGCCCGCCGGACAAGGTCCGGCACGACCCGTTTCGTTCCGGCGGTCGATCCGCCATAAATCACCCATTGCCGGACGCCGCCTGCACGCGTGAGCCCGGTTCGCGTATGGTCACGCTCACCTACTCCCGGCCGACCGTGGTGCATCCGTGATCCGATTCGACAACGTCTCCAAGACCTACCCGAAGCAGACCCGACCGGCTCTGCGCGATGTCTCGCTGGACATCGAGAAGGGTGAGTTCGTCTTCCTGGTGGGGTCCTCCGGCTCCGGCAAGTCGACCTTCATGCGACTGATCCTGCGCGAGGAGCGCGCCAGCACGGGCATGGTCCATGTGCTCGGCAAGGACCTCGCGCGGCTGTCCAACTGGAAGGTGCCGCAGATGCGCCGCCAGCTGGGGACGGTCTTCCAGGACTTCCGCCTGCTGCCCAACAAGACGGTCGCGGAGAACGTGGCCTTCGCGCAGGAGGTCATCGGCAAGCCCCGCGGCGAGATCCGCAAGGCCGTGCCCCAGGTGCTCGACCTCGTCGGCCTCGGCGGCAAGGAGGAGCGGATGCCCGGTGAGCTCTCCGGTGGTGAGCAGCAGCGCGTGGCCATCGCCCGCGCCTTCGTCAACCGCCCGATGCTGCTGATCGCGGACGAGCCGACCGGCAACCTCGACCCGCAGACCTCGGTCGGCATCATGAAGCTGCTGGACCGGATCAACCGGACCGGCACCACCGTGATCATGGCGACCCACGACCAGAACATCGTCGACCAGATGCGCAAGCGCGTCATCGAGCTCGAGCAGGGCCGTCTCGTACGCGACCAGGCACGCGGCGTCTACGGCTACCAGCACTGACCGAGGGGCTCCGGCCCCTCGTGCATTTCGAGCATCGAGTACTGAAAGGACGCCATGCGCGCCCAGTTCGTCCTGTCGGAGATCGGCGTCGGTCTCCGCCGCAACCTCACGATGACCTTCGCGGTCGTGGTCTCCGTCGCCCTCTCGCTCGCCCTGTTCGGCGGTGCGCTGCTGATGCGCGAGCAGGTCAGCACGATGAAGGACTACTGGTACGACAAGGTCAACGTCTCGATCTTCCTCTGCAACAAGAACGACGCCAAGGACATGCCCAAGTGCGCCAAGGGGGCTGTCACCAAGGAGCAGAAGGCGGAGATCAAGGCCGATCTGGAGAAGATGGACGCCGTCCAGACGGTCCACTTCGAGACGGTCGACGAGGCGTACAAGCACTACCAGGAGCAGTTCGGCGACTCCCCGATGGCGGGCAACATCACGCCCGACCAGATGCAGGAGTCCTTCCGGGTCAAGCTGGACGACCCGCAGAAGTACAAGGTCGTCGCGACGGCCTTCGCCGGACGCGACGGGGTGCAGTCCGTCCAGGACCAACGGTCCATCCTGGACAACCTCTTCGAGCTGATGAACGGCATGAACGTCGTCGCGATCTACGTGATGATCCTCATGCTCGTCATCGCGCTGATCCTGATCGTCAACACCGTGCGCGTCTCCGCGTTCAGCCGGAGACGTGAAACGGGCATCATGCGCCTCGTGGGAGCCTCCGGCTTCTACATCCAGGCCCCCTTCATCATGGAGGCGGCCGTCGCCGGCCTGATCGGCGGCGTCCTGGCCTGCGGCATGCTGCTCGGCGGCCGGTACTTCCTGATCGACGGCGGTCTCGCGCTCCAGGAGAAGCTGAACCTGATCAACTTCATCGGCTGGGACGCGGTCCTCACCAAGCTCCCGCTGGTGCTCGCGATCGGCCTGCTGATGCCCGCCGTCGCCGCTCTCTTCGCGCTGCGCAAGTACCTGAAGGTGTGACATGTGCCCCAGGGGGTTTGTCCTAGACTCGTCGCCATGTCGGGCTCCGCTCAACGCTTCGGGCCCCGCGGTCTCCGCCGCGGGGCGGCCCTGACATGGGTCTTCGGGTGCGCTCTCGCCACCGCCGCCGCGACCGGTTCGCTGCCGCAGGACCCCGAGCCCGGGGCCGCGCCGCAGACCCGTGCCGTCTCCTCCACCGTCGCCCCGGTCGACCGCGAGGAGATCGAGGACGCCGCCGCCGAGGCCGAGGCCGACGGGAAGTCCGTGAAGGACGCCGCCGAGGAGGTCGTCAGCCGCAGCGGGGACCGCTGGGGGGCGGTCTACGACGAGCGGGAGTACGAGGAGTTCGAGCAGGCGCTGGACGGTACGTACACCGGCGTCGGGCTCTCCGCCCGGCGCACCGCCCACGGCGGCGTCACCGTGTCCCGGGTCCAGCCCGGCGGTCCCGCCGACCGGGCCGGCATCCGCGCCGGCGACCTGCTGCGCACCCTGGACGGCCGCGCGATCGGCAAGCGCCCCGTCGCGGAGATCGTCGCGTTACTGCGCGGAGACGGTACGGGAGCGGCCGAGGGCAGCCGGGTGGAGCTCGGTCTGGTCCGGGAGGGCCGGAGCTGGACCGAGACCCTGGAGCGGGCCCGGCTGACCACCGAGGCGGTCACCGTGCGGCGGCTGGGCGACGAGCCCTCGTCGGCGGTCCTGGTCAAGGTCGCCGCGTTCACCAAGGGCGCGGGGACCGACGTCCGGGACGCGGTCCGGGACGCCCCCGCCGGGGCGGGGATACTCCTCGATCTGCGCGCCAACTCCGGCGGACTCGTCGCCGAGGCCGTCGTCGCCGCCTCCGCCTTCCTGGACGGCGGGCTGGTCGCCACGTACGACGTGCGCGGGGATCAGCACGCGCTGTACGCCGATCCGGGCGGTGACACGGACCGGCCGGTCGTCGTCCTGGTCGACGGCGGCACGATGAGCGCCGCCGAGCTGCTGACCGGCGCGCTCCAGGACCGGGGCCGCGCGGTCACCGTCGGTTCGCCCACCTTCGGCAAGGGCTCCGTACAGATGCCCAGCGAGCTTCCGGGCGGTTCGGTGGCCGAGCTGACCGTCGGCCACTACCGCACTCCGGGCGGCCGCACGGTCGACGGCAAGGGCATCACCCCCGACCTCGTGGTGGGGGAGCGGGCCCAGCAGCGGGCCGAGACGGTATTGAGTGGCCTCGGGGGTGGGTCGTAGTGCGAAAATGACCGCACTATGGCGAAGGAAAAAGACACCGGGCGCAAGATGATCGCGCAGAACAAGAAGGCGCGGCACGACTACACGATCCTCGACACCTACGAGTGCGGCCTCGTCCTCATGGGTACGGAGGTCAAGTCCCTGCGCATGGGGCGGGCCTCCCTGGTCGACGGCTTCGTGCAGATCGACGACCACGAGGCGTGGCTCCACAACATCCACGTACCCGAGTACGTCCAGGGCACCTGGACCAACCACGCGGCCAAGCGGAAGCGCAAGCTGCTGCTGCACCGGGCCGAGATCGACAAGCTGGAGTCGAAGTCGCAGGAGACGGGCCACACCATCGTGCCGCTCGCGCTGTACTTCAAGGACGGCCGGGTCAAGGTCGAGATCGCGCTGGCGAAGGGCAAGAAGGAGTACGACAAGCGACAGACGCTCCGCGAGAAGCAGGACACGCGGGAGACGAACCGCGCCATCGCGGCGGCCCGCCGGCGGCAGCGCAGCGCCTGAGCGCGCCCCCGCGGGGAATACGCTGGCATCGTCCGGCGTTGGTCACGTACGATGGGCCGTGCACCTCAGCGAAGGTGCGCGTTTTTGAAAAATCAACATGGGGATGATCGGTTTCGACAGCGGATGTCGAAGCAGGGGAAGCGAGTCGAGGAAGCGGCAATGATCTCGTAAACCATATGTCGCAAACAATAATCGCCAATTCCAAGCGCGATTCCTCCGCCTTCGCCCTCGCTGCCTAATTAGCAGCTAGCGAAGACTCTGCGGAGTGTCAGCCCGGGGGTGATCCCGACCCGGATCCTGGCATCAACTAGGGATCTAAACTTCTCGGCCCGGCCACGGGGCCGAGAAGGAAATCAAACAGTGGCTGGGCCTGTCGGAGGCTTGTTCGCGTGACCTCCGGGGCCGAGAAAAGCGTAGCGAACTGCACTCGGAGAAGCCCTGGTTCCGCACCGTTGGACGCGGGTTCGATTCCCGCCATCTCCACAGTTCCCATGTAGGCCGCTGCCCCGCGAGTTCGCTCGCGGGGCAGCGGCTTTTCCACGTCCGCCGCCAGGCGCCCCTTCTCACGTCCGCCGCCACCGGCCGTACCCGCCGCCCGCAGCGGCGACGGCCAGCGCGAGGGCCGCCGCCGACATCGGTGCCGTATAACCGGGGACCGTGCCCGCGTGTTCGACCAGCCAGCCGCCCGCCGCCGCCCCGGCCGCGACCCCGCCCAGCAGTGCGGTCACCGAGAGCGTCATGCCCTCGTTCAACTGCTCCGGGCGCGTGGCCCGCTGGACCAGCGTCATGCCCGTGACCATGGTCGGCGCGGTCGCCGCCCCCGCCAGCAGCAGGCAGAGCGCCAGGACCGGCAGGGCGGCCGACGCGGCGACGGCCAGCAGGGGCAGGGACATCAGGGCCGTCATCGCGGCCAGGCACAGCAGCAGCCGGAGGCGGATGTTCCGCGCGGGCCGCAGCGAACCGTAGAGCAGGCCCGCCGCGCACGAGCCCGCCGCCTGGAGCGCCAGGATCGCACCCCCGGCATGCGCGATGGAGACCACCTCCAGCGCCCCGAACACCGCCCCCGTGGCGAGGAACACCGCCAGCAGCGCGGGCATCCCGGGCGTCCGCAGCGGCGAGGCCACCGTCTTCGTCCGCGGGGTGACGGGCGGCTCCGTGGAGCGCTGGGCGGTGAAGACCAGGACGCCGGTCAACAGGAGCGCCGCGCCCACCAAGGTGCCCGCCTCGGGGAACAGCGCCCCGCAGAGCGTCGCTGCCAGCACCGGGCCCAGCATGAAGCACAGCTCGTCGGCGGCCTGCTCGAAGGAGTTCGCGGTGTGCAGGGCCGCCGGATCGCCCCGGTGCAGATACGCCCAGCGGGCCCGCGACATCCCGCCGGTGTTCGGGGTCGTCGCGGTCGCGGCGTACGCGGCGAACAGCGTCCAGGCCGGGGCGTCGTGGTGGACGCACAGCACCAGGGCCAGCGACCCCAGCACGGCGAGCGCGGTGGCGGGCACGGCGACGCGCGCCTGTCCGAAGCGGTCCACCAGCCGGGCGGTGAAGGGCGCGACGACCGCTGTCGCCGCCAGGCCGGTCGCGGTGACGGCCCCGGCGAGGGCGTACGAGCCCCGGGACCCGGCGATCATGATGACCGCGCTGACGCTGAGCATGCCCATCGGCAGCCGGGCGATCAGATTGCCCGCCGTGAAGGCGCGGGCCCCGGGCGTCGCCAGCAGCCGGAGGTACGGATTCGACGACGGCCGTGCCCGCCGAGGCGCGGCGATCGTCGGCGCGGAGCGCGGGGCCGCGACCAGCTGGCCGCCGGAGACGGTGAGAAGGGGAGCGGAGGCCCGTTCGGGCCGGGACGCGGTCTCCGGGCGGGCGGCAGGGGATATCGGCATACGGACCAGGCTCGCCGCGCCCCGCCGCCCGGGTCCAACACCTTCTGCGGAGCGATTCACGCGTATGTGTTGTGAATGTGCCCCGCGCGGTAGATTCGCCGCGTGCCTCCCGCCGACACCGACCCCCGACTCCTGCGCGCTTTTCTCGCCGTCGCCGACGAACTGCACTTCACCCGGGCCGCGGCCCGGCTCTTCGTCGCGCAGCAGGCGCTGAGCCGGGACATCCGGCGGCTGGAGCGCGAACTGGGCGCCGAACTGTTCGTCCGGACCACCCGGCAGGTCGCGCTCACCCCGGACGGCGAACGCCTGCTGCCGTACGCCCGCCGGGTGCTCGACGCGCACGCCGAGCTCGCCGGGGCCTTCAGCGGCGCGCCCGCCCGGGCGCTGCTCGTGGACCTGAACAGTGACGGGGCCACCGCCGCCCGGGTGCTGGGACGCGCTCGCGAGCTGGTGCCCGAGTGCGAGCTGATGGCCCGCTTCGAGTCCGGGCTCACCTGGGCCGCCGCCGAGATCCTGGCCGGCCGGCTCGACGCCTCCTTCGGCCGGGCCGCGGGACTGGCCCCCGCGGTGCGCGCGGGTCTGGCCGTGCATCCCGTGCGGTACGAGCCGATGGCCCTGATGCTGCCCGTCTCTCATCCTCTCGCCGCGCAGGAGGTCGTCGCCCTGGCCGAGCTGTCCGGAGAGACCGTCTACGCGGGGGCCGGCAATGAGCGGACACGGGAGTGGACCGACCTCGCCGCGTTGCTGTTCGCCGAGTGGGGGATCGTCATGGCCCCACCCGTCCCCCTGGCCGTGGGGATGGCTGAATTTCAGCGGGTCATGTCGAAGGGAGGCCACCCCGTGCTCGCCGTCGTCGACTTCCCGCCGCTGCCGGGAACGGTGCTGCGTCCGCTCGTCGATCCCATTCCGCTTTCGCCGCTCGCGCTGGTCTGGCGCACAGGCCTGAACCATCCGGGCGTAGACGCGCTGCGCAACGCTACTGACCAGTTGGCCCTTGCCGAGGGGTGGCTGGTCCGGCCATCCGGATCCTGGCTGCCCGCGTCCGATCTATCACTGATGCGCAACCGTTCCTGATCAACTCCGTTCAGGGGCACTTGGGCGTCAATGTCGTGCGCTACATTCATCGTCCGGGTGCATGTACGCCAGGTTCTCGGACGGGGTGGGGACCCAGTCCGACAGTAAAGAACCAGTCAAATTCGGTGTGCCCGATTCTTTGAGTGGGGGATGGGCCGCACCTGTGGACAATTGGCGCGAAGGCAAGAGAACCGGGCACACGCATGAGCCCAACGACGCGACGATCCAGCTCGACGGACTGGGCCGCCAACTCGCCGAACTGCCCGGCGAGCCCGCCCGGCCGGACGGCTCCGACGGCCCCGTCTTCGTCGACGAGAGCGGCCGCCGCAGCAAGACCTTCCGGCGCCTCGGCTGGGTCCTGGCCGCCGTCTGTGCCGCCTATGCCGTGACGCTGGTCTTCGCCGTCCTCGGCGGCAACTCCAGCGCCCCCTGGCTGCCCCTGTCCGGACCCGAGGAGAAGGCGAAGGCGGAGCAGGTCGAGGAGCTCCCCGAGCCCAGCGCCGACACCGTGGACGACGGCCTCGCCGACGACGCCCCGGAGCCCGGGCCCAGCGCGTCGGGCGCCCCGGCGGACGGCGCGTCCGGCGCCCCCGCGGGCGCCACCCCGTCGGCCACCTCCGTGGTCGTGCCCGCCGGTTCGGCGGACCGCCCCTCCGCGTCCGCCTCCGCGGACCCGTCCCGGCCCGCCACGGGCGGTGGCGGCGGTGGCGGCGCCACGAAACCGGCCCCCACGACCTCGACCGCCAAGCCGCCGGTCGACCCCACGCCGCCGACCACCGAGCCGGAGCCGAGCGAACCGACGGCCCCGCCCGTCGATGACCCCGAACAGCCGGTGCAAGAAGAGAGCGCCCCGTAAATGAACTCCCCCGCCACGCGGGGCAGGAACGGCAAGGACGGCAGGAGGAGGAAGGCGTCACGTGGCCGGAGCCGACTCCGGCTCCCCATGCGCTACCTCCTGCCGACGACACTTCTCGTCGCCCTGCTCGCGATGCTGATGCTGCGCGGATACGTGCACAGCGAGATCCTCGCCGACCACCGGGTCCGCGACGCCGCCCCCACCCACCGGGTGCCGAAGGACGTCCTGACCGGCGGGCCCGTCATCGACGCCCGCTCCGGTGACGCGAAGACCCTGCGCATACCCGACCGCCGGATCGTCCTGACCTTCGACGACGGGCCCGACCCGGTGTGGACGCCGAAGGTGCTCGACAAGCTGAAGGAGTACGACGCCCACGGCGTGTTCTTCGTCACCGGCAACATGGCCGCCCGCCACCCGGACCTGGTCCGGCGGATGGTGGAGGAGGGCCACGAGCTCGGACTGCACACCTTCAACCACCCCGACCTCTCCTACCAGTCCTCCGCGCGCATCGACTGGGAGCTGTCGCAGAACCAGCTGGCGCTGGCGGGCGCGGCGGGCATCCGCACCTCGATCTTCCGGCCGCCGTACTCCTCCTTCTCGGACGCCATGGACAACAAGTCCTGGCCGGTCACGGAGTACATCGGCAGCCGCGGCTACCTCACCGTCGTCAACGACACCGACAGCGAGGACTGGAAGCGCCCCGGCGTCCGCGCCATCGTCGAACGGGCCACGCCGAAGAACGGCAAGGGCGCGATCATCCTGATGCACGACTCCGGAGGTGACCGCTCGCAGACCGTGGCCGCGCTGGACACCCTGCTGCCCGACCTCAAGGAGAAGGGCTACACCTTCACCCGGCTCACCACCGCCCTGGACGCCCCCAGCGCCCACACCCCGGTCACCGGGTTCGCGCTGTGGAAGGGCAAGGCGTTCGTCTCCGCCGTCGCCGTCTCCGAGCGGATCACCGGCGTCCTCGTCGTCGGGCTCGCCGCCATCGGCGTGCTGGTGCTGGCCCGCTTCGGGCTGATGCTGCTGCTCTCCTTCCTGCACGCCCGCAAGGTCCGCCGCAGGAACTTCAGCTGGGGCACGCCCGTCACCCGCCCGGTCTCCGTCCTGGTCCCCGCGTACAACGAACGCGAGTGCATCGAGGCGACCGTGCGCTCCCTCGTCGCGAGCGAGCACCCGATCGAGATCATCGTCATCGACGACGGCTCCACCGACGGCACCGCCGACCTCGTCGAGGCCATGCGGCTGCCCCGCGTACGGGTCGTGCGCCAGCAGAACGCGGGCAAACCCGCCGCCCTCAACAACGGCATCCGGCACGCCCGCTACGACATCGTCGTGATGATGGACGGCGACACCGTCTTCGAGCCGGCCACGGTCCGCGAGCTGGTCCAGCCCTTCGGCGACCCCCGGGTCGGAGCCGTCGCGGGCAATGCCAAGGTCGGCAACCGCGACTCCCTCATCGGCGCCTGGCAGCACATCGAGTACGTGATGGGCTTCAACCTGGACCGCCGGATGTACGACGTGCTCGGCTGCATGCCCACCATCCCCGGCGCGGTCGGGGCGTTCCGCCGCGAGGCCCTGGAGCGGGTCGGCGGGATGAGCGAGGACACCCTCGCCGAGGACACCGACGTCACGATGGCCCTGCACCGGGACGGCTGGCGCGTGGTCTACGCCGAGAACGCCCGCGCCTGGACCGAGGCCCCGGAGTCCGTGCAGCAGCTCTGGTCGCAGCGCTACCGGTGGTCGTACGGCACCATGCAGGCGATCTGGAAGCACCGCCGGGCCGTCGTCGAACGCGGGCCGTCGGGCCGCTTCGGACGGGTCGGACTGCCCTTCGTCTCCCTCTTCATGGTTGTCGCCCCGCTGCTCGCCCCGCTGATCGACGTGTTCCTGCTGTACGGGCTGGTCTTCGGCCCGACCGGCAAGACGGTGGCCGCCTGGTTCGGCGTCCTGGTGGTCCAGGCGGTCTGCGCCGCGTACGCGTTCCGGCTGGACCGGGAACGCATGACGCACCTGGTCTCGCTGCCGCTCCAGCAGATCCTCTACCGCCAGCTCATGTACGTCGTGCTGCTCCAGTCCTGGATCACCGCACTCACCGGCGGCCGGCTGCGCTGGCAGAAGCTGCGCCGCACCGGCGCGGTGGAGGCCCCCGGAGGCGTGTCCGCCCAGCGGCGCGGCACCGGGTCCGTCCCCGAGAGGAAGCCTGTCGGATGACCGCCCCCACCGTGCCCGCCGTGCCCGCCGGGCCCTCCGTGGCGCCCCCCGCCGCGGCGAAGAAGCCCGGCCGGGACCGCTATCTCGACCTGCTCCGGACGATCGCCCTGGTCCGCGTGGTGATCTACCACATCTTCGGCTGGGCCTGGCTGACCGTCCTGTTCCCCTCCATGGGCGTGATGTTCGCGCTGGCCGGTTCGCTGATGGCCCGCTCGCTGTCCCGCCCGGCCCTCGGCGTCATCCGGGGCCGTGTCCGCCGCCTGCTGCCGCCCATGTGGGTGTTCTCGCTCGTCGTCGTACCGATGATGTTCGCGCTGAGCTGGCAGCCGGTGAAGTCCGAGGGCCTGTGGTGGTTCGTCAAACTGGCCTGGTACGTCTTCCCGGTCGGCGCACCCCCCTTCCCCTGGTCCAGCGGTGACCGGGCCGGACTGCTGGAGGACACCTGGGCGGTCCAGGCGGCGGGTCCGCTCTGGTACATCCGCGCCTACCTCTGGTTCGTCCTCGCCTCGCCCCTGCTGCTCCGGGCGTTCCGGAAACTGCCCTGGGCGACGCTGCTCGCCCCGCTCGGCCTGACCGCCGTGATCGGCACCGGACTGGTGACGATCCCGGGCGAGACCGGCAACGCGCTGAGCGACTTCGCGGTGTTCGGCTCCTGCTGGGTCCTGGGCTTCGCCCACCACGACGGCCTGTTCAAGGACGTGCCGCGCTACCTCACGATCTCGCTGGCGTCGATCGTCATGGGCTTCGGGCTGTGGTGGGCCTCCGGGCACCTGACCGCGGACGGCTGGGACCTCAACGACATCCCGCTCGCCCAGGCGGCCTGGTCGCTCGGCTTCTGCGTGATCCTGCTCCAGTACGCCCCGTCCTGGCAGGAGCTGCCCGGCCGGCTGGCCCGCTTCGACCGTCTGGTCACGCTCGCCAACAACCGGGCCGTGACGATCTACCTCTGGCACAACCTGCTGATCCTGGCGACGGTCCCGCTGATAGACCTCCTCTGGAAGATCCCGTACGTGGACGCGCACCTGGGATCGACGGTCGAGGCCGGGTACACCCTGCTGATGACCCTGCTGATCTGGCCGCTGCTCGCGCTCGTGATCGTCGCCGTGGGCTGGGTGGAGGACGTCGCCGCCCGACGCCGGCCCCGGCTCTGGCCGGACGGCAGACGGTAGAGCTCCGTCTCACCGGGCCGTCCCACCGGGCCGTCCCACCGGGCCGTCCCACCGGGCCGTCCCACCGGGCCATCTCACCGGGCCGGAAACGGCCCGGTGAGAGCAAGGTTGCGCACCGGTCACCTCGCGGCACCACGCCGAAACGCGGGCTCCCTAGCGTCGGGAACAACACCCCGACCCCCTGTGGAGGCGCGTGATGGCAGGCCGTTGGATCGAGACCTGGGAGCCGGAGGACGAGACGTTCTGGCGGGAGAAGGGAGAACGGGTCGCCCGCCGCAACCTGTGGTTCTCCGTGCTCTCCGAGCACATCGGATTCTCCATCTGGACCCTGTGGTCGGTGATGGTCCTGTTCATGGGACCGGAGTACGGCATCGACCCGGCCGGAAAGTTCTTCCTCATCTCGACCGCCACCCTCGTCGGCGCGCTGGTGCGGGTGCCGTACACCTTCGCCGTCGCCCGCTTCGGCGGCCGTAACTGGACAGTCTTCAGCGCGGTGAGCCTGCTCGTCCCGACGCTGGCCGCGTTCTGGGTGATGGAACCGGGCACCTCGTACGCCACCTTCGTCGCGGTCGCGGCGCTCACCGGGATCGGCGGCGGCAACTTCGCCTCCTCGATGACCAACATCAACGCCTTCTTCCCGCTCCGCAAGAAGGGCTGGGCGCTCGGCCTCAACGCGGGCGGCGGCAACGTCGGCGTCCCCGTGGTCCAGCTCATCGGCCTGCTCGTCATCGGCACCCTGGGCGCCTCGCACCCCCGGATCGTCCTCGGCGTGTACATCCCGCTGATCGTCCTGTCCGCCGTCTGCGCCGCCCTGTACATGGACAACCTGCGGCCCGTGAAGAACGACACCGGGGCCGCGCTGGAGGCCGTCCGCGACCCGCACACCTGGCTGATGTCGGTCCTCTACATCGGCACCTTCGGCTCGTTCATCGGCTACAGCTTCGCCTTCGGCCTGGTGCTCCAGACGCAGTTCGGCCGCACCCCGCTCCAGGCCGCGTCGCTCACCTTCATCGGCCCGCTGCTGGGCTCGCTGATCCGGCCGGTCGGAGGCCGGCTCGCCGACCGGTACGGCGGCGCGCGGATCACCCTGGCCACCTTCGCCGCGATGGCCGCCGCCACCGGCGTCGTCATCCAGGCCTCGGGAACCGCCTCGCTGCCCGTCTTCCTCACCGGCTTCACCGCCCTGTTCGTCCTGACGGGCCTCGGCAACGGATCGACGTACAAGATGATCCCCGGCATCTTCCACGCCAAGGCGCTGGCCCGGGGGCTCGACGGCGAGGCGGCCGCCGCCCACGGCCGGCGGCTCTCCGGCGCGGCCATGGGCCTCATCGGGGCCGTCGGGGCGCTCGGCGGGCTGGCCATCAACCTCGCCTTCCGCCAGTCCTTCCAGGCCTCCGGCACCGGAACCGCGGCCTTCTGGTCCTTCCTCGCCTTCTACGGGGTGTGTTTCACCCTCACCTGGGCGGTATACCTTCGCCGCCCCGCACCCGTGACCGCACGGGCCCAGCTCGGTTACGCGGAGGTGTGAGGGGGCCCGGAGGACGACATCCCGGAGTCGTACGACGTAACGGCCGGGAAATACGGAGGAACCGAGCCTGTCACGCACCGTTGGCAGTCTCGGGCCTCCGCACATCGCCCGACCACGGGAACATCGCGTACCAGCGGGAACACCCCGTACCAGCGGGACCACAGGAGCCGGGGAACACGCCATGCAGGACGACGACACAACGCACGGCCCCCTCGCGGGCTTCACCGTCGGGGTGACCGCCGCCCGCCGGGCCGAGGAGCTGGGCACGCTCCTCAAGCGCCGCGGGGCCGCCGTCCTGCACGCCCCCGCCCTGCGGATCGTGCAGCTCGCCGACGACAGCGAACTCCTCGCCGCCACCAAGGAACTCATCGGCCACGCGCCGGACATCGCGGTCGCCACCACCGCGATCGGCTTCCGCGGCTGGATCGAGGCGGCCGACGGCTGGGGCATCGGCGACGCGCTCCTCCAGACCCTGCGCGGGGTCGAACTCCTCGCCCGCGGCCCCAAGGTCAAGGGCGCCATCCGGGCCGCCGGGCTGACCGAGGCCTGGTCGCCCGGGTCCGAATCGATGGCCGAGGTCCTCGACCGGCTGCTGGCCGAAGGCGTCGCCGGACGCCGGGTCGCGCTCCAGCTGCACGGCGAACCGCTGCCCGGCTTCGTCGAGTCGCTGACGGCCGCGGGCGCCGAGGTCGTCGTCGTCCCCGTCTACCGCTGGATGCCGCCGCAGGACCTCGCCCCGCTCGACCGGATGCTCGACGTCACGGCCGCCCGGGGCCTGGACGCGATCACCTTCACCAGCGCCCCCGCCGCCGCCTCCTTCCTCGGCCGCGCCGAGACCCGCGGACTGCTGCCCGAGGTCCTCGGCGCGCTGCGCGACGACGTCCTGGTCGCCTGCGTCGGACCGGTCACCGCCCTGCCGCTCCAGGCCCGGGGCGTCGACACCCTCCAGCCGGAACGCTTCCGGCTCGGCCCCCTCGTCCAGCTGATGTGCGCCCACCTCCCGGCGGCGGCCCGGATCCTGCCCGTCGCCGGCCACCGCGTCGAGATCCGCGGTCACGCGGTCCTCGTCGACGACGAACTGCGCGCGGTGCCGCCCGCGGGCATGGCCCTCCTGCACGCGCTGGCCCGCCGCCCCGGCTGGGTGGTGGCCCGCGCCGACCTGCTGCGGGCGCTGCCCGGCAGCGGCACCGACGAGCACGCGGTGGAGACCGCGATGGCCCGGCTGCGCACGGCGCTGGGCGTGCCCCGGCTGATCCAGACGGTCGTCAAACGCGGCTACCGGCTGGCGCTGGACCCGTCGGCGGACACGAAGTACGGGCGCTGAGGGCGCGGGGGCCCTGGCGCAGGGGGCACACATCCAGGTCGGCGAGGCCCACGGTCCGGCGCCCGGCCGCCCCGGCTGGCGTGACCGGCGCTCGGCCGTCCCGGCCTGTGTGACCGGTGCCCGGCGTCCCGGCCTGTGTGACCGGTGCCCGGCGTCCCGGCTAGCGTGACCGGATGACCGACCGCACCCACCTCCTCGCCCCCGACGTGGCCTTCCGGCCCGTCGAGCTCACCGACGCGCCCTCCTTCGCCACGGCCCTCACCCGCAACCGCGCGTACATGCGGCGCTGGGAACCCGTACGCCCCGAGACCTTCTACACCGTCGAGGGCCAGGCCGCCCGGCTGACCGCGCTGCTGGCCGACCGGGACGCCGGGCGCTCCATGCCCTGGGTGCTCGCGGACGCCGACGACCGGGTGGTCGGCGGCTTCACGCTCTCCGGCATCGAGCGCGGCCCCTTCCGCAACGGCCGCCTCGGCTACTGGGTCGACGAGGGCCACACCGGACGGGGACTGGCCACCGCCGCCGTCCACGCGGTCTGCGAGGCGGCCCGCGACCGGCTGGGCCTGCACCGCGTCGAGGCGGCCACCGTCACCGACAACGCCCCGTCCCAACAGGTACTCGCCAAAGCCGGGTTCGAGCGGATCGGCACCGCGCCCGGCTATCTGCACATCAACGCCCGCTGGCGCGACCACCATCTGTTCCAGCGGCTTCTCCACGACGATCCGCCGGCCGGCTGAGCGCCGCCGCCGGAGCCTCCCGCGCGTGCACATGGCCGTCCAGCGGATAGTCGGGCGGCAGCGCCGGGATCACCCGCGCCAACGGGTATCCGCACTTCTCCGCCACCCGGCAGGAGGCTTCGTTGTCCACCTGGTGCAGCAACTCCAGCTGGGTCAGGCCCTGTTCGGCGAAGGTCGTGAACGCCCAGTCGGTGAGTGCCGCCAGCGCCCGCGGGGCCACGCCCCGGCCGCGCGCGGAGGCCGTCGTCCAATAGCCCACCTCCGCCCGGCCGCTCACCGGATCCGGCCGCTTCAGCACGGCGTTGCCGAGCGGTTCGTCATCCTGCCCGCCCTCCGTCACGGCGAAGGCGAAGCGGGTGCCCGAGGCCCACCCCGTACGCTGCGCCTCCAGCCAGTCGGCCGCCCCGTCCGGCCCGGAGACCTGGGTGGCCAGCCAGCGGTGCATCGCCGGATCCTCGTACGCCCGCAGCAGCGCGGGCAGATCCTCCTCGCGCCACCGGCGCAGCCGCAGCCCCCCGGAGCCGATCACATCGCTTCCGTCGTACCGGCCCGTGCGGTCCATGCGCGGCTCCCCCTCGTACTCCATGTCCGTCACGGTACGGGGGCGGCGGCGGGGGTTCCGGCCGGGCCCCGACAGGAGCACTCTGGGAAGGGTCGTTCCACCGGGTGATCCAGGGCGGTGAGCGTGAGCAGGACAGCGGGCAGGAGTGCGCGGACATGGCGGTTCGACGCGGGCCGGATCTGCCTCGATCTGGTGGCCACGGAACGCGCGGACGGAGTGCCCGGCACCTGTGAACAGCTCGACGGGCCCGCCCACTTGGCCCAGTGGCTGACCGCTGCCGGGCTCGTGCCGCCGGGCACCGTGCTGACCGGGCTGGACGACACCTGGGTGGTCCGTTTCCATGAACTGCGCTCCGCCGTCAGCCGCCTGATGGCCGCTCAGCTCGGCGGGCCGGAGACCGGCGGCGCACTGGAACTGCTCAACTCCCTTGCCTCCGGGGCGCCTCCGGGGCCGCGCGCGGTGCGCGGCGCGGACGGCGGCCTGGTGCGGGTCCTGAGCGCCGCGCCCGACTGCGCGGGGCTCCTCGCCGTCGTGGCCCGGGACGCGGTCGACCTGCTCACCGACCCGGTCGCGCGGGCGGCCCTGCGCCGCTGCCAGGGCGAGTCCTGCCACCGGCTCTACCTGGACACCTCGCGCGGCGGGCGGCGGCGCTGGTGCTCCGGCGAGGTCTGCGGCAACCGCGAACGGGTCGCCCGGCACCGGCGCAGGACCTCGGGAACGACCGACGCGTACGGCCGGGGGACGCCGGGTGCGTACGGCCCGGAGAAAGAAATTCCGCCCGGCGTTGAATGAACCGGCCCCCGCCCCCGTATCGATGGTCCAAGAGCTCGTTTCAGAGGTCTCGACCGGGAGGTTCGGGTGCGCAAGGATGCGGCCGTGGCCGATGACCGTCCGCACAGGGCTCGACATCGCAGTGAGCCGCCCCCGTCCTCCTCCGGGATACCGGACGAGGAGCTGATGCGGGCGCTCTACCGCGAACATGCCGGGCCGCTGCTCGCGTACGTCCTCCGGCTCGTGGCGGGCGACCGCCAGCGGGCCGAGGACGTGGTGCAGGAGACGCTCATCCGTGCCTGGAAGAACGCCGGCCGGCTCAACCGGGCCACCGGCTCCGTCCGACCCTGGCTGGTGACGGTCGCCCGGCGCATCGTCATCGACAACCACCGCAGCCGGCAGGCCCGGCCGCGCGAGGTCGATCCGTCGCCGCTGGAGGTCATTCCCGCGGAGGACGAGATCGACAAGGCGCTGTGGCTGATGACGCTCTCCGACGCGCTCGAAGATTTGACCCCCGCGCACCGGGAAGCATTGGTCGAGACCTACTTCAAGGGACGTACGGTCAACGAGGCCGCCGAAGTGCTCGGCGTTCCCAGCGGGACCGTGCGGTCCCGGGTGTTCTACGCACTGCGTTCGATGAAGCTCGCACTCGAAGAGAGGGGGATCACGGCATGAGCGACCAGCAGTGGCAGCCGTTCGGGCCCCGGCCTCCCGGCCCCCGTACGCCGTCCGGTCCCTCACGTCCCCCGTATACCGCGGGTCCTGCACACCCCTCAGGGCCCGCGCACCTCCCCGGCCCCGGCGGCACGAGCGGCCCCGGCGGCACGAGCGGCCCCGGCGGCCCGTTCGGCGTGGAGCCCGAAGGGTCCGAGCACGACGCGGCCGCCGCGTACGTCCTCGGCATCCTCGACGACGCGCAGGCGAGCGCCTTCGAGGCGCACCTCGCGGGCTGTGCCCGGTGCGCCGCGCATCTCGACGAGTTCGCCTCGATGGAGCCCATGCTCGCGATGCTCTCCGAGGCGCCCTCCGCCGTGCCCGGCGCCCGCCCCGTTCCGCACGTACCCGAGAAGCCCGCGCCCCGGGTGCTCGGCGGGCTGATGGACGAGGTCGCGCGCAAGCGGCACCGCCGTACCCGGCGCAGCCGCTATCTGGTCGCCGCGGCCGCCGCCCTGATCATCGGCGGCCCGGTCGCCGCGTTCGCGGTCACGGCGGGCGACGACCGCGGCGGCGGATCGGTGGCCGTGGGCGAGCCGCACCCCACCAGCCCGGCCGAGGACGCCTTCTTCGAGCACATGACGGAGAAGGTCTCCGCGACCGACCCCACCACCCAGGTCGGCGCGACCGTCGGCATGGAGGAGAAGGCCTGGGGCACCCACACGGTCCTGGAGCTGAAGAACGTCAAGGGACCGCAGAAGTGCAATCTGATCGCCGTCTCCAAGACCGGTGAGGAGGAGGTCGTCACCTCCTGGTCGGTCCCGCAGTGGGGGTACGGCATCGAGGGCGCCACGAACCCGACGGCCAAGGCCCCGCTGTATGTGCACGGCGGAGCGGCGATGGACCGGAAGGACATCGCCCGCTTCGAGGTGCGGACCTTCGACGGGGAGCGGCTGGTGGAGATCGGGGCCTGAACCGCGCCCGCCGCGCTTCCGCGCGCCCCCACCCGGTACGACGCGCGATCGGGATGCGGTCGGCAGATGCGCTCGGGCCCCCCTTCGCATAGGGTTGACGGCTGCCCAGTGCCGTTAAGAAGGGGGCCTCGGTGGCCGCGCAGGATGCCGCTGTCGAATCGCTGCGGGACCGGGAAATCGGTGTCGAGCAGGAGCATCTCGACCGTGTTTATCACCGCCTCGAAGAGAAGATCCACGAGGCGGAATTTCTTATGGACGACGCCGTGAAGCGCGGCCAGGTCGGTACGCCCGGCGCGCTCGCGGAGCGGGACGCCCAGGTGTTCCGGGCGGGGATCCACCTCAACCGGCTGAACAGCGAGTTCGAGGACTTCCTGTTCGGCAGGATCGACCTGCTGCTCGGCAAGGACGGGGAGCGCGGCCCGGACGGCGCGTACACCTCCGTCGAGCCGGCCGAGGACTCCGTACGGGACGACGCCACCGCCGACATCGCGGAGACGCTCCACATCGGCCGCATCGGGGTGCTGGACTCCGACTACGCCCCGCTGGTGATCGACTGGCGGGCTCCGGCCGCCGCCCCGTTCTACCGCTCCACCCCGAAGGAGCCCGGCCGCGTCGTACGCCGCCGGGTCATCCGCTCCAAGGGCCGCAAGGTCCTCGGGGTCGAGGACGACCTGATGCGCCCGGAGCTGACGGCGTATCTGGACGGCGAGCGGCTGCCGGTGATCGGGGACGGCGCGCTGATGGCGGCGCTCGGCCAGGCCCGCAGCCACACCATGCGGGACATCGTCTCCTCCATCCAGGCCGAACAGGACCTGGTCATCCGGGCCCCCGCCGCCTCCGTCACCGAGGTCACCGGCGGCCCCGGCACCGGCAAGACCGCCGTGGCCCTGCACCGGGCGGCGTATCTGCTCTACCAGGACCGGCGGCGGTACGCGGGCGGCATCCTGATCGTCTCGCCCACCCCGCTCCTGGTCGCGTACACCGAAGGCGTGCTGCCCTCGCTCGGTGAGGAGGGCCAGGTCGCGATCCGCGCGATCGGCTCGCTCTCCGACGACGCGGCGGGCCTCGAAGGCGCCACCGCCTACGACGAACCGGCCGTGGCCCGGATCAAGGGCTCCTCCCGGATGCTCCCCGTGCTGCGCAAGGCCGCCCGGGGCGCCCTGGAACAGGGCCGGCCCGCCGCGCCCCGCGAGGAGGCGGGCCAGCTCGCGTTCGGCGACGAGCCCGAACAGCGGGGGGCGACGACGCCTCCGAACCGGCTGCGCGTGGTCGCCTTCGGGGCCCGGGTCGAGCTGGAGGCCGACGAGCTCCAGCGCATCCGGCACAACGCCCTGGGCGGCACCGCCCCGGTCAACCTGCTGCGCCCGCGCGCCCGCAAGCTGCTGCTGGACGCCCTGTGGAGCAAGTCCTCCGGGCGCGGCCGGTACACCGACCCCCAGCTGGTCGCGGAGCTGCGCTCCTCGTTCGACGAGGACGTCTCCACCGAGACCCCGTTCCTGGAGTTCCTCGACGCCTGGTGGCCCGAGTTGACGCCGCGCCGGGTGCTGGCCGCGATGGCCGACGAACGGCGGCTCGCCCGCTGGTCCCGGCGCATCCTCAACCAGGGCGAGACGCGCCGCCTGGCCCGCTCCCTCAAGCGCCTGGACGCGGACGGCAACGGTCCGCTCTCCGTCCACGACGTGGCGCTGCTGGACGAGCTCCAGGCGCTGCTGGGCACCCCGAACCGGCCCCGGCGCAAGCGCGAGGCCGATCCGCTGGACCAGCTCACCGGTCTGGAGGAGCTGATGCCGCAGCGCGAGGAGACCCAGTGGGAGCGGGCCGAGCGGCTCGCGGCGGAGCGCACCGAGTACGCCCACGTCATCGTCGACGAGGCGCAGGACCTCACCCCGATGCAGTGGCGCATGGTCGGCCGCCGGGGCCGGCACGCCACCTGGACGGTCGTCGGCGACCCGGCCCAGTCCTCCTGGTCCGACCCGGACGAGGCGGCCGCCGCCCGCGACGAGGCGCTCGGCTCCCGGCCGCGCCGCCGCTTCACCCTCACCGTCAACTACCGCAACCCGGCGGAGATCGCGGAGCTGGCCGCGAAGGTGCTGGCGCTGGCGATGCCCGGCATGGAGTCCCCGGCGGCGGTCCGCTCGACCGGGGTGGTGCCCCGCTTCGAGCCGGTACGCGACGGGGAGCTGGCCGCCACGGTCCGCGAGGAGGCCGCCCGGCTGCTCGCGGAGGTGGACGGCACGGTCGGCGTGGTCGTCGCGATGAACCGCCGCGCCCAGGCCCGCGCATGGCTGGCGGAGCTGGGGGAGCGGGTGGTGGCGCTGGGCAGCCTGGAGGCCAAGGGCCTGGAGTACGACGCCACGGTGGTCGTCTCGCCCGCGGAGATCGCGGACGAGTCCCCGGCCGGTCTGCGGGTGCTGTACGTGGCGCTGACCCGGGCGACGCAGCAGCTCACGGTGGTCTCGGGGGAGCGGGACCTGCCGGACGAGGACGGGGTGCCGGACCTGCTGAGGGACTGACACGACAGGGTTCCGCGAGTCAACCCGGCGCACGGGAATCACTTTTCCGGGGTCTTTGTTACCGTGGTACTGGCACCGGCTCGATCCAAGCCCCCGGGCCCAACCTTCGTCGCTTCGAGCGACCACTTGCCGCGAGGCGAGCATGGCGGGTCGGTGCCACTTAGACGTAGAAGACAGACCCGCGTCACCTTCTGGTGGCGCGGGTCTGTTCTCGTTGTGGCGGTCCCGCCGACCGCTTTCCGCCGGTTGGGGGTTCCGCCGAACGGGTGATCTCTCGTATGGTGGAAACTACTTTCCGAAAGACGGCAGTCATTACCGGCTACCAGTCGGTAGGTGCGACGATCGGGAAGCGTGTCCGGAACGAGGGTTCCGGATGCGCGGCAATGAAGCTAAGGAAAGCGAAGGACTCGGCCATGGCAACGGCGCCCAGCGTCTCGTACTCGATGACGGTCAGGCTGGAGGTGCCCGCGAGCGGCACCGCGGTCTCCCAGCTCACCACGGCCGTGGAGTCCTCCGGTGGCTCGGTCACCGGCCTCGACGTCACCGCTTCCGGCCACGAGAAGCTGCGGATCGACGTCACCATCGCCGCCACGTCCACCTCGCACGCGGACGAGATCGTCGAAGGTCTGCGCGGCATCGAGGGTGTCGTGCTGGGCAAGGTCTCCGACCGTACGTTCCTCATGCACCTCGGCGGCAAGATCGAGATGGCGTCCAAGCACCCCATCCGCAACCGCGACGACCTGTCGATGATCTACACCCCCGGCGTCGCCCGCGTCTGCATGGCCATCGCCGAGAACCCCGAGGACGCACGCCGCCTCACCATCAAGCGCAACTCCGTCGCAGTTGTGACGGACGGCTCCGCGGTGCTCGGCCTCGGCAACATCGGCCCGATGGCCTCGCTGCCCGTCATGGAGGGCAAGGCGGCCCTCTTCAAGCGCTTCGCCGGCATCGACGCCTGGCCGATCTGCCTGGACACCCAGGACACCGACGCCATCGTCGAGATCGTCAAGGCCATCGCCCCCGGCTTCGCGGGCATCAACCTGGAGGACATCTCCGCGCCGCGCTGCTTCGAGATCGAGGCCCGGCTGCGCGAGGCCCTCGACATCCCGGTCTTCCACGACGACCAGCACGGCACCGCGATCGTCGTGCTGGCCGCCCTCACCAACGCGCTGCGCGTGGTGGGCAAGGGCATCGGGGACGTACGGGTCGTCATGTCCGGTGCCGGAGCGGCCGGTACGGCCATCCTGAAGCTGCTCATCGCCGCGGGCGTCAAGCACGCCGTCGTCGCCGACATCCACGGCGTGGTGCACGCCGGACGCGAGGACCTGGTCGCCGCCGACCCGGACTCGCCGCTGCGCTGGATCGCCGACAACACCAACCCCGAGGGCGTCACCGGCACCCTCAAGCAGGCCGTCGTCGGCGCCGACGTCTTCATCGGCGTCTCCGCCCCGAACGTCCTGAACGGCGACGACGTCGCCGCGATGGCCGACGGTGCGATCGTGTTCGCGCTCGCGAACCCGGACCCCGAGGTCGACCCCGCGGTCGCCCGTCAGACGGCCGCGGTCGTCGCCACCGGCCGCTCCGACTTCCCCAACCAGATCAACAACGTGCTGGTCTTCCCGGGCGTCTTCCGCGGTCTGCTGGACGCCCAGTCCCGCACCGTCAACACGGAGATGATGCTCGCCGCGGCCGGCGCGCTGGCCGACGTGGTCGCCGAGGACGAGGTCAACGCGAACTACATCATCCCCTCGGTCTTCAACGACAAGGTCGCGGGCGCGGTCGCCGGCGCCGTCCGGGCCGCCGCGAAGGCCGCCGGAGCCACCGCGACCACCCCCTCCACGACCGTCTGACACGGCCGTTTCGGGGTCCTTTCGGGGGGTACGCGCGAAGTACCCCGGGCCGCACCCGCCCGTGCCGTACGGCGCGTCGCGGGTCGCGGCGCCCCAAACGCCCCTTTAGGGTGGGCGGGCAGTGGGCCCTGCGGGGCCCGGCATCCGCTGCGGACCGCTCGGCCAAGTCGACGGAGCGTCACCACGAGCCAACCGTGGCGCTTTTCATTGACCCCGAAGGGTTCCGGATTGGCTTTCCCGCCGCTGGTGGGGGCAGGATGCGTAATCGGGCGAGAGGGTCTGACATCAGACCCGGGTCCGGGGACTGTCAGAGGGCCCTGGCAGCATCGGCTTCGATCTCACGCCTCACAGGCAAGAAGAACACGGGAGTAACAACATGAACCGCAGTGAGCTGGTGGCCGCCCTGGCCGACCGCGCCGAGGTGACTCGCAAGGACGCCGACGCCGTGCTGGCCGCGCTCGCCGAGACCGTCGGTGAGATCGTCGCCAAGGGCGACGAGAAGGTCACCATCCCCGGCTTCCTGACCTTCGAGCGCACCCACCGTGCCGCTCGCACCGCTCGCAACCCGCAGACCGGCGACCCGATCAACATCCCCGCCGGCTACAGCGTGAAGGTCTCCGCGGGCTCGAAGCTCAAGGAAGCCGCCAAGGGCAAGTAACCCTCAAAGGCGCAACAGAGGGCGGCCACTCCCGACCAGGAGTGGCCGCCCTCACGCATGCCAGGGGCACATGCGCCCCGCACAGCCCCTGCGGGCGGGCCGGTGGCCCCGGACCTCACGGATGCATGCGCGCGCCCTTGAGGACCTTGTCCACGGCGTTGCGCGGCCCGTACACCGCGAGCCCCACCAGATCGAGCGCGTCGCGCCCCACCGCCCGTACGGCCGCCCGGTTGTCCCGGTCGTTCCCCGTGCCGAACAGGTCCGAGGTGAACACGGCCACCGTCAGCGACCGGGCGAGCGCCTTCGTGTGCGCGGCGGTCAGCGTCTCCTTCGCCCCCTCGAAGACCAGCACCGGCTGCCGCAGCATCGGCAGGTACACGGTCGCGTCGGCGTCCTCGTAGGGCTCGCCGACCACCTCGGGCGCGGCCGTTCCCAGGCCGCTCACCAGGAAGGCGGTCACGTTCAGCCGCTGCCAGGTCTCCAGGTCGTCGCGGAGCAGCACCGCGATCTTCGTGTCGAAGCGGACGGGCGCGACCGCGCCGCCGCCGGTGTTCTCGTGCGTGTTTCCCATGCTCCGAGACTGACCGCCGCCCCACCGGAGCGTCTTGTACGTTCTTGGCGTGACCCGCGTGAGCCGCCCGCAGGAGATCTCGGCCTGGCGACCCTCCGTCGCCGGCGTCGTGGAGGTCTTCCACGCCCGCTTCACCGAGCACGCCTACCCCATGCACGTCCACGAGGCCTGGACGCTCCTGATCGTCGACGACGGCGCCGTCCGCTACGACCTGGACCGTCACCGGCACGGCACCCCGGACGGCACCGTCAGCCTGCTGCCGCCGCACGTACCGCACAACGGTTCGCCCGCCACCCCGGACGGCTTCCGCAAACGGGTGCTCTATCTGGACCTGAGCCGGCTCGACGCGAGCCTCATCGGCCCCGCCGTCGACACCCCCGACCTGGCCGACCCGCTGCTGCGCGCCCGCGTCGCCCGGCTGCACACCGCCCTCGCCGACCCGGGCGACGCGCTGGAGGCGGAGAGCCGCCTGGCGTTCGTCGAGGAGCGGCTGCGCGGCCATCTGCGGCCCGCCGGGGCCCCGGAGCACCCCCGGCCGGGCCCGGGCGTCGCCCGGGACCTGCGCGAGCTGCTGGACGAGCGGCTGCGGGAGGGCATCACGCTCGCCGAGGCCGCCCGGCTGGTCCACGCGCACCCGACCCACCTCGTACGGGCCTTCAGCGCGGCCTACGCCATCGCGCCGCACCAGTACGTGACGGCCCGCCGGGTCGACCTCGCCCGCCGCCTGCTGCTGGAGGGCGTACCGCCGGGGGAGGCGGCCACCGAGGTCGGCTTCCACGACCAGTCCCACCTCACCCGGCACTTCAAGCGGATCGCCGGCACCACCCCGGGCCGCTTCGCCGGAACAGCACGGCGCCCCGGCCCTCCGTGAGAGGACCGGGGCGCCGGGTGCGCAGCGCTGTGTGCGGCAGCACTGTGCGGGGTCAGACGAGCGAACCGCCCGGCAGCTCCACCTTCGCGCCGAGCTTCTCCAGCTTCTCCATGAAGTTCTCGTAACCGCGGTTGATCAGGTCGATGCCGTGCACCCGGGAGGTGCCCTGCGCCGCCAGCGCCGCGATCAGGTACGAGAAGCCGCCCCGGAGGTCCGGGATGACCAGGTCCGCGCCCTGCAGCTTGGTCGGTCCGGAGACGACCGCCGAGTGCAGGAAGTTGCGCTGGCCGAAGCGGCAGTCGGAGCCGCCCAGGCACTCGCGGTACAGCTGGATGTGCGCACCCATCTGGTTGAGCGCCGAGGTGAAGCCGAGCCGCGACTCGTACACCGTTTCGTGGACGATCGACAGGCCGGCGGCCTGCGTCAGCGCCACCACCAGCGGCTGCTGCCAGTCGGTCTGGAAGCCGGGGTGCACGTCCGTCTCCAGCGCGATGGCGTTGAGCGCGCCGCCCGGGTGCCAGAAGCGGATGCCCTCGTCGTCGATCTCGAAGGCGCCGCCGACCTTGCGGTAGGTGTTCAGGAAGGTCATCATCGAGCGCTGCTGGGCGCCGCGCACATAGATGTTGCCCTCGGTCGCCAGCGCCGCAGACGCCCAGGAGGCCGCCTCCAGACGGTCCGGGATCGCCCGGTGGGTGTAACCGTCGAGCTTGTCGACACCGGTGATCCGGATGGTCCGGTCGGTGTCCATGGAGATGATCGCGCCCATCTTCTGCAGTACGCAGATGAGGTCCTCGATCTCCGGCTCGACGGCCGCGTTGGACAGCTCGGTGACGCCCTCGGCGAGCACCGCGGTGAGCAGCACCTGCTCGGTGGAGCCCACCGAGGGGTACGGCAGCCGGATCTTGGTGCCGCGCAGCCGCTGCGGGGCCTCCAGGTACTGGCCGTCGGCCCGCTTCTCGATGGTCGCGCCGAACTGGCGCAGCACCTCGAAGTGGAAGTCGATCGGCCGGCCGCCGATGTCGCAGCCGCCCAGGCCCGGGATGAAGGCGTGGCCGAGGCGGTGCAGCAGCGGGCCGCAGAAGAGGATCGGGATGCGCGACGAACCCGCGTGGGCATCGATGTCGGCGACGTTGGCCGACTCGACGTGCGAGGGGTCGAGGATCAGTTCGCCCGGCTCGTCGCCGGGGCGGACGGTGACGCCGTGCAGCTGCAGCAGTCCCCGGACGACCCGTACGTCACGGATGTCGGGAACGTTGCGGAGACGGCTGGGCCCGCTGCCGAGCAGCGCGGCGACCATTGCCTTCGGCACCAGGTTCTTGGCGCCTCGGACGCGGATCTCGCCCTCCAGCGGGGTGCCGCCGTGGACAAGCAGGACATCGTCTGTGCCGGTCATGTATCTCGCGTTCCGGAGTGGTCGGGCAGGGGGCCAACGAAAAGGGTAATGGCCTCCCACCCCCCTTCCGTAAGGCGAAGGGGGGTGTACGAACGTCATGAATCCGCCACAACACCCTCCGCGCATCCGATCTTGCGGAGGGTTACCGTCCGGATGGCCCACCGCACCCCCGCCGGACCGTGCGCTCCCCGTGCCTCCGTGCGCCCTGAGCTGCGCTCGGTCTGCTGAGGGCGGCATCACGGTCACTCGGCCCCCGCGGAGGGCGAAGATGCGGGATCATTCCTGCCATGACCGAGGTGTCCTCGCTCACAGGGCGACTGCTCGTGGCCGCACCCGCCCTCACGGACCCGAATTTCGACCGCGCGGTGGTGCTGCTCCTCGACCACGACGAGGAGGGCTCCCTCGGCGTGGTCCTCAACCGCCCGACCCCGGTCGGCGTCGGTGACATCCTCGCGTCCTGGGCCGGCCTCACCGGCGAGCCGGACGTCGTCTTCCAGGGCGGCCCGGTCTCGCTCGACTCCGCGCTCGGCGTGGCGGTGATCCCCGGCGACGAGGGCCCGCTCGGCTGGCGCCGGGTGCACGGGGCGATCGGCCTGGTCGATCTGGAGACCCCGCCGGAACTGCTCGGCCCCGCCCTCGGCTCGCTGCGGATCTTCGCCGGATACGCGGGCTGGGGCCCCGGTCAACTGGAAGGCGAGCTGAACGAGGGCGCGTGGTACGTGGTCGAGTCGGAGCCCGGCGACGTCTCGTCGCCGCGCCCGGAGCGGCTCTGGCGTGCGGTGCTCCGGCGTCAGCGCAGCGAGCTCGCGATGATCGCCACGTATCCGGACGACCCTTCGCTCAACTGAGGGCCGCTGAAGGCCGCGGCTTTCAGTACCCTTGGCGGTTATGAGCACTCTTGAGCCCGATCGCGGGGCAGGTACGGGGACCCTCGTCGAACCGACGCCGCAGGTGTCGAGGGGCGACGGCGACCACGAGCGCTACGCCCATTACGTCCAGAAGGACAAGATCATGGCGAGCGCCCTGGAGGGCACTCCCGTGGTCGCGCTGTGCGGCAAGGTCTGGGTGCCGGGGCGCGACCCCAAGAAGTATCCGGTCTGTCCCATGTGCAAGGAGATCTACGAGTCCATGGGCGCCGGCGGCGACAAGGACAAGGGCAAGGGCGGCGGCAAGGACAAGAAGTAGGTCCGGCCACCCCACCTCTGCCGAAAGGCCCCCGGGGCGTGCGACACCGCGCGCCCCGGGGGCCTTCTCCATGCCTGCTCACGGAAGGTGACCGGACCGTCGCGTTGCACGGGCTGCATCCGCTGGTCACAGAGTGGTCGAGACCACTTGTCGTCTCCGGGGCGCGGATCTACTCTCCTGCCAGTTGTGCAGAACGAAACGCACGTTGCACATGATGCAACGCATGACCGGTAGGGGTTCCGGATGAAGCTTTCTGCCCGAATTGCCGCCCCGGCTGCGGCGCTTGTGCTGGCCGGCCTCACCGCCACCGCCTGCGCGCCGCAGACCTCCGACACCAGTGCGAAGGGTGACGAGAAGAGCGGCACGCTCCGTGTCTGGCTCTTCCAGGAGGTCGGCAACAAGCCCAAGGAGAAGGTCGTCGACGCGGCCGTCGCCGACTTCGAGAAGGCCCACGAGGGCGCGAAGGTCGAGGTCGAGTACATACCCGTCGACACCCGCGCGCAGCGCATCAAGGCCGCGTTCAACGACCCCAAGAGCGCCCCGGACCTCATCGAGTACGGCAACAGCGACACCGCCGGATACGTCAAGGACGGCGGACTCGCCGACGTCACCGAGGAGTTCGGCGCCTGGGACGAGGCCAAGGACACCGACCCGATCGCCAAGCAGTCCGTCACCGTCGGCGACAAGGTCTACGGCGCGCCCTTCTTCGTCGGCGTCCGGGCCCTCTACTACCGCACCGACGTCTTCAAGGACCTCGGCATCGAACCCCCCAAGTCCCAGGCCGAGCTGATCTCCACCGCCAAGAAGATCCACAAGGCGAAGCCCGACCTCTACGGCCTCGCGGTCGGCGGCGCGTACACCTACGGCGCGATGCCCTTCATCTGGGCCAACGGCGGCGAACTCGCGGGCGAGAGCGGCGGCGCCTACAAGTCCGGCATCAACAGCGAGAAGGCCCGCAAGGGCATCGAGGCCTACACCTCGCTCTTCGGCGACGACAACTGCCCCGCAGCCAAGTGCGCCTCCATGGGCGGCAACGCCACCGTGACCGCCTTCGCCTCCGGCAAGGCCGCCATGGCCATCGGCGGCGACTTCAGCCACGCCGCCGTCGAGGCGGGCGCGGTCAAGGGCAAGTACGCCGTCGTCCCGCTGCCCGGCGTCGCCCCGAACTCCATCGCCCCCGCCTTCGCCGGCGGC
>MUNB01000302.1 GCA_002154345.1 Streptomyces griseus
GGCACCCTCGTCGACACCGAGCACGCCTGGCTGGACACCGTCGCCGGGTTCCTGCGGACGCAGGGCTCCCCGGCCGACACCGGCACCCTCGCCCCGTTCGCGGGCGCGGCACTGGCCGACGCGGCGGCCCGGCTCGTACGCGACGGCCTCACCGCCCTGACCGAGCCGGAGACCTACGCCCACCTCGACCGGGAGTTCACCGCCCGGGTGGCCGCCGGAGTGGCCGTCCAGCCGGGCGCCCTCCGCCTCCTGGACCGGGCGCGCACCCTCGGCGTACCGACGGCCCTGGTCACCGCGTCCGAGCGGCACGTGGCCGACCTGGTCCTCGACACCCTGGGCCGGCACCGCTTCGACACCTCGGTCGCCTCGGGCGAGACCGCACACGGAAAGCCGCACCCCGACCCGTACCTGGCCGCCGCCGCCGCGCTCGGCGTGGCCCCGCGGGACTGCCTGGCCGTCGAGGACACCCCCACGGGCGCCGCCGCGGCCCTGGCCGCGGGATGCCGCCTGCTCGCCGTCCCGTCGGTGCCCGGCATCGAACCGGGCCCGCGCACGGTCCTGGTCGCCTCGCTCACGGAGGCGGACCTGACGGGCGCGGCATAGGGAGTCCGTTCCGGGCCGCCCGTGCTAGGAAGACGGGAAGGACAGCAAGGTCCCGTCGTACCGGCCGGAAGCCCCCACGCAGAGGAGTGCCGCGCGATGAAGCTGGTGGTGCAGGAGTTCCTGACGCTCGACGGCGTCTCCCAGGGCCCGGGGGCGCCGGACGAGGACACCAGCGACGGGTTCACCCGGGGCGGCTGGTTCGTGCCGCACCTGGACGAGGCGTTCGAGGCCCTGGCCGGTGAATGGCTGGCCGAGGCGGACGCGTTCCTCTTCGGCCGCCGCACCTACGAGAACTTCGCCCGGGACTGGCCGCGGATGACCGACCACCCCTTCGCCGCCATCCTGAACGGCCTGCCGAAGTACGTGGCCTCCACCACCCTGACCGGGGCCGGGGCCACCTGGAACCCGACCACGGTCCTCTCCGGCGACGTCCCGGCCCGGGTGGCCGACCTGAAACGGCAACCCGGCCGCGACCTCCAGATCCACGGCAGCGCCCGCCTGGCCCAGTCCCTCCTGGCCGCGGGCCTGGTCGACGAACTGCGCCTGGCCATCGCCCCGGTCGTGCTCGGCGAGGGCCGCCGCCTGTTCCCGGACGGCGGCGCCCCGGCCGGCCTCCACCTGACCGAACAGCGGACGACCCCGGCCGGCGTCTCCGTCCACGTCTTCACGGTGACGGGAACGCCGGACTACGCGACGTACGGGGGTGGGGCGTAGCGGGGCACTGCGGACCTGCGCTCCACCCCACCGCCCTCGATCACTCGTGCGGGTGATCGGGCCGGATCGCCCGCCCGGTCCTCGAACCCGCTGCCTAAGCTCGGTCGCGCCAGAACACAGCACGGCCCCCGGCCAGGATTGCCGTCCCGGCCGAGGGCCTCACCAGCAGGAAGTAGGGCTTCCCGTGGCTGAGCACGACACTAACGCGCCCCGGCTCTTCGAGATCGGAGATCTCGCGCCCGCCCCACCCGCGGACTCGGCGTTCATGGATCTCCAACACCCCGACTACGCCTACATGTTCGGCTTCCTCCAGGCCGACGGCCACCTCGCGCAGGGCACCGGCCGCAAAGGCAGCCTGACGGTGGAGATCAGCGTCCGGGACATCGCCGTACTGCGCGAGTTCCAGCGCCTGACCCCGTTCAACACCAGCATCACCGAGCGCGTGCGGGCCACGAACTTCTCCGAGGAGCACCACTCGGCCACCTGGACCCTCTGCGATCAGGAAGCCAGGGCCAGGCTCAACGGGCTGGGCCTTCCCTACGGCCGGAAATCGAGGAAGATCACACCGCCCCGGGTGGAGTTCTCCCGCCGCGATTACCTCCGGGGCGTCATCGACGCCGACGGCTCGGTCGGGCACACAGGACAGGGTCTCCCCTTCGTCTCGCTGACCACCGCGAGTGCCGCTGTCGGTGCGTACCTCTGCCGGTACGCCAAGGCGGTGACGGGGGCCGCCCGGCAGATCGGACGCAATACGCGTGACGGGATCTACAACGTGGTCTACACGAAGGAAGCGGCGGTTCAGCTGGCCAGGCATCTCTACTACCCGGGCTGCCTGTCCCTGGCGCGCAAGCAGACGGCGGCGGACTCTCTGGCTTCCTGGGAACGTCCGGCGGACATGCCCGTCCGCCCTCCGGGACGGCGCTGGAAGGCTTGGGAGGACGGTGTTCTGCTGGCTCACGACGACGCCGGAGCGGCGGCGGCCGAGCTGGGCCGCAGCGAAGCCTCCTGCTCCGTACGCCTGTGGCGGCTGAAGACCGGGAAGGTACGGCGCCCCGAAGACGTTCCGCCCGGCGCATAGGCATCCCGGAAGGCCGGTGAGGGGCGCGCCGCCATCGGCGGCGACGCCCCTCACTCAGCCCTTGATGCAGATGACCTGCTTGAGCTTCGCGACGACCTCGACCAGGTCCCGCTGCTGCTCCATGACCTGCTCGATCGGCTTGTACGCGGCCGGGATCTCGTCCAGGACTCCGGAGTCCTTGCGACACTCCACACCGCGCGTCTGCTCCTCCAGGTCACGCACCGTGAAGCGGCGCTTGGCCGCGTTCCGGCTCATCCGGCGACCGGCGCCGTGGGACGCCGAGTTGAACGCCTTCTCGTTGCCGAGGCCCTTCACGATGTACGAACTGGTTCCCATCGAGCCGGGGATGATGCCGAACTCACCGGAACCGGCGCGGATCGCTCCCTTGCGGGTGACCAGCAGGTCCGCTCCGTCGTACCGCTCCTCCGCCACGTAGTTGTGGTGGCAGGAGATCTCCTGCTCGAAGACCGGCTTCGCCTTCTTGAACTCCTTGCGGACCACGTCCTTGAAGAGCGCCATCATGATCGCGCGGTTGTACTTGGCGTACTCCTGCGCCCAGTACAGGTCGTTCCGGTAGGCGGCCATCTGCGGGGTGTCCGCGACGAAGACGGCCAGGTCCCGGTCGACGAGGCTCTGGTTGTGCGGAAGCTTCTGGGCGATGCCGATGTGGTGCTCGGCGAGTTCCTTGCCGATGTTGCGGGAGCCCGAGTGCAGCATCAGCCACACCGCACCATCACTGTCGAGACAGAACTCGATCATGTGATTTCCGGACCCAAGCGTTCCCATCTGCTTCGTGGCACGTTCCTGACGGAATTTGACCGCATCGGCGATCCCCCCGAACCGCCCCCAGAAGTCGTCCCATCCCGCCGTCGGGAACCCGTGCAGCTTCCCCGGGTCCACCACGGCGTCGTGCATGCCCCGGCCGACCGGAATCGCCTGCTCGATCTTAGAGCGCAGCCGTGACAGGTCGCCGGGAAGATCGTTCGCGGTGAGGGACGTCTTGACGGCGGACATCCCGCAGCCGATGTCCACCCCGACCGCCGCCGGGCACACCGCGCCCTGCATCGCGATCACCGACCCGACCGTCGCCCCCTTGCCGAAGTGGACGTCCGGCATGACGGCCAGGCCCTTGATCCACGGCAGCGTCGAGACGTTGCGCAGCTGCTGCATCGCCCCGTCCTCGACCGACGCGGGATCCGCCCACATCCGGATGGGAACGTTCGCTCCCGACACCTCTACGTACGACATAACTCCTCGATTCCCCCGAAAAGACTGAAAGCGCAAAACCGGTGCCAAGGTCGGCAAACCCGTCGGCCGACCGGCATTCACAGCGGCGCGTGCGATACACATTGTGTCCATCGGCCGCCTTCGAGCGGCAACCCGTTTTCCGTACCGAAGGGAGCCTGGGACGGTGCGACACATGGCGTACGTACCCGGCGTCGCGCTTCTCGCAGCGCTCGTCGTCGGCTGCAGCGCCGACGCCGACAGCAACGCGAACGGCGCCGACAGCAAGGCGGGCAGCCCGACCGTCACCCCCGCTCCTCCCGGCAAGTACCTGACGCTGCCCGCCCCCTGCCGTGCCGTGCCGCGCTCCACGCTGAAGGACCTGCTGCCCGGCGCCGCCGAGCTGCCCGGGGACCAGCAGGAGAAGGTGTTCCGGGGTACGGCGGCCGTCACGTACGACACCGACCGCAAGGTCGGCTGCAGCTGGAAGTCCGACGCGCCGGACGCCACGCGGAGCCTGTCCATCGACTTCGAGCGCGTCGTCTCCTACGACCCCGCGGTCAGCGACGACGACCGGGCCGACACGGTGTACGCGAAGAAGGAGAAGGCCGCCGGCCTGTCGTCCTCGACGCCCCCCGGGCCCGACGCGGAGAAGAACTCCGGAACCCCGGACAAGAAGGACGAGGAGAGCGAGAAGGGCGAGAAGGGCGAGAAGGGCGACGAGAGCGACAAGGGGGCGGCGAAGGGCTCGGCCTCCCCCGGCCCCTCGTCCACCGCCTCGCCCTCCAAGACCCCCGCCGCGGGCGGCAGCGCGAGCAGCGACGGCAGCGGCGGGCCGGAGGACACCCTCCCCTCGCGCATCCTCGACAACCTCGGAGATGCCGCATTTCTGCACGATCTGCCCAAAAGGTCAGGTTCCACCGCGCAGAACCACACGGTGAGCGTGGTATTCCGCACATCGAACGTGGTCGTGACCGTCCGGTACGCCGAGCAGCCGGCCCTCGTCACCCAGGAGCCCGACGGCGCGGAACTCCAGGAGAAGGCCCAGGCACTGGCCCGGAAACTGGCCGAGACGCTCAGCGAGTAGCCCCCGTCCGACGGGCCCCCGACCGGCCGGATTCCGGCCCCCGGGGGCTCTCGGCGGCGGCACACGCCGACCGCCGACCGTCGTACCGTGGCTGTCCGGAAGACGTACCGACCCGCGACCGAGCCCGCCCGTACACCGCACGAACCGAGACCTCCCGCACCGAGAGCTCCGTGCCATCCGAGTGAAGGAACCATGCACCGATCTGCCCCGCGCCTGTCCCGCATCCTCGCCTGCGCCGCCGTTCCGGTGATGCTCGTAGCCGTCGGCTGCTCGTCGGACTCCGGCTCCGACGGCAAGAAGAACGCGGGCTCCTCGTCGTCCGGCTCCCCCAGCGCCAAGTCCTCGGAGCCCACCGTCGAGCCGGCGAAGTTCGCCGACCTGCCCGACCCGTGCGGCTCGATCGCCAAGAAGACGATCGAGGACCTGGTCCCCTCGGCCAAGAAGAAGAACGGCACGGCGGGCCGGTCCAACGACCTGGCGGCCCGGAGCAGCTGTTCCTGGAACGGCCTGGACGACAAGGGCGTCAAGGGCTCGCAGTACCGCTGGCTGGACGTAGGCTTCACCCGGTTCGACTCGGACCAGTCGCTGGGCAGCGGCGCCAAGCGCGCCACCGACGACTACGCGAAGCAGATCACCAAGACGAAGGCCACCGACGGCGCCGAGAAGCTCGCCGCGGAGCCCGCCGCCGGCATCGGCGAGGAGGCCACCCTCGTCACCTACGGCCTCAGCAAGACGGACGAGGACTTCGCGTACGCCACCGTCGTGGCGCGTACGGGCAATGTCGTCGTCACCCTGACGTACAACGGCGCGGGCTACGCGGGCGCGAAGACCCCCTCCTCCGCGGACATCGTCAAGGGCGCCCAGAAGGCCGCGAAGGAAGCGGTCGCCGCGGTCGCCGACACCGCCGAGGACGCCGCGACCACGCCGCCGGCGAAGGACGACAAGAAGGACGAGGGCAAGAAGGACTCGGCCAAGGGCACGTCCACGTCGAAGCCGAAGTCCACGTCGAAGCCGAAGTCGAGCTGACGCCGAAGTCGAGCTGACGCCGGCACGCCATCGCGCCGACAGGCGGGGACGCGAGCGCGCGAACGCGCGAACACCCCCTCCCAGCACCGCTTTTCCGGAACCCGGCCCTCCCCGAGGGCCGGGTTCCGCGCGTGCGGCAAGCCCCGGCGGCATGTGCCTGTCACCTTCCTGCCAACCCTCTCCCGGTTCCGTTCCGGGCCCCGCGAACCCCGTTACGCTCCACGGCGAACCCCGAGGAAAGGCAAGGGAATTGCGCAATCGAATCGCACTCGCCGCAGCGCTCACGACCGGCCTGTTCGCGCTCACCGCCGCCACCACCGCCACCGCGGCTCCGGCCGAACCGACGGCCACGGCATCGGGCGACGCCCGCGCGTGCGCGGACGTGAAGCTGTCCGGCTCCCTGCCCGTACCTCCCGAGGGCATGGCCGTGCGGCAGGACGTCTCCATCGGCCCCGACTGCAAGCCGGTGCTCGGCCCCGCACGGCTGGTGGCGAAGGCCGGCCCGGCCGCGAACGCGCGGACGGCCGCCGCCGCCCAGACCGACCGCCAGGTCCGCAGCTGGTCCGAGATGTACGACTGTTGCAACATCCGGATGACCGGGCTCTACACGACCTCCGACTGGAGCTCCGACGGCACGGTGGTCACCGCCTCGTCCACCGACGCAACCCAGCAGTGGAACCGTGAGCCGTGGAACGCGGGCTGGTCGCTGAAGTCCTCGGGCAAGTCCGCCGACTGCGTGGCGAATTGCGCGGTCTCCACCCACGTGGCCGACGCCTCGTTCACGTACAAGGGGATCTTCGACCCGACGGGCAACGTGTACGCGAACACGCACCGCTCCACCGTGGCCCTCAAGGCCGACGGGACCGCGTCCTGCGAGTTCAAGGTCGACCTGAAGAACACGTTCATCGGCTGGAACTGGCAGCGCGGCTGCGAGTGACCCTCCGGCGGTGGCGGCCCCCCTCGCCGCCACCGCCGGAGCCCTGTCGAAGCCGCCGCCGAAAGCCCTCACCGGACCCGCGAACAGCCCCACAACTCCGCCCCGCGTAACGAAACTCGCACACATGTGCCAGGCTGTGCCATCGCCGGGCGTCTCAGGCCTGGCCGGAAATCGAGGCCGGGCGCATACGCCGGGTCCGGGCAGCAGAGGTCGGGGAGGGGATCGCGCGTGGCCGCGATGCAGCTGACACGCACGCACCGCATACTCATCGGGGTCGTCGTCGCGGGTGCGGTGGTCATCGCCGCGATCGGGTTCGCGGGTTCCTACGCCGCCGTGCGCGAGCTGGCGGAGGAGAAGGGCTTCGGGACGTTCTCGCTGGTCTTCCCGATCGGCATCGACGCGGGCATCTGCGTCCTGCTCGCGCTGGACCTCCTGCTCACCTGGATGCGGATCCCGTTCCCGATGCTGCGCCAGACGGCGTGGCTGCTGACGGCGGCGACCATCGCGTTCAACGGCGCGGCCTCCTGGCCCGACCCGCTGGGCACCGCGATGCACGCGGTGATCCCGGTGCTGTTCGTCGTCTCCGTCGAGGCCGCCCGGCACGCGGTGGGCCGGATCGCGGACATCACGGCCGACAAGCACATGGAGGGCGTCCGCCTCACCCGCTGGCTGCTCTCGCCGATCCCGACGTTCAAGCTGTGGCGGCGGATGAAGCTGTGGGAGCTGCGCAGTTACGAGCAGGTCATCAAGCTCGAACAGGACCGGCTGATCTACCAGGCCCGCCTCCAGGCCCGCTTCGGCCGCAACTGGCGGCGCAAGGCCCCGGTCGAGTCGATGATGCCGCTGCGGCTGGCGAAGTACGGCGTACCGCTCGCCGAGACCGGTCCGGCCGGGCTCGCCGCCGCGGGCATCGAGCCGGCCCTGCTGCCGCCGGTGCCCGTCGAGGCCGACCGCCCGAAGGCCGAGCTGGCGTACGAGCCCCGGCAGGGGTACGAGGGACACCAGGAGCACCAGGGGCACGGTCCCCAGCAGGACCAAGGTCTGGGCCAAGGGCTGGACCAGGACCTGGCCAAGGCCCACCCCCAGCAG
>MUNB01000303.1 GCA_002154345.1 Streptomyces griseus
TGCCCCCGCCTCCGCCCGCCCCGCCCGCACGCTGCGCCGATACGGTCGACGGTTCGACCAGATCAAGCCAACTGGCCGGTATGCCGGAGCAGTTGCGGGCCGACGCCCCTTGACGTGGGGCATTGCCTACCGCTTTGCTGTGCGCGATCATCTGCTCGCACACCGCATCGAAAGAAGTCCGCGGCATGCCCCCGCCTCCGCCGCCCCTGGGCCGCTCCCGTCGTCGGGGCAGCCGCTCGGACCACGTCTTCGACCCGGCCCTCGACGACGACGAACTCATCGCCGCACGCGGCCGGTTCACCCAGGGCAGATGGTCCGAGGCGCGCACCCTGCTGGTGGACACCGGGCGGGACTGGGACCGGCGCGGACATCGCTTCCTGGCCCTCGCCGAGACCTCGTCCGCCGTGGACTGGGCCGGTGACTGGCTGCTCGTCGAACCCGAGAGCGCCGACGCCGCCATCCTGCTCGGCTGCGCCCGGGTCGCCCGCGCGCTGCGGCCCAAGGCCAAGGCGAACGACGCCGCCCGCGCCCGCGAAGCCTGCCTGGCCGCCGCCCGCCTCACCCCGGAAGACCCCACCCCCTGGCTCGCGCTGCTCCTCCTGGACCGGGCCCGCGACGACGGCGTGGACGAGACCGGCAGGCTCTTCGAGGAGGTGCGCTCCCGCCACCCGGACCACCACCACGCCCACCATGTGATGACCGCGCTGCTGGCCGAGAGCAACCCCGCCAGCGGCCACGACCCGCTTCACGAGGTGTACGACTTCGCCGCCTGGGCCGCCGAACTGGCCCCCGCCGACTCCCCGCTGGCCGTGCTCCCGGTCGTCGCCCACGCCGAGCGCTACCGCGTCCTGGTCGCCGCCGGCATCGAGTCCGACGACCCGGCGGCCTCCGAGCACTGGTCCGGACGCCGGGCCCGCCAGGTGATGAAGGCCGCCTTCGACTGGTGGCTGGAGTGGGAGCGCGAGGACCACCCGCGCCACCGCCTCGACCTGAACTTCCTGGCGCACGCCAAGGTCTGCGAGGGTCGGCCCGCCGAGGCCGCCGCCCTCTTCCACCGCATCGGGCCCTACGCCACCGCCGCGCCCTGGTCGTACTCCGGCCGGGAGCCCCACGCCGCGTTCACCGCCGCGCGCGCCTACGCGCTCGGCACCCCGTGAAGCACGAAGGACACCACCCACCACGCCCACCGCGCTCACCATGAAGAAGGGACCAACCCCGCCATGTCGACCGGCAGTTCATTTTCCAGTGAGACCGGCACCACGAGGGGAACGGCCGATACCGGCGGGATCAACACCTACAAGGGCGAGGAGCGCGCCCTGCGCGCGAACCGGCTCGGCACCCCGGGCCTCCTGCTGTCGGTGGTCGCGGCCAGCGCTCCCCTGATGGTGGTCGCCGGGGTGATGCCCACGGTCTTCGGCGTGATGGGCATCGTCGGCCAGCCGCTGCTCTACATCATCCTGGGCCTCGTCCTGATGCTGTTCAGCGTCGGTTACGCGGAGATGAGCCGGCACGTCCACAACGCCGGCGCGTTCTACGCGTACATCGCCCGCGGGCTCGGCCCGACCGCCGGCGCCGGGGCCTCGCTCGTGGCGCTGGTGGCGTACAGCGCGATGCAGGTCGGCATCTACGGGATCCTCGGCTTCGAGGTGTCCGGCATCTTCGCCACGTACCTCGACATCGAGCTGGCCTGGTGGATACCGGCCCTGGTGTCGGCCGCCGTCGTCGGCGTCCTCGGCTGGCTGAAGATCGACCTCAACGCCAAGGTGCTCGGCGTCCTGCTGGTCATCGAGTGCGCCCTCGTGGTGATCTTCGACATCGCCGCCGTGAGCAAGCCGGGCCCCGAGGGCCTGTCGCTGCACGCCTTCAACCCCGAGACCCTCACCGGCGCCGGGCTCGGCACCGCGCTCTGCTTCTGCATCGCCGCGTTCGTCGGCTTCGAGCAGGCCCCGGTGTACGCGGAGGAGACCAGCCGCCCGCAGATCGTGGTCTCCCGGGTGATGTTCCTCGCGGTGGGCTACGCCGCGCTGTTCCTGGCGATCAGCTCCTGGGCGCTGACCGTCGCGGCCGGACCCGGTTTCATCGCCGACACCTCTCTCAAGGAGGGCCCCGGCATGCTGTTCGGCCTCACCGAGGAGCGGCTCGGCTCCACCTTCACCGACATCCTGCACATCCTCTTCGTCACTGGCATGTTCGCGGCCCTCCTCAGCTTCCACAACGTGGTGGCCCGCTACGCGTTCGCGATGGGCCGCGAGGGCCTGCTGCCCGCCCGCTTCGGCCGTACCAACCGGGCCAGCGGAGCCCCCGGCACCGGCTCGCTGCTCCAGTCCGCCGTCTCCGTCGTGATCATCGCGGCCTTCGCCTTCACCGACGACAACCCGGTCGGCGACCCGACCGCCCCGGTCCTGCGGCTGTTCACCTGGATGGGCAACGTCGGGGCGCTCGGCGTCATCCTGCTGATGGCCGCCGCCTCCTTCGCCGTCATCGCCTTCTTCGTCAAGCGCGGCGCCGGTCGTGCACAGGCCCCGCGTCTGGTCGCCTCCGCCCTCGCCGGACTCGCACTGCTGGCGATCGCTGTCTTCACCGTCCGCGACTTCGACGTCCTCGTCGGCTCCGGACCCGGCTCGGCGCTCAACTGGCTGCTGCCCGGCGTGATCATCCTCGCCCTCGCCGGCGGCCTGGTGTACGGCGCGGTCCTGCGCTCGGTCAAGCCGGAGGTGCACGCCCGGATCGGCCTCGGCAACGAGGCGTTCCAGCTGGAGAAGGCGGCCGAGAGCGAGTCGGCCCGCCGCTGACCGCTCCCCGAGGGGGCCGGGAGGTCTTACCGAACGATGACGAGCACCCGCATCCCCTGGTGGCAGGGGAGTGCGGGTGCTCGAATGGCCGGGTGGACAACCGCCCGACCGATACCGAAGGCGCCCCCGTGGGCCGCCGCCTCGTCCTGTCCGTGCTGGGACTGGGCGCTGCCGCCGTTGCGGGCGCGCCGCTGCTCCAGCGAGGCATGGAGAACGGCCTCGGCGCGCTCGCCGACAAGGACCCGACCGGGCTGACAGGGCTGCTGCCCAACGGCGGCGGGTTCCGCTACTACTCCGTCGCCTCCTCCGTACCGAAGAAGGGCCCCGCCGACTACCGCCTCACCGTCGGCGGACTCGTCGCCCGGCCCTCCACGTACACACTGTCCGATCTGCGGGCCCTGCCGCAGACCCGGATGGTCCGGGACGTCCAGTGCGTCACCGGCTGGCGCGTCCCCGACACCCCCTTCGAGGGCGTCAGGCTCTCCGAGATCCTCGACGCGGCCGGAGTGCGCCCCGGCGCGAAGGCCGTCCGCTTCACCTGTTTCGACGGCGCCTACAGCGAGAGCCTCACCCTCGACCAGGCCCGCCGCCCCGACGTGCTGGTCGCCCTGCGCATGCAGGACCGGGGCCTCACCCACGCGCACGGCGGTCCCGTCCGCCTGTACGTGGCCCCGATGTACTTCTACAAGTCGGCGAAATGGCTCTCCGGGATCACCGTCACCGACGCGGTCCGCCCCGGCTACTGGGAGGAGCTCGGCTATGACGTCGACGCCTGGGTCGGACGGTCCAACGGCCGCGATGACACCCCCACCGCCTGAACCGGCCTCCCGGGTACACCGGTTCGGCCCGGCGCAGCGCTGGGTGCACCGGACGACATCCTGGCTCGTGCTCCTCTGCGTGGCGACCGCAGCCTGCCTGTACGTGCCCCAACTGTCCGAACTCGTCGGCCGTCGCCGGCTCGTGGTGACCGTCCACGAGTGGTCGGGCCTGCTCGTCCCCGTACCGCTGCTGCTCGGCCTGGCCTCCCGTGAGCTGCGCGTCGACCTGACCCGGCTCAACCGGTTCGGGCCGCACGACCGGCGCTGGCTTCGGGCGGTGCGCCGCCGCGACCACCGGGCCTCGGCACGGCCTGCCGGCAAGTTCAACGCGGGCCAGAAGCTCTACGCGTCGTGGATCGCCGGGGCGCTCCTCGTGATGCTCGGCACCGGGCTGCTGATGTGGTTCACCTCGCTCGCGCCCCTGGTGGTACGCACGGGAGCCACCTTCGTCCACGACTGGCTGGCCCTCGCCATCGGCATCGTGCTGGCCGGTCACCTCGCGATGGCGTACGCCGATCCCGAGGCGCGGCGCGGCATGCGGACCGGGTCGGTCGACCCCCACTGGGCGCGGACCGAACACCGGCTGTGGCAGCCGGAAAAAAGCCGGCCCCCTTCACCCTCCCGGGCGGGCGACCGGCCCCCTGCGGAGTCCGGGACGTAACGGCCGCGCGCTACAGCAACAGCGACAGCAGCAGGATGAAGGCCATGGCCACCACGGAGATGATCGTCTCCATCACGGACCAGGTCTTCACCGTCTGGCCGACGTTCATGCCGAAGTACTCCTTCACCAGCCAGAACCCGGCGTCGTTCACATGGCTGAAGAAGAGCGAACCGGCGCCGACGGCCAGCACCAGCAGGGCCGCGTGCGAGGTCGACATGTCGGCGGCCAGCGGGGCGACCAGACCGGCGGCCGAGATGGTGGCGACGGTGGCCGAGCCGGTGGCGAGGCGGATCGCGACGGCGATCAGCCAGCCCAGCAGCAGCGCGGGGATCGACCAGTTCTCGGAGAACTCCAGGATCATCTGGCCCACCCCGGCGTCGATCAGCGTCTGCTTGAAGCCACCGCCCGCGCCGACGATCAGCAGGATCCCGGCGATCGGGGCGAGGGACTTCTCCACGGTGCCGGCCAGCCGGTCCTTGGTGAATCCGGCGGCCCGGCCGAGCGTGAACATCCCGACCAGGACGGCCGCGAGCAGGGCGATCAGCGGCGAACCGATGACCATGGTGACCTTCTGGAGGCCGTTCTCCGGGTTGTCGACGACGATCTCGACGAGCGCGTTGAGCAGCATCAGGACGACCGGCAGCAGGATGGTCGCCAGGGTCGCGCCGAAGCTCGGACGGCGTTCCAGGTCCTCGGAGGGGCGCTGCGGAATCATGTTCTCCGGCGGCTTGATGTCCACCCAGCGCGCGGCGTAGCGGGAGAACACCGGACCGGCGATGATCACCGTCGGGATGGCGACCAGCACGCCGAGCGCCAGCGTCACACCGAGGTTGGCGTCCAGGGCGTCGATCGCGACCAGCGGGCCGGGGTGCGGCGGGATCAGCCCGTGCATCACGGAGAGACCGGCCAGCGCGGGGATGCCGATCCGCATCAGGGAGTAGTTGCCGCGCTTGGCGACGAGCAGCACGACCGGGATCATCAGCACGATCCCGACCTCGAAGAACAGCGGCAGCCCGATGATCGAGGCGATCAGGACCATCGCCCAGGGCATCACCTTGCCGCTGGCCTTCGCCAGGATGGTGTCGACGACCTGGTCGGCCCCGCCCGAGTCGGCGAGCAGCTTGCCGAGGATGGCGCCGAGCGCGATCAGGACGCCCACACCCGCGACGGTGGAGCCGAGGCCGGTGGTGAAGCTGGCGATGGTGTTCGCCGGGGCGGCCCCGGCGAAGGAGCCGAGCGCCAGCGAACCGATGGTCAGCGCCAGGAACGCGTGCATCCTGAGCTTGGTGATGAGGAGAACGATGACGGCGATGCCCGCCAGGACGGCGATGCCCAACTGAGCGTTGCCTGCCGAGGTGATCGGTTCGGCGGCGTCCGCTGCCAGCATCTCGACGCTGAGACTGGTCACGGTGATGGTCCTTAGTCTTCGAGCCGGCGCAGCGCGGCGACGGCTCGCTGGGTGATTTCCGTAGGAGTGCCGGACACGTCGACGCTCACCCCGGCCTCGTCGGCCTGGAGCGGCTGCAGCGTCGCGAACTGGGAGTCGAGCAGCGCGGTGGGCATGAAGTGGCCCTTGCGGTCCGCCATCCGCTCCTCGATCAGCGACCGGTCACCGGTCAGATGCAGGAAGACGGCGTCCGGCGCCCCGTCCCGCAGCCGGTCCCGGTAGGCCCGCTTGAGCGCGGAGCTGGAGACGACCCCGCCGAGCCCCGCCCGCCCGTGCGCCCACGCACCGATGGCGTCCAGCCAGGGCCATCGGTCGTCGTCGTCCAGCGGGGTGCCGGCCGACATCTTGGCGATGTTCGCCGGGGGATGGAAGTCGTCGCCCTCGGCGTACGGAACGCCGAGCTCGGCGGCGAGCAGGGGACCGATCGTGGTCTTGCCGGTTCCTGCTACACCCATCACCACGACGACGTGGGGGGTGCTGATGCGGGGTGCGGTGTTCATGGGGGTGTCTCGCTGTCTTCTTCGACATCGGTCCGTCGCGCTACTGAAACCTATTAGGTACGACTTATTCAAGACCCTGTGACGTAAACGTCGTACTTATTATTCCCGTGGGCCGCCCCGTAGGCTTGACCCATGACCACACAGAGCCAGGGGCTGCATACACATGTGCTGGACACCCTGGGTCTGGAGATCTCCTCGGGCCAGTGCCCGCCGGGCAGCGTGCTGCGCACCGACGAGCTCGCCCAGCGCTTCGACGTCTCCCGTACGGTCGTCCGCGAAGTGGTCCGGGTCCTGGAATCGATGCACCTGGTCGAATCCCGCCGCCGTGTCGGCGTGACCGTCCGCCCCACCGAGACCTGGAACGTCTACGACCCCCAGGTCATCCGCTGGCGCCTGGCCGGCTCCGACCGCCCGCGCCAGCTGCGCTCCCTCACCGTCCTGCGCTCCGCGATCGAACCCGTCGCCGCCGGACTCGCCGCCCGCCACGCCACCGCCGAGCAGTGCGCCGAGCTCACCGAACGCGCTCTCGGCATGGTCGCCACCTCACGCGGCCAGCAGCTGGAGGGCTACCTCGAACACGACATCGCCTTCCACCGCATCGTCCTCAACGCCTCCGGCAACGAAATGTTCGCCCGCCTCGGCGACGTCGTCGCCGAGGTCCTCGCGGGCCGCACCCACCACCAGGTGATGTTCGAGGACCCCGACCCGGCCGCCGTCACCCTGCACGTCCGGCTCGCCGAGGCGGTCCGCGAGGGCGACCCGGAGGCCGCCGAGCGGATCACCAAGGAGATCGCGGTCGGCGCCCTGCACGAACTGGACGTCCTCGCTCCGTAGGAGGTCTCCCAAGGCGTACGGTGGTCCGCGATCGATCTTCGCGCAGCGCGGGAGCAGGGAGAACAGGGTTATGGCACAGCAGGTGCAAGCGGTCATCGCACCGGGCAAGAACGAGCCGGTCAGGGTCGAGACGATCGTGATCCCGGACCCCGGTCCCGGCGAGGCCGTCGTGAAGATCCAGGCGTGCGGCGTCTGCCACACCGACCTGCACTACAAGCAGGGCGGCATCAACGACGAGTTCCCCTTCCTCCTCGGCCACGAGGCCGCGGGCGTCGTGGAGTCGGTCGGCGAGGGCGTCACGGATGTCGCCCCCGGTGACTTCGTGATCCTCAACTGGCGTGCCGTGTGCGGTCAGTGTCGGGCATGTCTGCGCGGCCGCCCCTGGTACTGCTTCGACACCCACAACGCCAAGCAGAGGATGACGCTGCTGGACGGCACGGAGCTGTCGCCCGCCCTCGGCATCGGCGCCTTCGCCGAGAAGACCCTCGTCGCCTCCGGCCAGTGCACCAAGGTCGACCCGGAGGTCGCCCCCGAGGTCGCCGGACTCCTCGGCTGCGGCGTCATGGCGGGCATCGGCGCCGCGATCAACACCGGTCAGGTCGGCCGCGGCGACTCGGTCGCCGTCATCGGCTGCGGCGGCGTCGGCGACGCGGCCATCGCCGGAGCCCGGCTGGCCGGAGCGGCGAAGATCATCGCGGTCGACATCGACGACCGCAAGCTGGAGACGGCGAAGAAGATGGGCGCCACCCACACCGTCAACTCCCGCTCCACCGACCCGGTCGAGGCCATCCGCGCCCTCACCGACGGCAACGGCGCCGACGTCGTCATCGAGGCCGTCGGCCGCCCGGAGACCTACGAACAGGCCTTCTACGCCCGCGATCTGGCCGGCACGGTCGTCCTCGTCGGCGTCCCCACCCCGGACATGAAGCTCGAACTGCCGCTCCTGGACGTCTTCGGCCGCGGCGGCTCGCTCAAGTCCTCCTGGTACGGCGACTGCCTGCCCTCCCGCGACTTCCCGATGCTCGTCGACCTCCACCAGCAGGGCCGCCTCGACCTCGCCGCCTTCGTCACCGAGACCATCGGACTCGGCGACATCGAGCAGGCCTTCGCCCGGATGCACGACGGCGACGTCCTGCGCTCGGTGGTGGTCTTCTGATGGCCGCCCGCATCGACCACCTGGTCACCTCCGGCACCTTCGCCCTCGACGGCGGCGAGTGGGACGTCGACAACAACGTCTGGATCGTCGGCGACGACACCGAGGCGATCGTCATCGACGCCGCCCACGACGCCGCCGCCATCGAGGCCGCACTCGGCGGCCGGACCCTGCGCGCCATCGTCTGCACCCACGCGCACAACGACCACATCGACGCCGCCCCCGCCCTCGCCGCGGCCACCGGCGCCCCGATCCTGCTCCACCCGGACGACCTGCCGCTCTGGCAGCAGACCCACCCGGACCGCGCCCCCGACGGCACCCTCGCCGACGGTCAGGAGCTGACCGTGGCCGGCACCACGCTCACGGTCCTGCACACCCCGGGCCACGCCCCCGGCGCGGTCTGCCTGTACGCCCCCGGACTGGGCACGGTCTTCACCGGCGACACGCTCTTCCAGGGCGGCCCCGGCGCCACCGGCCGGTCCTTCTCGTCGTTCCCCACGATCATCGACTCGATCCGCGACCGGCTGCTGACGCTCCCGGGCGACACGACGGTCCGTACCGGCCACGGCGACCCGACCACCATCGGCGCGGAGGCCCCGCAGCTCGACGAGTGGATCAAGCGCGGCCACTGAGTGCCGCGCGCCTCACCCCTCCGGCCAGGCGGAGAGCCGCAGCCCGCTCGCGAAGCGGCGCGGCTCCCCGCCGACCGGATCGGTGAACTCCAGCACCCGCGCCAGCAGTTGCAACGGCCGCGAGAAATCGTCGGCGGCCCCCTCCGCCACCACCACCGGATACAGCGGATCGTGGACGATCGGCAGCCCCAGCGCGTTCAGGTGGACCCGCAGCTGATGGGTCCGCCCGGTGGCGGGCACCAGCCGGTAGCGCCCCAGCGGCCCCCGGTGCTCCACCAGCTCCACCCGGCTCTCACTGTTCGCCTCGCCCGCCTCCTCCCGGGCGGCGAGCACTCCGCGTTCCTTGACGATCCGGCTCCGTACGGTTCGCGGAANNCGTACGGAGCCACCGCCTCGTACTCCTTCCGCACCAGCCGGTCCCGGAAGAGCGTCTGGTACGCACCCCGGTCCTCCGGCCGCACCACGAAGAGCACCAGCCCCGCCGTCAGCCGGTCCAGCCGGTGCGCGGGCTGGAGGGCGGGCAGCTCCAGCTCCCGCCGCAGCCGGGCCACCGCGGTCTCGGTGATGTGCCGCCCCCGGGGCGTGGTCGCCAGGAAGTGCGGCTTGTCCGCGACCACGATCCGCTCGTCCCGGTACACGACCCCGACCGGGAACGGCACCGGCTCCTCCGGCGCGAAGTCCCGGTGGAACCAGAGACACCGCCCGGCGGTGTACGGCTCCGAGCCCCGCACCGCGACCCCGTCGGCCCCCACGAACCGCCCGGCCGCCAGCATCC
>MUNB01000304.1 GCA_002154345.1 Streptomyces griseus
GGCCGGACCGGGCCGCCGCCCCGCCCCACGGGACCGGCGGGGCCCAACTGCCCCGGGGGCAACAGGCGGTGGCCGCCGTCCGGGGCTCGTCGGGCGGGCGGGCGCCGAAGGGGCCCTCCTAGATCGGCACGATGTCCGGTGCGCCGAGCCGGGCCGCGTCCGCCGTGAGGTCGTCCGGCTGCCGCTGCGATTCGCGCTCGGCCTCCACCCGCTTCTCGTAGTGCTCGACCTCCCGGTCGATCCGCCCCTCGTCCCAGCCCAGCACCGGCGCCATCAGCTCCGCGCAGAGCCGGGCGCTGCGGGTGCCCCGGTCGAAGGTCTCGATGGAGATCCGGGTGCGCCGGGTCAGCACGTCGTCCAGATGGCGGGCGCCCTCGTGGGAGGCCGCGTAGACGATCTCGGCGCGCAGATAGTCGTCGGCGGCGGGCAGCGGTTCGCCCAGGACGGGGTCGGCGACGATCAGTTCCAGAATCTCCTCGGTCATTGAGCCGTACCGGTTGAGCAGATGCTCCACCCGGGCGACATGGAGTCCGGTGCGGGCCGCGATCCGGGCGCGCGCGTTCCACAGGGCCTTGTACCCCTCGGCCCCCAGCAGCGGGGTGTCCTCGGTGACGCAGGCGGCGACACGCTGGTCGAGCCCGTGCACCGCCTCGTCGACCGCGTCCTTGGCCATGACCCGGTACGTCGTGTACTTGCCGCCCGCCACGACGACCAGCCCTGGGGCCGGGTGGGCCACCGTGTGCTCGCGCGACAGCTTGCTGGTGGCGTCCGACTCGCCGGCCAGCAGCGGGCGCAGCCCGGCATAGACGCCCTGGACGTCGTCCCTGGTCAGCGGGGTGTTCAGGACGGAGTTGACGTGCTGGAGGAGATAGTCGATATCGGCGCTGGAGGCGGCCGGATGGGCCTTGTCCAGGTCCCAGTCGGTGTCCGTGGTGCCGATGATCCAGTGCCGGCCCCAGGGGATGACGAAGAGGACGGACTTCTCGGTGCGCAGGATGAGGCCGGTCGAGGAGTGGATGCGGTCCTTGGGGACGACCAGGTGGATGCCCTTGGAGGCCCGGACGTGGAACTGTCCGCGCTCGCCGATGAGGCCCTGGGTGTCGTCGGTCCACACGCCGGTCGCGTTGACCACCTGCTTGGCCCGGACCTCGTACTCCTCGCCGCTCTCGACGTCCCGTACGAGCGCGCCCACGACCCGTTCGCCCTCGCGGAGGAAGCCGACGACCCGGGCCTGGTTCGCCACCCGGGCGCCGTAGGAGGCGGCGGTGCGCACCAGGTCGGTGACGAAGCGGGCGTCGTCCATCTGGGCGTCGTAGTACTGGAGGGCGCCGACCAGGGCGTCCTTCTTCAGCGCGGGGGCGACCCGCAGGGCGTGCTTGCGGGAGAGGTGGCGGTGGACGGGGAGGCCCCGGCCGTGGCCGGAGGAGACCGACATCGCGTCGTACAGCGCGACGCCGGAACCGGCGTAGAGCCGCTCCCAGCCCTTGTGCTGCAAGGGGTAGAGGAAGGGCACGGGCTTCACCAGGTGCGGGGCGAGCCGCTCCAGGAGCAGCCCGCGCTCCTTGAGGGCCTCCCGGACCAGGGCGAAGTCGAGCATCTCCAGATAGCGCAGGCCGCCGTGGATCAGCTTGCTCGACCTGCTCGATGTGCCGGACGCCCAGTCGCGCGCCTCGACCAGGCCGGTGGAGAGGCCTCTGGTGGCGGCGTCCAGCGCCGTGCCCGCGCCGACCACGCCCGCTCCCACGACCAGCACGTCCAGTTCGCGCTCGGCCATGGCGGCGAGCGCTGCGGTGCGCTCGGCGGGTCCCAGTGTCGCTGTCCTCACTGCTGCCTCCCGGTGGATCGGGGTGGTCGGACACGGGAGTGCCACCCGGCCGAGGGGCCGGCCGCCCGTGTCCACCCTTCGATTCTGTCCGCGCTCCCCGAGTTCAGCCACCGCCTGTGGACAACACCCGGGCGTCCGGAACCACGCAATGCGACATATAGGTCATATTTACGCCTAGTCTGACATTGCGCTGTCCACAGCAGTTGCGATCTTCGCTCTCCGCACTTAGGGGGTCTTCCTGTATGCCCGCAGACCTCGCCGTCATCGGACTCGGTCACCTCGGCCTGCCGCTCGCCCGGGCCGCCGTCACCGCCGGAATCGACACCGTCGGCTACGACCCCGACCCACGCCCCTACGCGGAGCTCGGAGCGGGCCGCAGCCCCGTCGAGGGCACCCTCACCGCGTCCGAGATCCGCCGCATGCTCTCCGGCGGCTTCCGGCCCACCACCGACGCCGCCGAGCTGGGCCGGATCCGTACCGCCGTGATCTGCTCCCCCACCCCCCTCGGCCCCGACCGCACCGTCGACCTCACCGCCCTCGGCGACGCCGCCCGCGCCCTGGCCGCCCGGCTGCGCCCGCACACCACCGTGCTGCTGGAGTCCGCCGTGCCGCCCGGCACCACCGAGACCTTCCTGCGCCCCCTCCTCGAAGAGGGCTCCGGGCTCGTCGCCGGACGCGACTTCCACCTCGCCTGCTCCCCCAGCCGGCTCGACCCCGGCAACCGCACCCACACCTACGCCTCCACCCCCAAGGTCATCGGCGGCCTCACCCCCGCCTGCACCGAGTCGGCCGCCGCCTTCTACGGACGGCTCACCGACAAGGTCGTCCGGGCCCGCGGACCGCGCGAGGCGGAGATGACGAAGGTGCTGGAGACCAACTTCCGGCACGTCAACATCGCCCTGGTCAACGAGATGGCGGTGCTCTGCCACGACCTCGGCGTCGACCTCTGGGACGTCATCCGGTGCGCCGAGACCAAGCCGTTCGGCTTCCAGCCCTTCCGCCCCGGACCCGGCGTCGGCGGCCACGGAGTCCCGGTGGACCCGGGCTGCCTGCCCTACAGCACCCGCACCCCCGGACACCCGCTGCGGATGGTCTCGCTGGCGCAGGAGATCAACGACCGGATGCCCAGTTACGTCATCCAGCGCTGCGCCACCCTCCTGAACGAGCACGGCAAGTCCGTCCGGGGCGCACGCGTCCTGCTCCTCGGTGTCACCTACAAGCCGGACAGCGCCGACCAGGAGGCCGCCCCCGCCCGGGAGATCGCCACCCGGCTGATGGACATGGGCGCCCAGATCGGCTACCACGACCCGCACGTCCTGGACTGGCGGGTGCGCGAACGTCCCGTCCCGCGCGCCGACTCGCTGTACGAGGCGGCGGCCGGCGCCGACCTGACCGTCCTGCTCCAGCAGCACCGCACCTACGACCTCCAGGGCCTCGCGGTCAAGGCCCAACTCCTCCTGGACACCCGGGGAGCCACTCCGGCGGGGGCCGCGCACCGGCTCTGAGGGCGGTGCGCGGCGGCCGAAAAAGATTGCCGGTGACCGGATCCGGTGCGTACTGCTACCCTGCGGCGTCACAGAGCGCACAGACGTGCGCACCACGCACACTCGTGCGCAGCCGCCCCAGGGGGAGTTCCACCGTGAGTCAGCCCGTGCAGCCGCCGAACCAGCCCCAGCAGCCCTACGGCGGTCAGCCCGTAGAAGGCAACCCGTACGCCGGCCAGCCGGGTCAGCCCGCCCCCGCCGCGCCGACCGGCAACCCGTACGGCCAGCAGCCCCCGGCTCCGACCGGCAACCCGTTCGCGGGCCAGCAGCCGGGCCAGGGCGCCCCGTTCGGCGGCGGCGCGCCCTTCACCCCGGCGCCCCCGGCCCGTAACAACGTCCTGCTCGGCGTGCTGGTCGCGCTCGGCGCGGCGCTCGTCGCGGGCATCCTGTACGGCGTGATCGCGGGCTCCATCGAGCGCGAGGTCGGCTACGCGGCGGTCGGCGTCGGCTTCCTGGTCGGCTTCGCGGCGAGCAAGGTCGGCGGCTCCAACCCGGCGGTCATCGCCGCCTCGGCGGTCTTCTCGATCGGCGCCGTCTACCTCGGCCAGCTCGTCGGCATCTCGATGGTGCTCTCCGACCTGGCGCAGATCCCGTTCTCCGAGGTCATCGGCGACCACTTCGACACCGTGACCGAAGCCTGGTCGCAGGAGGCGGACTTCATGACCTACCTCTTCCTCGGCCTCGCCGCGGTCGCCGCCGTCGGTGGCGCCAAGAAGGCCGGCTGACACCCGGCGGGACCACACGGAAGGGCCCGGACCGTGACGGTCCGGGCCCTTCCGTATCCGTACGTACGGGAGATCAGCGGCGGTGCTGCGAGTCCGCCACCGTCACCTCGACGCGCTGGAACTCCTTGAGGTCGCTGTAGCCGGTGGTGGCCATCGCGCGGCGCAGGGCGCCGAAGATGTTCATCGAGCCGTCGGGGGTGTGCGAAGGACCGGTGAGGACCTCCTCCGTCGTCCCGACCGAGCCGAGGTCGACCAGCTTGCCGCGCGGCACGTCCTCGTGGACGGCCTCCATGCCCCAGTGGCGGCCGCGGCCCGGCGCGTCGGTGGCGCGGGCCAGCGGGGAGCCCATCATCACGGCGTCCGCGCCGCAGGCGATGGCCTTCGGCAGGTCGCCGGACCAGCCGACGCCGCCGTCCGCGATGACGTGCACGTACCGGCCGCCGGACTCGTCCATGTAGTCGCGGCGGGCGCCGGCGACGTCCGCGACGGCGGTGGCCATCGGGACCTGGATGCCGAAGACGTTGCGCGTGGTGTGCGCGGCGCCGCCGCCGAAGCCGACGAGGACACCGGCCGCGCCGGTCCGCATCAGGTGCAGGGCGGCGGTGTACGTGGCGCAGCCGCCGACGATGACCGGGACGTCCAGCTCGTAGATGAACTGCTTCAGGTTCAGCGGCTCGGCCGCACCGGAGACGTGCTCGGCGGAGACCGTCGTACCGCGGATGACGAAGATGTCGACGCCCGCGTCGACGACCGCCTTGGAGAACTGGGCGGTGCGCTGCGGGGAGAGCGCGGCGGCGGTGACGACGCCGGAGTCGCGCACCTCCTTGATGCGCTGACCGATCAGCTCCTCCTGGATCGGCGCGGAGTAGATCTCCTGGAGCCGGCGGGTCGCGGACTCGACCGGCATCTCGGCGATCTCGTCCAGCAGCGGCTGCGGGTCGGCGTGCCGGGTCCACAGGCCTTCCAGGTTCAGCACGCCCAGGCCGCCGAGCTCGCCGATCCGGATGGCGTGCTGCGGGGAGACCACGGAGTCCATGGGAGCGGCCAGGAACGGCAGCTCGAAGCGGTAGGCGTCGATCTGCCAGGCGATCGAGACCTCCTTCGGGTCGCGGGTGCGGCGGCTCGGAACGACGGCGATGTCGTCGAATGCGTATGCCCGGCGGCCGCGCTTGCCGCGCCCGATCTCGATCTCAGTCACGATGTGTGGCCTTTCCCTCTACGTCTGCGCTGACCAGTATCCCCGACGCACACGTGAGGGGCGGACCGGAGTTCCCGGTACCGCCCCTCACCTGCGCTGATGCGTTACTTCCTGCTGTAGTTCGGTGCTTCCACCGTCATCTGGATGTCGTGCGGGTGGCTCTCCTTGAGGCCCGCCGAGGTGATCCGGACGAAGCGGCCCTTGCTCTCCATCTGGTCGACGGACGCGGCGCCGACGTAGCCCATGGTCTGGCGCAGGCCGCCGACGAGCTGGTGGAGGACGTTGGCCAGCGGGCCGCGGTAGGGCACCTGGCCCTCGATGCCCTCGGGGACGAGCTTGTCGTCCGAGGAGACCTCGGCCTGGAAGTAGCGGTCCTTGCTGTACGACCGGCCCTGGCCGCGGGACTGCATCGCGCCCAGCGAGCCCATGCCGCGGTACGACTTGAACTGCTTGCCGTTGATGAACATCAGCTCGCCCGGCGACTCCTCGCAGCCCGCCAGCAGGCTGCCCAGCATCACGCTGTCCGCGCCGGCGGCCAGTGCCTTGCCGATGTCGCCGCTGTACTGGAGGCCGCCGTCGCCGATCACCGGGACGCCCGCGGCACGGGCGGCGAGCGCGGCCTCGTAGATCGCGGTGACCTGCGGGACGCCGATGCCGGCGACCACGCGGGTGGTACAGATCGAGCCGGGTCCGACGCCGACCTTCACACCGTCGACACCGGCGTCGATCAGGGCCTGGGCGCCGTCGCGGGTGGCGACGTTGCCGCCGATGACGTCGACGCCGACGCTCGACTTGATCTTCGCCATCCAGGCGAGGGCGTTGCTGTTGTGTCCGTGCGAGGTGTCGACGATCAGGAAGTCGACCCCGGCGGAGGCGAGCGCCTGCGCGCGCTCCAGCGCCTCGGGGCTGGCGCCGACGGCCGCGCCGACGAGCAGCCGGCCCTCGGCGTCCTTGGCCGCGTTCGGGTACTGCTCGGCCTTCTTGAAGTCCTTGACCGTGATGAGGCCCTTGAGGAGGCCCGCCTCGTCGACCAGCGGCAGCTTCTCGATCTTGTGGCGGCGCAGCAGCTCCATGGCCTCGACGCCGGAGATGCCGACCTTGCCGGTGACGAGCGGCATCGGCGTCATGACCTCGCGCACCTGGCGCGTACGGTCCGACTCGAAGGCCATGTCGCGGTTGGTGACGATGCCGAGCAGCTTGCCCGCGGCGTCGGTGACCGGCACACCGCTGATGCGGAACTTCGCGCAGAGCGCGTCCGCCTCGCCGAGCGTGGCGTCGGGGTGCACGGTGATCGGGTCGGTGACCATCCCGGACTCGGACCGCTTGACCAGGTCGACCTGGTTCACCTGGTCCTCGATGGAGAGGTTGCGGTGCAGCACGCCGACGCCGCCCTGACGGGCCATGGCGATCGCCATGCGGGCCTCGGTCACCTTGTCCATGGCGGCGGACAGCAGGGGGATGTTCACCCGGACGTTGCGCGAGATGAGGGTCGAGGTGTCGACCGCGTTGGGCAGGACCTCGGACGCGCCGGGCAACAGCAGCACGTCGTCGTAGGTCAACCCGAGCGTCGCGAATTTCTCGGGCACTCCGTCGACGTTTGCAGTCATGACACCTTCCCCAAATGGCCTTGATCGGTGCGGATGTCCATGCTAACGGGCTCCACGGGTGTCTCATTCCACGATCAAGATCACTTGGCCGTTCTGTAGCTTCCTACAGAGCCCTCGGCGAGGGCCGGAACGTGCGTCTCTACTGCTCCGCGAGCGCCCGGAGCCTGCTGAGCGCGCGGTGCTGCGCGACCCGGACGGCCCCCGGCGACATCCCGAGCATCTGCCCGGTCTCCTCCGCGGTCAGCCCGACCGCGACCCGCAGGACCAGCAGCTCGCGCTGGTTCTCCGGGAGGTTGGCGAGGAGCTTCTTGGCCCAGGCCGCATCGCTGCTGAGCAGGGCGCGCTCCTCCGGGCCGAGGGAGTCGTCGGGCCGCTCCGGCATCTCATCGGAGGGGACGGCGGTCGACCCGGGGTGGCGCATCGCGGCGCGCTGGAGGTCGGCGACCTTGTGGCCGGCGATCGCGAAGACGAAGGCTTCGAAGGGCCTGCCGGTGTCCTTGTAGCGCGGCAGCGCCATCAGCACCGCGACGCAGACCTCCTGCGCCAGGTCCTCCACGAAGTGGCGAGCATCACCGGGAAGGCGGTTCAGCCGGGAGCGGCAGTAGCGCAGGGCGAGGGGGTGTACATGGGCCAGCAGATCATGGGTGGCCTGCGCGTCGCCGTCGACGGCCCGGTGCACGAGGGCACCGATCACCGTGGTTTCGTCGTCGCGCATCGGACCATGGTGCCTTGATGCCGTCAGGTCCGCTCCATCGCGTCCCGAGTTGTGCACCGAAGCGTTATGAGCGGGTGCGCCGGATGTCATGTCCTGCGCCCTCCCCTTCCGCTCGACCGAATCGTTCCTGAGGAACTCCACGACTCAAGGATGCGTCATCGGCCGGGAAGCGTCACATGGCACCGCTGTGCGGGCGCCCGGATACGGGGTGTGGAACCGGTGGCCCGCTCCGTGACCCCGTCCGCCGGTGTGCGGACGGGGCGCGGCCCGGGCCGGTCGTCAGCGGACCAGGCCCCAGCGGAATCCGAGGGCCACCGCATGGGCGCGGTCCGAGGCCCCGAGCTTCTTGAACAGGCGTCGGGCGTGGGTCTTGACCGTGTCCTCGGAGAGGAACAGCTCGCGGCCGATCTCCGCGTTGGAGCGGCCGTGGCTCATGCCTTCGAGCACCTGGATCTCGCGCGCGGTGAGCGTCGGGGCCGCCCCCATCTCGGCGGACCGCAGCCGGCGCGGGGCGAGCCGCCACGTCGGGTCGGCCAGCGCCTGGGTGACGGTGGCCCGCAGCTCGGCGCGCGAGGCGTCCTTGTGCAGATACCCGCGGGCCCCGGCGGCGACCGCGAGCGCGACGCCGTCCAGGTCCTCGGCGACGGTCAGCATGATGATCCGGGCCCCGGGATCGGCGGAGAGCAGCCGCCGGACCGTCTCCACACCCCCCAGACCGGGCATGCGTACGTCCATCAGAATCAGATCCGAACGATCGGCACCCCAGCGGCGGAGGACTTCCTCGCCGTTGGCCGCCGTCGTCACGCGCTCGACGCCGGGCACGGTGGCCACCGCGCGACGGAGCGCTTCTCGGGCAAGCGGGGAGTCGTCGCAGACGAGGACGGATGTCATGACCGTCCTCCGCAGCTGATGCGCGTCACCTTGAGCCTCCAGGCTGATACAAGTCGTCACCTGTGCGGTTGACCCCCTCGGACATGTGCCCGAGCCGGATATCCGTCAACCGCATCCGTTCTCTTAACGACGGTCACTCGAAAGAGTTACGGGTCGGGCGGTCGGGTTCGGCACTCTACGTGAAGGCCCGTGTACGGAGGAGAACGGCGCGGGTGATTCACCCGTCAACCGAATCTTCACTCGTTGGCGTGCCCTATTTGGCAGCTTTTCTTCCCTTTAGAGGGTGTCTGTGGCTAGATTCGCAATCAGTCATATTTACATCTACTAGCACCGTAGATGTACGGTCGAGACTTCGGTCACACCGATCACAGACGGTCCGATCACAGCAGACCGTCGTTCACAGACGGTCCTGGATGCCGCTTCCGAAGCAGCACAGCTCCGAGGGGACAAGCAATGGCAGATTTCTCCCGCCTTCCCGGACCCAACGCAGACCTGTGGGACTGGCAGCTGCTCGCCGCCTGCCGAGGCGTGGACAGCTCCCTGTTCTTCCACCCGGAGGGTGAGCGCGGCGCCGCCCGGAGTGCCCGCGAGACCTCCGCCAAGGAGGTGTGCATGCGGTGCCCGGTACGGGCCGAGTGCGCGGCGCACGCCCTGGCCGTCAGGGAGCCCTACGGAGTGTGGGGCGGCCTGACGGAGGACGAGCGCGAAGAGCTGATGGGCCGGGCCAGAACCCGGCTGATCACCGCGGCGCCCTCCGCCAACGGCCCCGGCGCCACCTGACACCCGTACGCCGTCACTGAACGCAGAAACGTTTCTCCGAGACCTTCAGCCATCCGGCCCGCGACCAGCCGCAGCGGGACCGGACCCCTCACCACCCGTGGGCCGCGGGGCCCGGCGGGCGCCGCGGCCCCGCGCGGTCTCAGCGCGCGGCCGTCCGCGCCAGCTGGTCCAGCGTGGCCGCCACCGCAGGGACCCGGGCCAGGTCCGGCAGGGTCAGGGCGACGATCTCCCGCTCGATCGCGGGCTCGACCGGCACCGCCCTGGCCCCCTTGGGGCGTACCGACTCGACGGCCAGCTCCGGCAGCACCGCCACCCCGAGCCCCGCCCCGACGAGGCCCATCACCGCCGGGTAGTCGTCGGTGGCGAAGTCGATGCGCGGGGTGAACCCGGACTCCTCGCAGACCTCGACCAGCTGCCGGCGGCAGCGCGGGCAGCCCGCGATCCACGACTCCTCGGCCAGCTCGCCGATGGACACGCTCGCCGCCCCGGCCAGCCGGTGCCCGTCCGGGACCAGGCCGATCAGCCGGTCGGTGAGCAGCGGCCGGACCACCAGGTCGTCCCATTCACCGCCGGTCGCCCCGTAACGGAACGCCAGCGCGATGTCGCAGTCGCCCTCGCGCAGCAGGTCCACCGAGCGCGGCGGCTCGGCCTCGACGAGCGACACCCGGGTCCCGGGGTGTTCGGCGCGCAGGGCGGCCAGCGCCCCCGGCACCAGGGTGGAGCTGCCGCTGGGGAAGGAGACCAGCCGGACCCGGCCGGCCCGCAGCCCGGCGATGGCGGCCACCTCCTCCTCGGCGGCGGTCAGCCCGGCGAGAATGCCGGAGGCGTGCCGCACCAGCGCCTCGCCGGCCTGGGTGAGGCGCATCTCGCGTCCGGTGCGGATCAGCAGCGTGGTGCCCGCGGAGGCTTCCAGGGCCTTCATCTGCTGGCTGACGGCGGGCTGGGTGCAGCCGAGTTCGCGGGCGGCGGCGGAGAACGAGCCGGTGGTGGACACGGCGCGCAGGACACGGAGGTGGCGAGCTTCGATCACCTCTCCAGCATAAGAAATTCTTGGAGTCGGGGCGAATTAATGAGGTGGCCCTTTGGGTTCGGGGGCCGTTAGCGTGACCGCATGAAGCTGCTGACCGTGAATACCGGCCAACCCCGCCACTCCGCGCAGGCCGACGGGCCCGGAGGGCTCACCGGGATCGACAAGCGACCGGTGGAGGGCCCGGTCAAGGTGGGCGACCCCGGCCCCAAGGGCGTCGGCGGCAGCGGACTCACCGGTGACGCGGTGTGCGACCTGCGCCATCACGGCGGCAGCGACCAGGCGGTGTACGCCTTCGCCCGGGAGGACCTGGACGCCTGGGAGCAGGAGCTGGGTGGCCGGAAGCTGGCCAACGGCGTGTTCGGCGAGAACTTCACGACGCTGGGGCTCGACGTCAGCGGCGCGCTGATCGGCGAGCGCTGGCGGGTGGGCGCGGACCTGGTGCTGGAGGTGACCTCGGGCCGCATTCCGTGCCGGACCTTCGCCCACCACCTCGGCGAGAAGGGGTGGGTGCGGCGGTTCACCCAGCAGGGCGTCACCGGCGCTTATCTGCGGGTGATCGAGCCGGGGACCGTCCGCGCGGGCGACCCCGTCGAGATCGTGCACCGGCCGGACCACGAGGTGACCGCCGCCCTGCAGTTCCGGGCGGTGACCACCGAACGCACCCTGCTGCCCGCGCTGCTGGCCGCCGGGGAGGCGCTGCACCCCGAGGCGCTGCGCAAGGCCCGGGAGTACGCCGCGCGGCAGGGCTGAGGGCCGGGCGGGACGGTCGCGTACGAGAACGGCGCCCCGGCGCGGTGACGTGGCGTCACTCCTCACGAAGGGCCGGGGCGTTGAGCGGGAACTGGACCGGCGCGCGGCGCGTCCACCACCAGGGACCTTGCGTCCGAGAAGCAGTTTTCGCGCCGCGTGGCACGTCTCAGGGGGAAGACCATGCCCGACCCGCAGCAGCCCTGGTACCACCCGGGCCCGCCGCAGCAGCCCGTTCCCGGCAACCCGTACGCCTCGGAGGGCGGCGCGGCGGCGGGGTTCGGGCCGCCTCCTCCCCCGCCGCCACCGCGTCGTCGGCGGTTCGGCCGGGGCCCGGTCGTCGCGGCGGTCGTCGTGCTGGTGCTCGCGGTGGTGGCGGGCGGGGTGTACGCCGTCACCGACCGGGGACGGGACGAGCCCACGAAGCCCGTGGCGAAGAAGTCGCCCGGCCCTTCCGGACCGGCGTCCCCGTCCCGTACGCCCGCGGCCGGCGCCCCGGAGCTGAGCCGCATTCCGACGACGGCAGAGGTCGCGGCGGCACGGAAGCCGGGTGAGGCGGCGGCGTGGATCGCCGATGACAGGACCGACCTGCCCAAGCAGATCAACAAGGTCCACGACCTGTGGATCGTCGGCGACACCGCCGTCCAGGCCCTGTACCGGAAGGTGACGGCCTACCGGCTCTCGGACGGCGCCGAGGTCTGGAGCGTGACGCTGCCGTCCGCAGTGTGCGAGACACCGGCCAACCCGACGCCCGACGGCAAGGTCGTGGTCTTCCGGAACGAGAGGCCCGACAACGAGCGGAACAATCTCTGCAACCAGATGCAGATGATCGATCTGAAGACGGGGAAGCAGGGGTGGCACAAGAAGCTCGACGAGCCCGGTGACGAGGACGACACGTTCATCGTCTACAGCGCCATCAGCGGCGACGTCCTCTCCGTCGCCCGGGGCCAACGAGTCGTCACCTATCGGATGGGCGACGGGAGCAAGCTCTACGAGGTCCCCCGGGAGAACAAGAACACGTGCGTCCCCGACGATGTGGCGGGCGGACCGTCCCGGCTCCTGGTGAGCTCCGAGTGCATGATCGCCGTCGAGCGGGGCAAGAACTACGGCCAGCTGCGCGAACTCGACCCGCGCACCGGCAAGGTGCTGTGGCGTTACCGGATGAAGACCGGCTGGAGGTTCGGCAGTCTGATCTCCATGGACCCGGTCGTCTTCACCATCTACAACGACAAGGACACCGCGTCCGACTGGCGGATCACGGTCCTGGACCCCAAGGGCAAGCACCGCGTCACCTTCGACGCGCGGGACAAGGGCTTCGAGGAGTGCGCGGGAACCGGATCGGGCGGGAACATCCAGCCCTGCCGGGGCGCCTCGGTCGACAAGGGCCTCATCATGCTGGGTGGCCAGGACCAGGCCGGCGCGTACGGCGTGAAGACCGGGAAGTTCCTGTGGGGGATCAAGGACAACCGGCTCCGGAGGCTCTATCCCCTGCGCGCGGAGGGCGGCACGTCGATGCTCATCTACGAGGCGGCCGGACCGAGCAGCCCGGGCCGGACCTTCCTGATGGGCCCGCGCGGCGCCGGCACCGAGACGAACGTCGTGAAGCACCCGGTGGCGACCGCGAAGTGGGAGTACGAGATGTCCATGGGGCACACGGCCTACGTCGACGGACGGCTCGTCCTGACCTCGACGCACATGAGCGGTGACGAGGACCGCGAACCCGTGCGCGAGGCCCGCATGCTGTCCTTCGCCCCGGGGGCGCCCTGACCCGGACCGCGGGGTCTCCCCCGGCCGGGCCGGGCGGGTGTCGTCCCGGGCCGGGCGGGGCACTAACGTGCCGCGTATGACGACTGCACTGATCACGGGCGCGACGGCGGGTATCGGGGCCGCGTTCGCGCGGCGGCTCGCGGCCCAGGGGCACAACCTGGTGCTGGTGGCGCGGGACACCGCACGGCTGCGCGAGCAGGCCACGGAGCTGCACGACCGGCACGGCATCGAGGCCGAGGTGCTGAGCGCCGACCTGTCCACGGACGGCGGGATCGAGGCGGTCGAGAAGCGGCTCGCGGAGCGCACGCATCCGATCGATCTGCTGGTCAACAACGCCGGGTTCGGCAACAAGGGGCGCTTCCTGGAGGTGTCCATGGCCGATGAGCTGACGATGCTGAAGGTGCACTGCGAGGCGGTGCTGCGGCTGACCTCGGCGGCCGTCGCCGGGATGCGGGAGCGGGGCCGGGGCGGGGTCGTCAACGTGGCGTCCGTCGCCGCGTTCGTGCCGCGCGGTACGTACGGGGCGTCGAAGTCGTGGGTCGTGCAGTTCACCCAGGGCGCGGCGCGGGATCTGGCCGGGTCGGGGGTGCGGCTGATGGTGCTGTGCCCCGGGTTCGTGCGGACGGAGTTCCACGAGCGGGCCGGAATGGGCACGGACAACATCCCGAACTGGATGTGGCTGGACGCGGACAAGCTGGTGTCCTCGGCGCTGGCGGATCTGGCCAAGGGCCGGACGGTGTCGATCCCGGACCCGCGCTACAAGGCGCTGATGGGGCTGGTGAAGGTGACCCCGCGCGGGCTGCTCGGCGGGGTCACCTCGCGGACGGGGCGCAAGTACGGCCCGCAGTAGGGCAGTAGGGCGGTGGCGGTACGGGAATCGCTCCGCCCCTCCCGCGTCCGGCCGCCCTGTGATCGAATGATCGCCCGTTGCTCAGGGTTCGATCATTCTGCTCCAGGGGGCTGTCTCCGTGCGCGAAGGTGCTGCTGAACGTCATGACCGGCTGCTGAACCTGGTACGCGAGCGCGGCACCGTACGGGTCTCCGACCTGGCGGACCGGCTCGGCGTCGCCACGGTCACCGCCCGGCGCGATGTCGAGGCGCTGGCCTCCCGGGGGCTGCTGGAGCGGGCGCACGGTTCGGTGTCCTGGCCCGCCGACCGGGGCCCGGCCGGTACGCCGGCGGGCGGCGGCCCGGTGATCGGGATGCTGGCCCCGGCCGCCGCCTACTACTTCGCCGAGGTGATCCGGGGCGCCCACGAGGCGGCCGCCCGGCTCGGCGCGCGGCTGATCCTGCGGGTCACCGACTACCGCCCCGAGGACGACGCGGCGCACGCGGCCGGGCTGCTGGCCGCCGGGGCGCAGGGGCTGCTGCTGGCGCCGAGCTGGACGGAGCCGAAGCACCCGGAGCGGTACGGCGAGTGGATAGCCCGGCTGCCGGGCGAGAAGGTGCTGGTGGAGCGGAGGGGTGCGCCCGGCAGCCCGCTGGAGGGCCTGGACCAGGTGGGCTCGGACCACGCGCACGGGGTACTGCTCGCCGTTCGGCACCTGGTGCGGCTGGGGCACGGGACGCCGATGCTGGTGGCCCGTTCGGACAGCCCGACGGCCCTGGCGGTACGGACCGGGTTCACGCGGGCGCTGGCCGCGCTGGGCCTCGCCGGGACGGAACCGCTGATCGCGACGGTCTCCGCCGACCGTGATCCGGCGCTCTTCGAGCGGTCGGCGCAGGCGGTGCGGGCCGCGGTGCGCGAGGGGCGGGCGAGCTCGGTGCTGGTCCACAACGACGAGGAGGCCATCCGGCTGGTGCGCCGGCTGGCCGAGCTGGGGGTGCGGGTCCCCGGGGACCTGGCGCTGGTCACGTACGACGACGAGGTCGCGGCGCTCGCCGACACCCCGCTGAGCGCGGTGGCCCCGCCCAAGCGGGAGGTGGGGCGCAGTGCGGCGGAGCTGCTGGTGGAGCGGCTGGCCGGGCCCCGGTATCCGGGCGGGGACGGGCCTTCGCCCCGGCGGCGGGTGGCGCTGCTGCCGGCGCTGCGGGTGCGGGAGTCCTGCGGGCGGCCGGGGGCGGGCGACGCCGACCGTCTTGCGGCGATCTGACCCTCTTCACCCCTTCCTGAATCGATCATTATTCGATCATTCAATCTTTCGCTCTTGACTTCGCTCAGGCGGAATCGAAATATCGCGGCTACCCAGCTCGTACTGTCCGCCCGTACAGGAGCCATGCCGTGAGCCGCAGTTGGTCCCGTCCCGTCCATGCGCTGGTCGGCGCCGCCACCGCTCTCGCCGTCGTCACGGCGTGCGGCGGCGCCGACGACTCCCGCGCCCGAGGTACCGCCGACGACCCGGTGACCGTGTCCTTCTGGGCATGGACGAAGGGATCCCAGGAGGTCGTGGACGCGTTCAACGCCACCCACGACACGATCCGGGTGGAGTTCGAGGAGATACCCTCGGGCGGTCTCGGCGGCTACCCCAAGATCGCCAACGCGGTGAAGGCGGGCATCGCCCCCGATCTGCTCTCCATCGAGTATCCGCAGCTGTCCGCGTTCGTCAGCCAGGGGTCGCTGCAGGACATCAGCCCCTATCTGACCGAGGACGTCAGGAAGAAGTTCCTGCCGCAGACGATCGAGATGACGACGCTCGGCGGCAAGAACTGGGCCGTCCCCTTCGACGCCGCGCCGCAGATCTTCTACTACCGCAAGGACTTCTTCACCGAGCACTCCATCGAACCGCCCGCCACCTGGGACGACTTCCGGAGCGCGGCGGAGCAGGTGAAGAAGGCCTCACCGAGAACCAGGATCGCCACCTTCTTCCCCGACGACCCGACGTTCTTCCAGGCCATGGCGTGGCAGGCGGGCGCGCAGTGGTTCCGGGCCGGGACCGACGCCTGGCGGATCGACACCACCGACCCCGCCTCCGAGCGCACCGCCGCGTACTGGCAGGGCCTGATCGACGACCGGCTCGTCTCCACCGCCTCCTCGTTCAGCCCCGAGTGGACCGGCTCCCTCAAGCAGGGCACCACCGTCGGCTACCTCGGGGCGTCCTGGAGCGCGGGCGTGCTCGCGGGCATCATGCCCGAGCAGAAGGGCCAGTGGGCGGCGGTACGGCTGCCGAGCCAGGAGGCGGACCGGCCGGCCAGCGGGATGATCGGCGGTTCCACGTTCGCCGTCAGCAAGGGCAGCACCAGGACGGCGGCCGCCGTCGAGTTCGCGCTGTGGATGTCGACGCACGAGGACGCGATCAAGGCCCGGATCGGGGCGAGCACATCGAGCGCCCTGCCCGCCTCCCCCGCCATGGTGCCGATCGCGAGGAAGGCGTTCGACACGAGCTTCTACGGCGGTCAGGACCTGTACGGGCTGTTCGAGGAGGCGGGCAGGTCCATCGGGCCCGACTGGGTGTGGGGCCCGAGCCCGGGGGCGACCAACGCCGCGCTGGGCGACGAGCTGGGCGAGGTCGTCGGCGGCGGCTCGACACTGCCGCGCGCGATCCGGCGGGCCCACGAGGCCACCGTCGCCGACCTGCGGAAGCGCGGCCTGAAGGTGGCGGAGGGCTCATGAGCACCCAGGACACCGAACGCCGCCCCGGGGTGCCGGGGCCGCGCACCACGCCGCCCCGGGACACCGCCCGCACCGGCCGCCGGTCCACGGCGCTCAGCACCAGGGCCCGGACCCGGCTGGCGGCGGGCACGCTCCTCGCCCCCTTCTTCGCCCTGTTCACCGTGGCGATGATCGTCCCGGTCGGCTACGCGCTCTGGCTCAGCCTCTTCACCGAGAAGCAGTCCGGCCTGGGCTTCGACGGTCCCCGTACCGTCTTCGACGGGCTCGGCAACTACGCGACGGCCCTGGGCGACCAGGCGTTCCGCGACGGTTTCTGGGTGCTGCTCGGCTACTGCGCGTTCTACATCCCGCTGATGGGCGGCGGCGCGATCGTGCTGGCGCTGCTGCTGGACACCGCGCTGGCCCGCGCCCGCCGCTTCTTCCAGCTGGCGCTGTTCCTCCCGCACGCCATCCCCGGCCTGATCGCCGCGCTGATCTGGATCTACCTCTACACCCCGCAGCTCAGCCCGGTCGTCGCCGCCATGGAGGCCGGCGGCTTCGGCTTCGACTTCTTCTCCTCCGAGGGCGCGCTGCCCTCCATCGTGAACATCGCGCTGTGGCAGTGGCTCGGCTACAACGTGGTGATCTTCTACGCCGCCCTCCAGGCCGTGGACCGCTCGCTGCTGGAGGCGGCGACCGTCGACGGCGCGGGGAACTGGCGGATCGCCTTCTCGGTCAAACTCCCCCTGATCCGCTCGTCGCTGGTGATGGTCCTGCTCTTCACGATCATCGGTTCGCTCCAGCTGTTCACCGAACCGCTGATCCTCAGCCGTGGCTCGGGCTCGGCTGTGACCAGCACCTGGACCCCGAACATGTACGCGTACAGCGCCGCCTTCGAGCGCAACGACTACGGTCTCGCCGCCGCCGCGTCCGTCCTGATCGCCCTGGTCGCCGCCGTCCTGTCCTTCGTCGTCACGCGCTTCGCCAACCGCAGGAAGGAGGCACGCCGATGACCTCCGGCCGATGGCTGTCGAAGACGACGGTCAACGTCGTTCTGCTGATCGCCGCCGTGTACACGCTGTTCCCGCTGATCTGGCTGCTGACGGCGGCCACCAAGGACGCCGGGAACCTGCTGGGCGGCGATGTCTTCTCCTTCGAGGGCTTCGACCTCGGGCACAACCTCTCCGAGCTGACGTCCTACCAGGACGGCATCTACTTCCGGTGGTACGGCAACTCGCTGCTGTACGCGGGCCTCGGGGCGCTCGGCTGCTCGCTGGTCAGCGTCGCCGCCGGGTACGCCTTCGACAAGTACCGCTTCCGGGGCAAGGAGAAGCTGTTCGCCCTGGTGCTGCTGGGCGTGCTGCTGCCCTCCACCGCCCTCTCCCTGCCGCTGTATCTGCTGGCGGTCGAGACCGGCACCGTCAACACCTACTGGGCGGTGCTGATCCCGGCGCTGGTCAACCCGTTCGGCGTGTATCTGTCCCGGATCTTCAGCGCGGGCTACATACCCGACGAGGTCCTGGAGGCCGCCCGGATCGACGGGGCCGGTGAGCTGCGCACCTTCTGGTCGGTCGGCCTGCGGATGGTGATGCCGGGGTTCGTGACCGTGTTCCTCTTCCAGTTCACCGCGATCTGGAACAACTTCTTCCTCCCGCTGGTGATGCTCTCGGACAAGGACCTCTATCCGCTGAGCCTGGGCCTCTACAACTGGCACAGCAACGCCAACGCCGACCCGACGTTCTACCCGATGGTCGTGACCGGCTCGCTCCTCGCCGTCACGCCGCTGATCATCGCCTTCGTCCTGCTCCAGCGGCACTGGAAGGCGGGCCTGACCGCAGGGAGCCTCAAGTGACCCCCACCCCCACCGCCCTCCTCGCCATGGGCCCCGGCATCGCGGACCGCCTCTTCACCCCCGTACAACGGGACCGGCTCACCGCGCTCGTGGACACCGACCCGGCGCTCGTCGCGCACCGACTGACCGACCCGGAACCCGAGGTGGCGGCCGCGCTCGCCGAGGCGGAACTGCTCATCACCTGCTGGGGCGCGCCCCCGCTGACCGCCGGCGTCCTCGCCGCCGCGCCCCGGCTGCGGGCCGTCGTCCACGCGGCGGGAAGCGTCAAGCACCACATCACCCCGGCCTGCTGGGAGCGGGGCGTCCGGGTCGCCTCGGCGGCCGGGGCCAACGCGCTGCCGGTCGCGGAGTACACGCTGGCCGCGATCCTGTTCGCCGGGAAGAACGTGCTGCCCGCCGCCCACCGCTACCGGCAGCTGCGCGCCCCGCACGACTGGCGGGCGGAGCTGGCGGGGCACGGCAACTACCGGCGGTGCGTGGGCATCGTGGGCGCCTCGCGGATCGGCCGCCGGGTGATCGAGCTGCTGCGCCCGTTCGACCTGGACGTGCTGCTCTTCGACCCGTACGTGGACGCGGGGGCGGCGGCGCGGCTCGGCGCGGCGAAGGCGGGCCTGGACGAGCTCTGCGCCCGGAGCCGGATCGTCTCGGTCCACGCGCCGGAGCTGCCCGCGACCCGGCATCTGATCGGCGCCGCCCAGCTCGCGGCGATGGCGGACGGGACGACGCTGATCAACACCTCGCGCGGTTCGCTGATCGACGAGGACGCGCTGCTGCCGGAGCTGGTGTCGGGGCGGCTGAACGCGGTCCTCGATGTGACGGACCCGGAGGTTCCGCCGCCCGGATCCCCGCTGTACGACCTGCCGAACGTGCTGCTGACGCCGCATGTCGCGGGTTCGCTGGGCGACGAGATCCACCGGCTGGCGGACTGCGCGCTGGACGAGGTGGCGCGGTACGCGAGCGGGCTGCCGTTCGCGGATCCGGTCACCCCGGACGACCTGGCGCGCAGGGCGTAGGCCGCCCGGAACGCACCGAGGCCCGGTGCCCCCGCGACGGGGGTACCGGGCCTCGGCCGTACCGGAAGGTACGGGGCCGTACTAGTGGGAGTGGCCGTGGCCGCCGTGACCGGCGTCGGCCTCTTCCTCGGCCGGCTTCTCGACGACCAGGGTCTCGGTCGTGAGCAGCAGCGACGCGATGGACGCGGCGTTCTCCAGGGCGGAGCGGGTGACCTTGACCGGGTCGATGACGCCGGCCTTGACCAGGTCGCCGTACTCGCCGGTGGCGGCGTTGAAGCCCTGGCCCTTGTCGAGCTCGGAGACCTTGGAGGTGATGACGTAACCCTCCAGGCCGGCGTTCTCGGCGATCCAGCGCAGCGGCTCGACGGCGGCGCGGCGGACGACCGCGACACCGGTGGCCTCGTCGCCGGTCTTGCCGAGGTTGCCCTCCAGGACCTTCACGGCGTGGACGATGGCGGAGCCACCGCCGGAGACGATGCCCTCCTCGACCGCGGCGCGGGTGGCGGAGATGGCGTCCTCGAGGCGGTGCTTCTTCTCCTTGAGCTCCACCTCGGTGGCGGCGCCGACCCGGATCACGCACACACCGCCGGCCAGCTTCGCGAGGCGCTCCTGGAGCTTCTCGCGGTCCCAGTCGGAGTCCGTGGACTCGATCTCGGCCTTGATCTGGTTGACGCGGCCCTTGACGTCCTCGGTGTTGCCACCGCCGTCGACGATGGTCGTGTCGTCCTTGGAGACGGTGACGCGGCGGGCGGTGCCGAGCACGTCCAGACCGGCCTGGTCGAGCTTGAGGCCGACCTCCTCGGCGATGACGGTCGCACCGGTGAGGGTGGCGATGTCGCCGAGCATGGCCTTGCGGCGGTCGCCGAAGCCCGGGGCCTTCACCGCGACGGCGTTGAAGGTGCCACGGATCTTGTTGACGACGAGGGTGGAGAGCGCCTCGCCCTCGACGTCCTCGGCGATGATCAGGAGCGGCTTGGAGGCGCCGGCCTGGATGACCTTCTCCAGGAGCGGCAGCAGCTCCTGGATGGAGCCGATCTTGCCCTGGTGGATCAGGATGTACGGGTCGTCGAGGACGGCCTCCATACGCTCCTGGTCGGACACCATGTACGGGGACAGGTAGCCCTTGTCGAAGGCCATGCCCTCGGTGAACTCCAGGTCCAGACCGAAGGTGTTGGACTCCTCGACGGTGATGACACCGTCCTTGCCGACCTTGTCCATCGCGTCCGCGATGAGCTCGCCGACCTGGGTGTCCTGCGCGGAGAGCGCGGCCACGGCGGCGATGTCGGACTTGTCGTCGATCGGGCGGGCGGTGGCGAGGAGCTCCTCGGACACGGCCTTGACCGCGGCGTCGATGCCCTTCTTCAGGGCGGCCGGGGAGGCGCCGGCGGCGACGTTGCGCAGGCCCTCGCGGACGAGCGCCTGGGCCAGGACGGTCGCGGTGGTGGTGCCGTCACCCGCTACGTCGTTGGTCTTGGTCGCCACCTCCTTGACGAGCTGGGCACCGAGGTTCTCGTACGGGTCGTCGAGCTCGACCTCGCGCGCGATGGTGACACCGTCGTTGGTGATGGTGGGAGCGCCGAACTTCTTGTCGATGACGACGTTGCGGCCCTTGGGGCCGATCGTCACCTTGACCGTGTCGGCAAGCTTGTTGACGCCGCGCTCAAGGGCGCGACGGGCGTCCTCGTCGAACTTCAGAATCTTCGCCATGGGCTGTATCCCTCTCAAAATGAACTGCGCCCCTCGCCGCCCGGCTAGTTATCTCGCAGGGGGCCAGGGGCGCAGAACACAAGCAAACGTGGGTGAATTACTTCTCGACGATCGCGAGGACGTCGCGGGCCGAGAGGACGAGGTACTCCTCGCCGCTGTACTTCACCTCGGTGCCGCCGTACTTGCTGTACAGGACGACGTCGCCGGTCTTGACGTCGAGCGGAAGCCGCTCGCCGTTCTCGAAGCGGCCCGGGCCCACGGCGAGGACGACGCCCTCCTGGGGCTTCTCCTTCGCGGTGTCCGGAATGACCAGGCCGGAAGCCGTGGTCTGCTCGGCGTCGAGCGGCTGGACCACAATGCGGTCCTCGAGCGGCTTGATCGCAACCTTGGAGCTGGTGGTCGACACGATCCGGTCTCCCCCTTCGGAGATCTCACGGGGTTTAACAGTCTGTGGGCGGCGACCAGACCGATCCGTCGTCGCGGGTGCCGGACCTGCCCTGTCGCGCAAAGGTGGTGCTGGCACTCTCCAGGGGGGAGTGCCAGACCCGAGACTATGACCGCGATTAGCACTCGGTCAAGCGGAGTGCCAATTCACCACCCTCGCGCCGTCTCGATCGCGGCTCGATCAGGGCTCGGTCAGGACTCCGTCGGGTCACCGTCCGGACAACGTGGGGACGGAGCGCGGTGTTCCGTACGACGGTACGGAGATGACGCACCCCGAGAGCCGCCTGCCGGGACGCCCCGACGAGAGACCCGCATCGCGGTGGCAGTCGTCGGACCCGGGCGGGTGCGCGGATCCGCTGGTGGGCCTGCTGCTGGTGGTCGCGGAGGTGGCGCTCGGTGCGCTGCTGGCGCTGTGGCTGGGGCTGCGGGGCCTGGCACGGTCGCGCGGGGCGGCCGAGGGCAAGATGTCCGCACCTCCGCCCGCGGACCCGGGCGCGGACTGGACGCCGATCGTCGCCCTGGTCGCCCTGACCCTCCTGGTCGCCTGCGTCGCCGTGGGGTTGCTGCGGAGCGGGTGGTACTGGTCCGGCGGGACGCAGGTGGTGGTCGCGGTGGCGCTGGGCGTCACGGTCCTGGCGTCCGCCGTGCAGGGAAGCGGCCGGGAGGCTCCGGAACCGGCTCCCACCTGGAACTCCCCGCCCTGCCGCAGCGGCGGCGACAACGCCGAATGCGCGCGCAGCGGAGGCTGAGCGCGCATTCGGGGCCGGAGTGCAAGGGCTACGGGGCCGGAGTGCGGGGAAGGGCTCCGGTCAGACGTAGTCCTCCAGCTTCGCCACCGCGTACCCCTTGTCCGTGATGGTCTTCATGACCCGGCGGATCATGTCGGGCATCGAGCCCTTCCAGTCGCCCTTGCCCCGGAAGTGGGTGAGGACGATGTCGCCGGGGTGCAGGTCCCGGTCCCACTCGCGCCACTCCATGTGGTCGGGGAAGGCCTCGGAGGACCACAGCGGTACGGCGGTGATCCCGCAGGACTTGGCGATGACGAGGGTGTCGCGGTTGTAGTTGCCGTAGGGCGGGCGGAAGAGGGTCGGCCGCTTCCCGTAGTGCTTGAGGATCTTCTCCTGCTGGCCGCAGATCTCCCGCTTCTGCTCGGCGTAGGAGAGGCCGGGCAGATAGCGGTGGTTGAGGGTGTGGTTGCTGATGGTCACCCCGCGCTGCTGCATCTTCTTGAAGTAGCCGTAGTCGTCGTTGGTGACGTAGTCGCTGAGGAACGCGCTGTACGGGATGGAGAGTTCGGTCATCATCCGCAGCAGCTCGGGGTCCTTCTCCGCCCCGTCGTCCATCGTCAGGAAGACGATCTTCTCCTTGGTGGGGACGGTGGTGAAGACGGGCGGCAGCCCCTTGTCGTCCCGGACCTCGAAGCCCTTGCGGGTGGTGATGGTCGGCTTCGTCCTCGGCGGCTCGGGGGCCGCGAGCGGGGTCTTGGCGAGGCCCCACTTCTTCGCGGCGACGGCCCGTGCGGCCTGCTTCTTCCGGAGCGCCTCGGCGTACGTGTCGAGGGCGCGGGCGGGCCCGGCCTGCGGGGCGGCCTCGCCCTGCTGGCCGGCGGCGGGTTTCGCGGGTCCGCCGGGGGCTCCCGTGCCGCTGCCGCCCGTCTCCGCCGCGCACCCGGAGGCGACGGCGGCGGCCAGCAGGGCCGCCAGCACGACGACGCCGGATCTGTGCCGCTTCATGGCTGATTTTTCGTTTTGTCGTACTAGCTGCATGGCGCCGCATCCTGCCAGCCGTCGGCCCGTCTCCGGCCCCGACACCGCGAGCGGACCGGCCCCGTCCCCCGGCCGGCCCACACCCGCGCACCGGCCACAATGGACCGGGTGAACGC
>MUNB01000305.1 GCA_002154345.1 Streptomyces griseus
GGGCGGTGGGGTCGTCCTGGGCCTCGAACCGGTGCTCGGCGAGGACTCCGGTCCGGTGCCGCTGGACGAACCAGTAGTAGGCGAAGCCGCCGAGCGCGACGACGCCGATGAACAGGAACGCGCCCCACCGCAGATACCAGTGCTGCGGACCGGTCGCGTTGTACACCTCGGCGCGCGGCCAGGCCAGGTTGAGCGACATAGCCGTGCCCCAGAGCACCGCGAGCACATTGACCGGCAGCCCCCAGCGGCCCAGCGAGAACGCGCCCTCGCGCGGCTCCCAGCCGCCGCGCAGCCGGCGCAGCAGCATGGGCACGGTGACCAGCAGATAGGCCACGTAGATCATGATGATCGCGATACTGGTGATCACCGAGAAGATCTGCGGCTGGTTGATGTTCACCACCAGGATCACGACGCCCACCACCCCGATCAGCACGGCGGGCACCACCGGTGTCTTGAAGCGGGGGCTGACCCGGGCCAGCTTCGATCCGGCGGGCAGGTTGTTGTCCCGGGCCATGGCGAACATCAGCCGGATCCCGGCCGCCTGCACGGCCAGCACACAGACCGTGATCGCGACGACCACCGCCCAGAGGAAGATCTCCCCGACGGTGTCGCCGAGCGTCGCCAGCACCACGTACTGCAGACCGCCCGTCGACAGCTCCTCGGCGTGCAGGTCCGGCACCGAGAGCAGCGCGAAGAGCAGGATGAACGCACCGATCAGGAAGGACGCGATGAGCGCCCGCAGAATGGCGCGGGGCGCGTTGCGGCCCGGGTTGTGCGACTCCTCGCCGAGCGAGGACGCGGTGTCGAAGCCGTACATCACATAGGCCGAGGCCAGCGACGCGGTGAGGAACGCGCCGAAGTAGCCCAGCGACTGCCCGCTGCCCAGCCCGTACGTCTCCGTCAGCGCGGTGCTGGGGCCCCGGGTGATGTGGGCGGCCAGGAAGATGATCAGGGCCACGGCGGCGATCAGCTCGATGAAGACGCCCGCGGAGTTGATCCGGGCCATGAGCTTCACGCCGAACGCGTTCACCAGCGTGGAGAACAGGATGAGCACCGTGCCCAGCAGGACGGCGTTGGCCGCCTGGTCGTTCTTGCCGCTGCCGTCGCCCACGAACTGGAACCAGTCGTCGATCTGCGGCAGCGTGATCTGGTACGCCAGCGCCACCGCCGACAGGGTGACCATGGTGGCCGTCATCATCATCCAGCCGCCGAGCCAGCCGACGTGCGGACCGCCCATCTTCTTGGCCCAGTTGTAGACCGAACCGGCCACCGGATAGCGGGCGGCCAGCTCGCAGAAGCACAGGGCCACCATCAGCTGCCCGCAGAAGACCATCGGCCAGGACCACCAGTAGGCGGGGCCGCCGAAACTGACGCCGAAGTAGAACAGCTGGAAGGTGCCGGTCAGGATCGAGATGTAGCTGATCCCGGCGGCGAAGGTGTGGAAGTTGCCGAGCGTGCGCCGGAGTTCGGGCTTGTAGCCCAGCTCGCCGAGCGCGTCGTCGTCATGGCTGCTGTCCGGCACCGCCCGCCCTTCGGGGCCCTTGGCGCCGCTCACTCGAACCACCGCTGGGGGACCGCCGCGACATTGCGCCAGATGTGCTTGGCCTCCTGGTACTCGGCGAGACCGGCCGGACCCAGCTCGCGGCCGAAGCCGGACTGCTTCATACCGCCCCACTCCGCCTGCGGTACGTACGGGTGGAAGTCGTTGATCCACACGGTGCCCGCCCGCAGCCGCGAGGCCACCCGGTGGGCGCGCCCGCCGTCCTGCGTCCAGACCGCGCCCGCCAGCCCGTACACGGTGTCGTTGGCCAGCCGGACCGCGTCGTCCTCGTCCCGGAACCGCTCGACCGTGAGCACCGGACCGAACGACTCGTCCTGCACCACGGACATCGAGGTGGCGCACTCGTCCAGCACGGTGGGCGGGTAGTAGAAGCCGCCCGCCAGCGCCGGATCCTCGGGCCGCGCGCCCCCGCAGCGCAGCACCGCGCCCTCGGCGATGCCCTCCGCCACGTACGCCTCGACCTTGTCGCGGTGCGCGGCCGAGATCAGCGGCCCGCTGCGCGCCTCCTCGTCGAACGGCCCGCCGAGCCTGATCCGGCCCGCCCGCGCCACCAGCTCGTCGGTGAACCGGTCGTGCAGCTCGTCCTGGACGAGGAGCCGCGCCCCGGCGGAGCAGACCTGCCCCGAGTGCAGGAAGACCGCCATCAGCGCGTAGTCGACGGCGGTGTCGAAATCGGCGTCGGCGAAGACGATGTTCGGATTCTTGCCGCCCAGCTCCAGGGCGACCTTCTTCACGGTGGGCGCGGCGGCCGCCATGATGCGCCGCCCGGTCACGAGCCCGCCGGTGAACGACACCAGGTCCACCCGCGGATCCTCGGTCAGCGGCGCCCCCACCACACCTCCCGCCCCGAGCACCAGATTGGCGACCCCGTCCGGCAGCCCGGCCTCGGCCAGCAGCCCCATGAGGAGGATGGCGGTGTGCGGGGTCAGCTCGCTCGGCTTGAGGACGAACGTGTTGCCGGCCCCGAGCGCCGGGGCGACCTTCCAGGCGGTCTGGAGCAGCGGATAGTTCCACGGCGTGATGAGCGTGCAGACGCCGACCGGCTCGTACACGATCCGGCTGTCGACGTCCGCGAGCCCGGTGTCGACGACCCGGCCCGCGTCCCCGGCCGCGACGAGGTTGCCGAAGTACCGGAAGCAGTTCGCGATGTCGTCCATGTCGTAGGCGCTCTCGACCAGCCGCTTCCCCGTGTCCAGCGACTCGGCCCGGGCGAAGACGTCCTTGTCCCGCTCCAGCAGCTCCGCCACCCGCAGCAGCAGCCGCCCCCGCTCGGCGGCCGGTGTCCCCGGCCAGACCCCCTGGTCGAAGGCGCGCCGGGCCGCCGCGACGGCGGCTGCGGCGTCCTCGGCCCCGCCCTCGTCGACCTCGGCCACCGGCGTGCCGTCGGCCGGACAGCGGATCTCCCGCTTCCGCCCCCCGGCGGCCGCGGTCCACTGGCCATCGATGAACAGCTCCGGCATGGGCTCCTCCTGTACGGGGGCGGGACGGGCGCCCCGCCGGGTGCGGGCCACGGCGACGACCGGCTCCCCGGGTGACGACGTCAGCACAGACAGTAAGGGCGGCCGGGTGTGCGCGCAGCGCGGGCGCGGCCGTCCGGAGCACGCGCCCCCGCCGGCCCGCCGGCCGGGCACGCACCGCCCGGAGCCGGGCGTTCCTCGCCCGATAGGATCCGGTCCGGCCCTGACCTCACGTCATGGGCCGGTCAACAGGTCCTGAAACAGGGCGGTTTACGCCCTGCCGCGCCGCCATTGAGAAGGCCGCCACGAGAAGTGCGTCCGCCGGGCGGCCGGGACAGCCGGAACACCGAGTGAGTGGAGCGCCAGTCATGCGTGGAGGCAGCGTCGCCGTGGTCGGCGGCAGCATAGCGGGGTGTGCCGCGGCCCTGGCCGCGTCGCGCGGGGGAGCGGAGCGGATCACCGTCCTGGAGCGGGCCGACGACCGGCTCCGGGACCGAGGGGTGGGCATCGCCCTCCAGAGCGACCGGTACGAGGAGCTGCGGGAGGCCGGGTACGTCGCGCCGGAGATGCCCTGGGCGCCGCTGACCCGGCGGGTGTGGAGCGTGCGCGACGGCGAGGCGGACCACGGCCGGGCCGTCGGCGAGCAGCCGTTCCCCTTCCGGGCCTACAGCTGGGGCTCGCTGTGGAGCGAGCTGCGCCGCCGGGTGCCCGAGGAGGTCACCTACCGGTCCGGTGCGGTGGTCACCGGGGTGGAGCCGGACGCCGACGGGGTGACGCTGCGGCTCGCGGACGGGTACGAGGAGCACTTCGACGTGGTGATCGGGGCCGACGGATACCGCTCCGTCGTCCGCGAGGCCATGTTCCCCGGCGCGGACGCCACGTACGCCGGATACATCGGCTGGCGCGGGACCTCGTCGGACGTCGCGGACCTTCCGTCGGACGGCAACGACGCACACAACATCGTCTTCCCCGGCGGCCACTGCATGATCTACCGCATCCCGGACGGCGTCGGCGGCCACCGGCTCAACTGGGTGCTCTACACCGCGCCGCCGCAGGCCGACGGCCTCCACCCCGACCTGCGGACGCCCACCTCACTGCCGCCGGGCCGGCTCAACTCCGAGCTCACCGCGCGCCTTCGCGCCCTGGTCGCCGACAACTTCCCGCCGTACTGGGCCTCCAGGGTGCTCCGCACCCCCGCCGACACCACCTTCATCCAGCCCATCTACGACCTGGAGGTGCCGCACTACACCTCCGGACGGATGGCGCTCGTCGGTGACGCCGCCAGCGTCGCCCGCCCGCACATCGGCGGCGGCAGCGTGAAGGCGCTCCAGGACGCCACCGCGCTGGAGGCCGCCTGGAAGGCCGGGGGCAGCTGGAAGGAGGTCCTGGAGGGGTACGACGCCGGGCGCGGGCCCGTCGGGTCCGCCATGGTCGCGCTCGCCCGCCGGATGGGCGCCGCGCAGGTCGAGAACACCCCGGACTGGTCCGCCATGGGCCAGGCCGAGTTCGACACCTGGTGGCAGGACCAGAACAAGGGCTCCGACCGGCGCAGCGGCTTCGGCGGTCACAGCATGAAGGCCGGGTAGGCGCGGAGTGCGCGCGGCACGGGCGCGGTGACCTCGCGTCTCACGGGGTCACCGCGCCCGTGCCCGTACGGCCGTCGCGTCTCAGGCCGCCGTCGGGGCCAGCTCCAGCGCCGCGTGCAGCGCGGTGGCGTCGGCGCGGGCGTCCGCACCGGACATGCGCAGCGTCACCCGCCCCGAGGTGAGGACCGTGAGCGTACGGGCGCACTCGGCGGCCTGGGCGGGGCTGGGGGACACCAGCAGGACGGCGATGCCCTCCGCGGCCAGCGTCGTCACCAGCTCGTGGACCTGCCGGACGAGGACCGGCGCGAGGCCCTCGGTCGGCTCGTCGAGCAGCAGCACCCGTGGCGAACCGAGCAACGCGCGGGCCAGCGCCAGCATCTGCTGCTCGCCGCCGGACAGATCCGTACCCCGGTTGCCCCGGCGCTCGCCCAGCCGGGGCAGCAGTTCCAGGACCCGCGCGGGGGTCCACACGCTGGGGCGCGTCGTGTCACCGCGGCGCGGCGGACGGTAGGACAGCCGCAGGTGCTCCTCGACGGTGAGTCCGGCGAACACCCGTCGGCCCTGCGGTACGAGCCCGATCCCGGCGCGGGCGATCCGGTGCGCGGGCCGGCCCGTCACCTCGCGGCCGTCCAGGGTGACGGTTCCGGCGCTCGGCCGCATCAGGCCGGCGACGGTGTGGACGAGGGTGGTCTTGCCGGCGCCGTTGTGGCCGACGACGGCATGGACCGTGCCGGCGGACACCGACAGGTCGAGCGCGTGGAGGACGGTGCCGCCGTGGTAGCCCGCGGTCAGGCCGGTGAGTTCGAGCATCGGGGGCCGGTCATCCTCTCACTTCGGTGACGGGTGCCGCTTCGGTCGCGGCCGCTCCCGGGCCGGTGCCGTGGTAGGCGGCGCGGACCTCGGGGTGCGCCAGCACCTCCTGGGTCTCGCCGGTGACGAGCACCCTTCCGGCGGCCAGCACCGTGACCGTCGAGGCGATCTGGGCGACCACCTCGACGTGGTGCTCCACCAGGATGACCGCCACGCTCGCCGGCAGACCGCCGAGGATGCCGAGCAGCCGGCCGATGTCGCCGTCGGTCAGTCCGGCCGCGGGCTCGTCCAGGAGCAGCAGCCGGGGCGCGCCCGCCAGCGCGGCGGCGAGGTCGAGCATGCGGCGCTGCCCGTGCGAGAGCGTCGAGGCCGGGCGACGGGCGAGGTCCGCCAGCCCCACGGTCTCCAGATGGCGGCCCGCGGACTCGGTGTGCTGCCGGTAGCGGGACGGGCTGCGCCACGCCCCGCGGCGCTTCGGATGGTGCGGCCAGCCGGCCAGGACGACATTGTCCAGCACCGACAACTCGGAGATCACGGACGGCTGTTGAAAGCTGCGGGCGATGCCGAGGCGGCTGCGCCTGGCGGTGGACGTACGGGTGATGTCGGCGCCGTCGAGAGCGATCGTGCCGTGGTCGGGCCGGTCCGTGCCCGCGATGAGGTTGAGCAGGGTGGTCTTGCCCGCGCCGTTGGGGCCGATGACGGCGTGCCGGGCGCCCGCCGGGAGCCGCAGGCTGACGTCGTCGACCGCGGTGAGCGTGCCGTACCGGCGGGTGAGCCGGGTGAGGTCCAGCACGGGCGGCGGCGGGGCGGTCGCGGTGGCGGATGCCGGTGCCGCGGTGGTCGGTTCGGATGTCATGGGGAGACCTTCCCGGCGGGGGCCGAGGTGGGAACGGGCGTCGGCCGGTCCGGCGGCCGGGGCGCGTCGGGGGACGGTCCGCTGCCGCCGCCGGATCCGCCGCGCAGACCCGCGAGCCCGCGCGGCAGCACGTACACCGTGGCGACGAAGAGCACGCCGAGCAGCAGCGGTCCGTGGCCGGGCCAGGAACCGGCGACCCAGTCCCGGGTGGCGACGATGAGCCCGGCGCCCAGCAGCGCGCCGATCACCGACGTCGTACCGCCGATGACCACCGCCAGCAGGGCGAACGCGGCGATCTCGAACCCGACGTCGGCGGGGGAGAGGTACTGCTGGACGGTCACCATCAGCGAACCGCCCACACCGGCCAGCGCGCCCGCGCAGATGTGGGCCACCAGCAGATAGCGCCCCACCGGATGCCCGGAGGCGCGCATCCGCGCCTCGGCGCCCCGGGTGCCCGTCAGCAGCTTCCCCGCCGGGGAGCGCAGGACGAGCAGGGTGAGGGCCACCGCGACGACGGCGACGACCAGGGCGTAGGTGTACAGCTCGCTCTCCGCCAGCATCCCCTCCCCGCCCCAGAGCGCCTGGGTGGCCGGGAAACCGACGAGTCCGTCGGCGCCGCCGGTCACGGACTTGAGCTGGTTGACGACCGCGCCGGTCAGCTCGCCGACGGCCAGCGTGATCATCAGGACGGTGGTGCCACGGGCCCGGATCACCGCAGGCCCCACCACCGCCGAGAAGACGGCGGCGGCGAGCGCCGAGAGGACGATCTGGACGGGGCCCACGGTCCACCCGGCGTCCGCGAGATTCGCGGTGGCGTACGCGCCCACGGCGAACGGCGCGGTCTGCCCCAGGGTGGGCAGCCCGGCGTAACCGGTGAGGATGGTGACGCTGACCGCGAGCAGCCCCAGGGCCAGCGCGGAACCGGCCAGCGAGATGCTGTACGCGTCGAGCAGGGCCGGCAGGGCGATGAGCACCACGAGCAGCACGAGCAGCGGAGCCGCCTGCCACCACGCGGCCCTGCCGGGCAGCCGGCCGACCCACGCCGGTGCCCGGTTCCCGCCCGCTCGGGGCGCCGTGGCGCTCCGGTCCGGGGCCCGGTCCTGACCTCGGCCCCGATCCGCCTCCGACGCCTTCGCCGCGGTCGTCGTCGGCCGTGCCGCACCGCCCGACGGCCGTCGCAGCCGTGCCGCGAGAGCGCCCCGCAGCCGGGCGACCGGGTCCGGAGCGGGGCCATCGGGTCCGTGCCCCGTCGCCGGTTCCGCGAAGCGGGAGCGCAGCACCAGCACCGCCGCCATCGCGGCGAAGAGCAGATACGGGGCCAGCTCGGGCGCCAGCGAGACGCCCAGCGTCTGCACCTCGCCCACGGCGACCGCCGCGAAGAAGGTCGCCCACAGCGAGCGCAGGCCGCCGAGCACGACCACCACCAGGGAGAGCATCAGCACGTTCTCGGACGTGCCGGGCCCGGGGCCGATGATCGGCGCCCCGAGCACACCCGCCGCCCCGGCCAGCGCACCCGCCGCCGCGAGGACGCCGGTGTGCACCGCCCGGGGGCTGAGCCCGGTGGCCGCGAGCATCTGCGGATCGTCGGCGGCGGCCCGTACCGCCGCGCCCATCCGGGTCCGGGTCAGCACCCAGGTACCGAACGCGGCGAGCAGTACGGCCATCACGATGAAGCAGAGCCGATAGGCGGGGTAGCGGTGCCCCAGCAGCGTCACCGAGGAGTCGAGCACCTCGGGTACGCGTACCGGGAGCTCGTCCGCCCCGAAGAACTGGACGAGCAGATCACCGCCGATCAGGGCGAGCCCGAACGTCAGCAGTGCCTGCGCGAGATGCCCACGCCGGGCGAGCGGAGCCGTCGCGGCGGACAGCCCCGCCCCGGCGACGCACGCCGCCGCTGTTCCGGCGACCAGACCGAGGGCGAGCCCGCCCCAGGTCCCGTCGCTCAACTCGGCGCCGGTGTAGGCGCCGATCGCGTACAGCGTGCCGTGCGACAGATTCAGTACGCCCGCCGTGCCGAAGGCGAGGCTCAGACCGGCGGCGACCACGAACAGCAGCAGCCCGAAGGCCACTCCGTCCACCGCCGGTACGAGGTGGGCATCCAGGAGGTCCATGTCAGCTGCCGAGCGTCGCCAGGTCCTGGACCATGACGTTGGCCAGCTGGGAGCCGTCCGGCCGCACCTGGCGCAGGTACCACGTCTGCACCGGCGAGTGCGCCTTGTCGCCGAACTCCCAGGCGCCGCGCGGGCTGTCGATCTGGCCGAGACCCGCGATGGCCTTGTTGATGGTCTGCGGCGTCACGTCGCCGTCCTTCGCCGCGTCGGCGATCGCCTTGTCCAGCACGGCGGCCGCGTCGTACGACGACATCGCGTAGGTGGTGGGCTGGGTGTCGTGCTCCGCGGTCCAGTCGGCGGCGAACTTGCGGTTCGCCTCGTTGTCGAGGTCGGCCGCGTAGTTCAGGACGGAGTAGATGTCCTTGGCCGCCGGCCCCTGGGCCTGGAGCACGCTGCCCTCGGTGACGAACGCCGTGTACAGCGGCAGATCGGCGATGTCGGACTGGGCGTACTGCTTGGCGAAGTCGATCGCGGCCTTGCCGGCGTAGAAGCAGTACACCGCCTTGGCGTCGGTCTTGGCGATCTCCGCGAAGTACGGCATGAAGTTGGTCGTCTTCGGGAACGGCGTCCAGGTGGTCTTGCCGTCCGGATTGGCGAGCTCGCCCTTCACCCGCTTGAACTCATCGGTGAAGCCGCGGAGTTCGTCGTAACCACCCTGGTAGTCCGGGCCGATCGCGTAGACCGGGCCGTCGACCTTCTCCTTGATGTACGGAGCGATGGCCTTGCCCGGCTCGTCGGACAGGAAGCTCGTCGTCCACACGTACTCGATGTCCTTGACCGGCGGCCGGGCGTTCGACCCCAGGAAGGGGATCTTCGCCTGCTGGGTCAGGGGCAGCACCGCGTTGACCGAGCCGCCGCCGACGAAGCCCGTCAACACGTCGACCTTGTCCTTCTTGACCAGCTTGGTGGCCGCGGGCACGGCGGTCGGCGGGCCGTCGCCCTCGTCCGCCACGATGAGCTCGACCTTGCGGCCGCCCAGCTTGTTGCCGTGGGTGTCCAGATACAGCTTGAAGCCGTCCCGCAGCTCCGTGCCGACCGGCTCGTACGTGCCCGACAGGGAGGCCACCAGACCGACCTTCACGGTGTCGTCGGAGGAGCCGCTGTCGCCGCTGCACCCGGTGACGGCCGCGAGGCCGAGGGCGAGGGCGGCAGCGCCGACGGGACGGAATCTGCGGTGGCGGGGACTCGATGGTGTGAAGGGGAACATGAGGGCTCTCATCAGGGGTGGAGGGAC
>MUNB01000306.1 GCA_002154345.1 Streptomyces griseus
ACATTTGACGACAGAACCTAGTACTACCGTGGTTCGTGACGCCGTTGATGCAGCGGCCCGACGCCTGCGCACAGGACTGCGGTCCGAGTACGCACGACCCGCGTCTTCCCGTCCCAATCCCAGGGGTGGGCAACCGGATTGCCGACGGCTTACACACCGACGCCGAGTTTGCCCCGGTCGGACTGCGGTCCTCCGACGGTGACGAGGGTGCGTAGCTCCTCCGAATGGTGCTGCCTCGCGTACTTCCGCAGGCCGCGCCATATTTTTGTGTGCGGCCGTACCCAGAAGGGCGGTCGCGATGAGCGACACCACGATGCAGGAGATCGAGCCGGTCGACAACGAGATCCAGGTCATCCCGGTCACCGACTTCCGCAACTCCGACGGCGAGTTCGAACACCGACTTCCTCCGCCGAGCGCGACGACGAACGCGGAGGAATATCTGCAGAAGCACCCCGATGTCCATCTCCCCGATGAGGCAATCAGCCGCCTCGTCCAGGGCGCCGTCGAACCCCAGGACCTCGACGGCATCCGCGTCGAACGGCACCGAGTAGAGACCGGCTGGCTGATGGTCATCTCCTACCGGGCCTACTCGCCGATGGTCTCGCTCGCGATCGAGAACGACCGTCTGCTCGCCGAGGCCTCCTACGCGGCTGACCCCCACGCCGCCGGTGTACGCAAGGCTCTGGCCATGCCCGAGCCCCACCCCGAGCACGCCGTCCTGGTCCACACCGACGCCTACAAGGACATCGAGGAGTCCGTCGACCGGTCCGCCAAGCGGGTTCTGACCGACAACCCCCAGGAAGTAGGGGAGCGGCTCGTGGAGCGCCCTCTGATGCTGGTGCCGGCGACCTTCACGTCCGAGACCGGCGAACCCGCCGACGACCTCACCGCCGTCGACGGCAACTGCCGCCTCGCCTTCTGCTACCACCGCATCCCGCCGGTGCCGCGCGGATGGGTGGACGACTCCCTGATCGGTGACACAAGCAAGAAGACCGTGGCCCTGCGGCCCTCGCACCTGATGCGAATGTCTCTCGAGCGTCGCCGGGAGCTGGTCCGCAAGGTGATCAAGGCGGCGTACAGCCGTCTTAAGAAGCCGCGCACTGGCTCCTCAGCCGACATCAGGGACCGCAACAAATGGGCGATGGCCCTCAACGCCCTGACCATCCCGGTCATGGTCATCGTCGGCTACCGCGACGACAACGATCAGCGTGGGATGCAGCGCTTTCCCGCAGGCGTCCGCTCCCTGCTGCTCCGTATGAACACGGGCGGCAAGGTGTTCGTCGACGGCGCGAAGAACGCCGTGAAGGCAGAAGAGATCATCAACGGACTGTACGACGAGGGGCTTCTTGGCCCCGAGACGCGGGCCCGGACCACGCGTGACGCTTTGATCGGCCGCGGGCAGGTCGCCGCCGCGATGGAGGACCTCGGCTTCGACCCCGGACTTCCCGACCTGCGGTTCGCCCTCGTCATGCAGCAACTCACCTACAAGAGCCCAAAGTTCAACGCACTGGTACGCAGCAAGCTGCAGACCGAGGGCAACCTCGTACTCAGCCGCCGCAACGGGCCGATCGTCGAGCTCGGGCTGCGCTCCTACTCCGCGAGCATGTCCACGAACTCGCCGCGGACCGCCCTGGAGACGATCTGCCTGTGGCAGGATCTCGTCGACAACCCCTGGGTCGTCGAGAACATCGACACGGACACGAAGGTCGACGAGCTCCGCACCCGTACGGAGACGGGGGAGACCCAGGCCATCCTGCTGCTTGGCGCACTCGGGATGATCTCCCTGGTGATGAGCGGCCACCTCCTCGCGGCCGCCGGCTCGGCGGAGGCGGATGCCGGAACCACCATCGCCCGCACAAACGTCGGTCTGATCATCAAGGGGCTGCTCGCCAAGGAGGAGGGGCGGCAGATCCTCGCGGACGCGATCAAGCGCGTACGCGCAGGCAAGGTCCCCCGCTGGTGGGACGCGGAGAGGCAGGAACTCGTCGAGCAGCCCGGCAACTGGCGAGGCTCCACCTACAACGCGATGCTGCGCAGCGCCGTCCGGCACGGCTGGAAGGCCAAGGCCCCGGGCAAGGAGAAGAGGACCGCTGCGGAGCAGGAGGCCGACAAGCTGACGGTGTTCCAGGAGCAGCTCGGCACCGCCGTCGACCGCCTGCATGACCTGCTCGACCTGCGCGAGGAGAACGGCACCACGGACAAGCTCGCGTGGGTGGAGGTTGAGGCGTCGTTCGCCCAGCTCGAGGACATCGCCGAGGATCTGCGCCTCATCTCTGAGTCCAAGCCGCGTAGCACCCGGTGACCGCTCCCGTGTGGTCCGGCGTCGTCACCATGACGCCGGACCGGTACGCTGCGTTCGCCCGCCTGGCTCGGCCCTGGCTCGAGGAGTTTAGGTGTTGTCCCCTCGGCATCGAGGAGGACAGTGGCCGGGAGGCGCGGGCTGTGTACATCGTCGCCAACGCCGATGGCATGGCCTGCTACGCCGGCCGGACCCGGCCGACCCGCCTCCTGCGTCGGGGGGCAGCTGTCACCCGGCTTCGCCGGCATACGACCGGCGCCCGCTCGAAGCGTGAGGAGTGGGCGAGGTACTGGGTGCTGCCCCTCCAGCCGGACACCCCCGACGAGTTCGTCGACAGGCTCGAACGCACCGTCCAGGCCCGGCTTGGCCTCCCCCGGCAGAACCGCCGCTGGGGCAGGGCGTAACACCATCCCACGTCGTTTTCCCGGCTCCTGCTCGGAGCCGGGAAAACGACACTCGGGCTGTGCCAGAACCCAGCCAGACCCTGCTGCCACCATCCGTGCTCCCTGGAGAGGGCGGATTCGTGCCGCACAAGACGCGCCGTGGCGACCTCGGCGCACTTCTCACCTGATCCCCGGCACGCTCTCCAGGATGCAGCAAGAGCCCCCGGAAGAAGCTCCTCTTGCTGTGTGATCAAGCTCAGCCTGCGGCCCACTCCAGCCCGAGGTCGGCGAGGGCGGCGATGTCGCCGGTCGGTGAATCTGCACAGTGGCCACGGTTTTGACCTGGTGTTATGCAGTTTGAGTGAGTGGGTTTTCGGCTGGGCAGCTCATCGAGTCTGCGCAGGCTTGGAACGTTCGGGGCGTCTGGCCTGCGGGATTTCTGGCTGCGGGCGGGGCTGCGCAGGTTGGTTGAGTACTGCGCAGCTTCACTGATCCCCGGTATGTGGTGGCGGGGGCTACGGCGTGGGGTTGGTGTCGAGCCAGCTGGTGGGGATGAGTTTTTCGCCGCCGCGCCAGTTGTAGCGGACTGAGTCCTGGTACCAGGGGTGTGGCAGGTCGGCGTGGTCGCTGACAAAGCCGTTCCAGACCGTGCCGGACGTGCTGCCAAATAACATTCTCTACCCCGGCACTCATCATGATGCATAGCAGGCCGAGCGGCCCGGGGTGGGGGGTGGGGGAGATTCCCAATCGGCACCCCGGACTGGGTGGTGATGCAAAGTCAGGGACGGTGCCGGTCCGACCGGTTGGCGCACGGCCGCCCCAAGCCGACCCCTTCCCATTGCCAGCCGCCCGCGTAGCGGGCTACTCCTGCAGGCGGAGCCGGAAGGAGCCCCACCTGATCACCCGTCACTACCGGTCCCAGCGCGGAGCGCAGGGACCAGCTCAACCGCCCACCTGTCTTTTGAATTCCGGAGGAATTCATAAACAATTCCGGAGGAATTGTTAAAGCCCGTAGGGCTTTAACGTCTTTACGGTCCGTAGGGCCGTGCGTCGTTCCTCCGGAGGAGGACTG
>MUNB01000307.1 GCA_002154345.1 Streptomyces griseus
CGCCGCACCCACCCCCGTACCACCGCAGCCGACCGCGCCCCCGGCGGCGTCGGCACCCGTACCGGCGAGGCCGTCCACACCGCCCGTGCCGCCCGTGCGGCCCGCGCAGCCCGCTCCCGTACGCCCCGGAATCCCGGCGTCCGCGCCGGTGCCCAGGCCGACCGCGCCCGGGTCCACGTCCGGAGCGGCCTCGGACGCGGACGCGGACGAGCCGATCGGCGCTGTGCAGCCGGCCAGGCCCGTGACCCGGCGGCCCGTCGTGCGGCCGGTGGCGGAGGAGGAGACTCCGGACGGCCCGCCCTGCCCGGCCTGCGGTACGCCGAACCTGCCGGGGCGGAAGTTCTGCCGCCGGTGCGCCGCGCCCCTGGAGGCCAAGGAGGCACCGGCCGCCCTGCCGTGGTGGCGCACGGTGTGGCCGTTCCGCCGCCGGGTGCGCGGCGGTTCGGGCCGGGCGCTGCGGCGGACGCTGCTGGTCCTGGCCGTGGCCGGGCTGCTGGTCGCGGGCTTCCTGTTCTTCCCGCTGGGCCGCTACGTCTACGAGGACGTCCGGGACAAGCTCGGCGGCACGGCGGAGATCAGCCCCACCGGGGTGACCGCGAGCGCGGCGGCTCCCGGGCACCCGGCGAGCGCGGCGATCGACGGCCTGACGAACAAGTACTGGGGCGCGCCCGAACTGGGCGCGTCGCTGACCTGTTCGTTCGGGACGCCGTTCCGGCTGGTCGGCGTCGTGGTGCACACCGGTGTGTCGAAGGAGCCGCAGGAGTTCCGGCAGGGCGCGCGGCCGACCCGGGCGGATCTGATCGTGGAGACGAAGGACGGCACGGTCCACGAGAAGGCGGTGACCTTCAACGACAAGCCCGGCAAGCAGACCGTACGGACGGGCATCAGCGATGTCGTCTCCGTCCGGCTGGTGCTGCGGGAGGCGGCCGGACAGGGCGAGGGGCGGCCGATCGCGCTCGGCGAGGTCGAGTTCTTCCGGCGCACATGAGCCACTGCCGTCGCGAGGAGCCCCAGGACTTCACCAACTACCCAGTAGTGGTCAGAGAGTTCCTGCCGATCAGACAATTTCGGTCACAAATGGCTTCCCTCGACACCCCCACAGGGGGTTGACTGGGCATTACACATGGTGACGCGCTCGCCCACCGGCTCACCGACCCTGCCCCGGCCGCCCCGGCACCCGGCGGAGGAAGGAGGACAGCTGTGGCCCTCCCACCTCGCACGGTCGCCCCGTCGCCCGCCCCCCGGGCTCCCGGCCGCCGCTTTCCGGTGGGCCGGTCCTTTTGCTCGATCACCCGGAATGCGTCGTTCACATCGTCCGCCCGTATTCATCAGACGAGGGGCAGCAATGAGCCAGATCACGTTACCGGCGTTTCACATGCCGTTCCAGAGCACCGGGTGCAATCCAGGCCTCGCGGAAACGCGTGGGGCTGCCTGGGAATGGGCCGAATCCGAAGGTCTCGATCTTTCCGTACCGGCCCGGAAGAAGATGATCCGGACCCGTCCGGAACTGTGGATATCCCTCATCTTCCCGAAGGCCACCCAGGAACATCTCGACCTGTTCTGTCAATGGCTCTTCTGGGCCTTCCTGGTCGACGACGAGTTCGACGACGGCCCGGCCGGACGTGATCCGCTGATGTGCGAGCGGGCGATCACCCGTCTGGTGGACGTCTTCGACGGGGCCGCGCCGAACGGACCGATGGAGCGGGCGCTCGCCGGGCTGCGGGAGCGGACCTGCCACGGGCGGTCGCCGCAGTGGAACCGGCAGTTCCGGCGGGACACCGCCGCCTGGCTGTGGACGTACTACGCCGAGGCCGTCGAACGGGCCGCCGGACAGGTGCCGAGCCGGGCCGAATTCGCCAAGCACCGGCGGGATTCGGTCGCCATGCAGCCCTTTCTCTGTCTGCATGAGATCACCGCCGGAATCGATCTCCCGGATTCCGCCCGGAGCCTGCCCGCGTATATCGCCCTGCGGAACGCGGTCACCGATCATTCGGGGCTCTGCAACGACATCTGCTCCTTCGAGAAGGAAGCCGCTCTCGGCTACGAGCACAACGCCGTACGGCTGATTCAGCGCGACCGGGGTTCGACTCTCCAGGAAGCCGTCGACGAGGCCGGAATCCAGCTGGCCCGGATAGCGGAACGGGTGGTGCGGGCGGAAAAGGAACTGATCGAGGAGATCGAGGCGGCGGGCATCACCGGGCCGACCCGCGCGGCCCTGGAGCGCTGCGTCCAGGACTACCGGGGACTGGTCCGGGGCGACTTCGACTACCACGCGCGCGCCGAGCGCTACACCCGTCCGGACCTGGTGGAGCTGGACGAACGGGACTCGCTGTCCCAGTACTTCGCCGCCTGAGACGCGGCGCACCCCTGCGGCAGGGCCCGGAATCACTCCCCGGGCCCTGCCGGACGCCGCTCCGGGCGCCGGCCGGTCCACCCCGTCCGGGTGGTGTCAGGGACCGCCCCTCACGGGCAGGGATGGCTCTGCCCGGGTCACCGCACCGCGAGAGGGGTTGGCACGCACCATGTCCGACATCGTGGCGGGCGCCGCCCCGCGGGTGACGACCGTGCACGGCACCGTGCGCGGTGCGGTGGAGCGGGGCGTCGCGGTCTTTCGCGGTGTCCCGTACGCGGCCGCGCCGGTGGGCGTACGGAGGTTCCGCGCGCCCGGACCGCCGGAGCCGTGGACCGGCGTGCGCGAGGCCGTGACGTACGGGCCCACCGCCCCCAAGCGGCCCTACGCCCCGCCGCTGGACCGGCTGCTGCCGGATCCGGCGGTGGCGGGCGACGACTGGCTGAACCTCAATGTGTGGACGCCCGCGCCGGGTGCCGCCGGGCTGCCCGTCCTGGTGTGGATCCACGGCGGTTCGCTGGTGCACGGCTCATCGGCGGTGCCGGTGTACGACGGGGCCGCGTTCGCCCGGGACGGGGTGGTCCTCGTCTCCGTCAACTACCGCCTGGGCGTCGAGGGCTTCGGCGTCCTCCCGGACGCGCCCGCCAACCGGGGGCTGCTGGACCAGCTGGCCGCCCTGGAGTGGGTGCGCGACAACATCGCGGCGTTCGGCGGCGACCCGGACCGGGTGACGGTGGCCGGGGAGTCGGCGGGGGCGGTCTCCGTCGCCGCCCTGCTGGCCGCACCCCGGTCGGCGGGGCTGCTGCGGCGGGCGGTGCTCCAGAGCGGGGTGCCCACCGCCCTTCCCCCGGACGCCGCGCGCGGGACGACCGAGCTGATCGCGAAGCGGCTCGGGGTGCCCGCGACGGCGGCCGCGCTGGCCGCCGTGGACCCGGAGGCCCTGCTGACCGCGCAGACCGGGGTGACCAGCGGCGGAAACCCGCTGACCGGCCGCAACTCCTTCCAGCTGGTCGTGGAAGGCGAACTGCTGCCCCAGGACCCCGTGGCGGCGCTGCACGCGGGCGCGGCCGCCGGGGTCGATCTGCTGATGGGGACGAACAGCGAGGAGTACCGGCTCTGGTTCGTGCCCGGCGGCCTGACCGAGCGGATCGGCCGGCTGCGGCTCCGGCTGGCGCTGCTGAAGTTCGGGGTGCCGAACGCCACCGCCCGGGTCTACCGGGCCAACCGGCCGGACGCCACCCCCGGCGAACTGCTCGGCGCGCTCGCGACGGACCTGCTGCTGCGGGTCCCGCTCAACCGGCTGGCGGACGCCCGGACGGACGCGCCCGGCTCCACGTACGTGTACGAGTTCGGCTGGCCCACCCCCGTACAGCGGCTCGGCGCCTGTCACGCGCTGGAGCTGGGCTTCGTCTTCGACACGCTCGCCCACCCCGACACGCAGGCCCTGACCGGCCCCGACGCCCCGCAGGATCTGGCGGACGCGATGCACCGGGCGTGGGTGGACTTCGCGACGGACGGGGACCCGGGGTGGCCGTCCTGGGACGCGCGGCGCCCCGTGACGGTCTTCGGACCGGGCGCCCCGGAGCTGGTCCTTGCCCCGCGCGACGACGAGTTGCGCGGCTGGAAGCCGTACAGGCACCCGGACACACCCTGAGAAGTCATCTCCGTCGGCTCGGCACGCTCCACACCGACAAGGGCTACGAATACCGGTGCCGGCGCATCATGAGCACACGACGGCTCGGCTCGCCGGATGCCGTCGCCTCCACCGAGATGGATGGCCGATGCCGTATGGCGATCTGTGGAAAGTTCATGCCCCCTATACAGTGCCGAGATGGTTTCGGAGCTGCAGCGACTTGTCGACGCGTTCGGTGCCCGCCTTGGCCGGTCGATCGCCGTCGACGACGCGCGGCTCAGGCTGCTCGCGTACAACGCGCACACCGGCGACGTGGACGATGCCCGGATCGAATCGGTCATGCACCGTGGTGTGTCGACCGCGCTGGTCGCGCACGTCAGCGAGCAGGGCGCTGCCCAGGCTTCCGATGTCTTCACTCTTCCGCCGTGCCCCCGGCTCGGCATCACGATGGAACGGGTCGGTATACCGATCCGCTACGACGATGCCCTGCTCGGCTACGTATGGCTGATCGGCTCCGATGGCCCGGTCGGCGACCGGGACGTCGAGTTACTGCGCGAGGCGGCTGCGCAAGCCGCCGTGGTCCTGCACCGCGGCCGCCTCGGCGTCGACGTGACTCGCAGCCATGCCAGGGAGCTGGTCCGCGACCTGATCGCCCCGGACCAGGCGCTCCGGACGGAGGCGGGTGTCGCGCTCGTCGAGGAGGAACACGCCGTGGCCGGCCCGGTCGCCGTCCTGGTAGCCATGGTGGGGGGCGAAGAGGGCGAGCCTCTGGCTGAAGAACGCCGTCTGGCCCTGGAGCTCGTGGTCGACCGCTGTCGACGGCGGCTTCCTCCCTCGCGCGGATTGGCCCTGACGCGTCCGGATCACGCGCTTCTGCTGACGATCTGGCCCGGGGCACGTTCCCAGGTCATCGAGCGCAATGCCGCCGAGCTTGCCGAGGTACTGCGCGAAAAGCTGGAAGCGGAACTCGGCTTGGGACGGGCCGCCTGCTGGGTGGGCGTAGGCGGGCCACGCCCACGCCTCACGGAGGCCCTCTCTTCCTACGAGGAAGCTCGCCGCGCTGCCGAGGTCGCCCGCATCACGGGCACCCTGGGTCACGTGGTGGCTCATAAACAGCTGGGGGTGTACGCGCTCTTGGGCAAACTCACCCCCGACCAGCTTGCCGAGGGCATCCCCCCGGGGCTGCGTCCCCTGCTTGCGAACCCCGCGCACCGTGGGCTGGTGGAAACTCTGCGGGTGTATCTCGATCACGCCGGCGATGCCCAGCGTGCCGCCACCGCCCTACATGTCCACCGCTCCACACTCTACAAACGGCTGCATCGCGTTGAGCAGCTCACCGGACTGCGACTGGACGTCGGCGATGACCGGCTGGCCGTGCATCTCGGCCTGAAGACGGCAGAGCTGCACCCTCGCTCGCCGGCATCGACGCATGCGCCGGACGTGGTGTTCTGACTCGCCCGTCAGGCGGCCGATGCGCTTCCGGACGGCGCGAGCGCGCCTGCCCCCCGGACTGCGGCCCGGGGGCAGGCGACACCCCGCGTCAACCGAGCACTGTGCCCGTGGACGGGGCCGGCCGACGTCGGCGTGAGAACGCACCGAGGTCGATGGTTCGGCCGGTGTGTTCGCAGGTGTGCGTGAGCGCACTCCGGTCGTGGTCGTGCCCGCCTTCGACACCATGGATCAGGGTGGTCATGAGGCGGCCTACCAGAGGGGCGTTCTTGAACTGATTACCGCTGGTGCCTATGGCCACGTAGAAGCCGGCAAGCTCGGTTCGGTCGTACACGGGGGTCCAGTCGTCGGTCACGTCGTATACGCCTGCCACACCACGGGGCTTGTTGGGAACGCGCAGGCCGGGCAGTCGGCGGGCCGCCCGCGTCACCTGCGTCCTGAACTGCGACACGGTCGGGGTGGGACTCCCGTCGTCCGGATCGTCGAGCCATTCCAGCGGGTCGCACTCGGGTTCCGTGCCGCCGACGAGCAGGAACTCCCTGCCATCGGGCCGTATGTACGTGCCGAGGTCCATATCGGCCAGCACCGGTGCGTGCCCGTCGTCGGCGGCCTCGTGGTAGCCGGCGGGCGCCGCTACGTGGTGTACCTCCTGGCGCAGCGGCCGCAGACCGACGGTGAAGTCGCCGCCCACTTCGGCGAGCCGGTTGAGCTGCCCCGACCATGGGCCGGCCGCGTTGACGACCACCCCGGCGGACAGTTCGGTTCCATCCTGGAGGCGCACCCCGCGCACACGTCCTCCGCGCCGCGTCACCGCGGTGACGGGGGTCTTCCACCGAAAGACGGCGCCGTGCCGTCGGGCCGCCGTGGCAAGGTTGTGAGCGGCGAGTTGCGGGTCGTCGATGAAGCCCCCGTCAGGCGTGTGGAGAGCACCGAGCCGGGCGGACGCGTCGGCGAAGAACTCGTCGTCATCCACGGGGCGGGGCGGGAAGTACCGGCCGGTGTCCACGGCGGGCAACCGCTCGGACAGCTCTCGCGCATCCCATTTCTCGTACGGGACACCGACCGTGTCGAAGTGTCGCGTGAACATGCCGCAGGGCGCGAAGTCCACGTCCAGCAGGGTGACACCGCAGCGGTTGAACGCTGCGAGGGGTTCACTGGCGGGTGCCTGGAGATGGTCGCGCCACGCTTCCCAGCAGTGACGGGACTCCCAAGCCGCATTGACGCCCGCGATCGTGGGATAGGTGAAGCGGACCACGGCGCTCGATGCGCTGGTGGAGCCGTTGCCTGCACCGCCGAACTTGTCGACCACGACGACCCGCAGCCCGCTCCGCACCAGTTCGAGGGCGATGGAGGACCCGATCACCCCGGCCCCGACGACGACTGCGTCTGTGCTCTCAGCCATGTTCCAACCCACCTTCTCGTTGCCGGACCAGACAGTTGCTCTGGCGGCGCGGGGGGCGCCGCTCTGCCCGTTGTCGGCACATTACGCAGGTCAGAGACCATGTTGCGGCGACGGTTGTCGCCACTTGCCGTGCTCCTACCCGACAGTTGTCGCGCGCGCGTGCGCCGACGCTCAGCTGTCAGGACCCACTCATGCGCAGGATCAAGGCGACCGCGTCCTCGGGCCGGGTTCCGGGAGCCAGGACTTCCTGCAGGAGGAGGCCGCGAATCGCGGCAACGGTGACGGCGGCCGTATCCCGCGCCTCCGTCGCGTCGAGCCCTTCGCGTTCCGCGAGTGAGGACAGCATCTCGGTCAGGTCGCCGATCGACTCCACGAACGCACGGAAGTCCTCGGGGCCGTACGCGGCCAGTCCGGCGACGTAGAAGAAGCCGCGGGCGCGCGACAGCTGCTCCGGCCGGGTGTAAGTACGCCAGATCGCCACGACGAAGTCGTCGAAGGTGCCCTGCTGGGCGGCCTCCAACAGCGCCTCGTTGTCACGGGATCGCTGCGCCGTGAGCATGGCGGCCAAGACACCCGGGAGTGACCCGAAGTGGTAGCGCAACAGGGCGTGGCTGGTCTCGATCCGGGCGGCGACCTCGCGGAGCGACATCTCCGGCGGGGGAAGGGCCTCGCCGAAGGCGTCGAGAAGCCGTGCCAGGAGTCGCTCGCGCGCGCTGCCCTTACGTTCCGAGGTTGACAGGATCACTCCCACAGTTTATCCATTGGAAAAGACAGTTCGGCGGTTCCGTGTTGCTTCGCACATGGTCGCAGCCGGCTCGCAACGACGGAGGATCGGCCATGGGACCTGCTCATGTAGTCGGCGCGGCGGTCATCGACGGATCGGGGCGCGACCCCAGCAACCTCGACATCAGTATCGAGAACGGCCGCATCACCGGACTCGGCGTCTCCAACGGGCACGGTGAGCGTCTCGACGCCGAGGGACTGACGATGACGCCCGGCCTGATCGACGCTCACGTCCACCTGGGCCTGTCGAGCCCGATCCAGCCGCACTTCTCGTTTCGGATCAGCGCCGCCGAGATAGCGGCGGACATCTTCGCCACGGCCGGCGCGACGCTCGACGCCGGCTTCACCACCGTTCGCGACACCGGCGGGATCGACGGCGGTGTCGTCAACGCGATCGCGAAAGGCAAGGTCAGAGGGCCACGCACCCTGTCGTGCGGACCGGTTCAATGCCAGATCGGCGGGCATGGCTACTACGGAGCCGAATGGGAACCCACCGAGCTGTGGAGCAGCCACCACATCCCGGGCCTGTGCGCCCTCTCCATGATGGCGGGCAACGCGGACGAACTGCGACACAACGTCCGCGAAGCCTTCCGTCGCGGAGCCTCCTTCCTGAAGCTCTGCGTCACCGGCGGAGTGGTGGGCGCACATGATCGACTGTCCGACACCCAGTTCACCGCGGAAGAGATCGCTGTCGCGGTTCAAGAAGCTGCGGCACGGAACACCTATGTGACCGTTCACGCCCACAACAACGAGGGCATACGCAATGCGGTCGAGGCCGGCGTGCGCTGTGTCGAGCACGGCACCAGCCTCGACGAATCCACAGCGGCCCTGATGGCCGCTCGCGAGGTCGCCCTCGTGCCCACGTTCGCTGTCGTCGAGCAACTGCTGAACGACACCGCCGGAGCCGGTCTCGCCGAGTCGACCCGCGACCGGGTCGAGGGCGTACGCGAGCAGATGACGAAGGCGCTCGCTGTCGCCAAGCACGCAGGAGTACTGATCGGGCTGGGTTCCGACCTCATCGGTCCGGCCCAGGGCCGTCGCGGCAAAGAACTCAGCCTGCGCGCAGCCCTCGAGACGCCGATGGAAGCGATCGTGGCGGCGACCCGGACCAACGCGGAGATCCTCGGCCTGTCCGGCCAGGTGGGGGTCATCGCTCCCGGCGCGCAGGCAGACCTCGTGCTGTGGAACGGCAACCCGCTCGAAGACCCGGAACTGCTCTCCGACCCCAACAACGCCGTCCTCGTCATCCAGGCCGGCCACATCGTGAAGGACCTCAGATGAGCACCATATGGCAGGGCTGCCTCGCCCACACCGACTACTTCGAGATGCGCTCCAGCGGTGGACACGACTACGGCATCTGGGTCACCACGCCACCGAACTACGACCCTGCCGTGGCGCAAGCACCTGTCGTGTACGTGCTCGACGGCAACTGGGCCGTGGGCATGACGGCTCCACTCATCGTCACGCAACTGGACCCCATGCAGTCCATTCAGCCCTACGTCCAGGTCAGCGTGGGCTACGCAGGCGAGGAAGCAGAGCAGTGGGAGCGGCTGCGCAACCGCGACCTCGTGCCCCCCGGCGAACCCATCGCGAAGGAGTACGTCGATGCGGTGGAGATGGGGATCGAAGCGGGCACGATGACGCGCGAGCAGGCCGACGCCTACCTCGCTGAATTGAGCGACTCCCGCGGGGACATGTTCCTGAACTTCCTCACCGACGACCTGCACCCGCGGATCGAACGCGACTACGGCACGGCCCCGAGCGGTCACGGCCTCTTCGGCTACTCCTACGGCGGACTCTTCAGCCTCTACGCCTGGCTCACCAACAGCACCTTCTTCGAGAGCATCGGCGCGGGCAGCCCCGGCATCATCAACGGGGACAGCCAGGCCTTCGCCCTTCTACAAGCCATGGGTGACACCCTGCCCGAAACCAAGCTCCACGTGACCTTCAACGACCGGGAGATCCTCGGAAACATTGCGGTCTACCAGAACCTCGCGAAGAACGCGGCCACGTTCCTCCACCACCTCACCGCACGCAACGGCTCCGTCACCAGCGCACTCATGCACGAAACGCACGTGACCGGGTTGCAGGCGTCATTCCTCAGCTACCTCAGGACCTGCCGCGCCCAGTAGGCCTGGACCCGGCGGCACTGCCTGACCGCCGTGCGGGCCTGTCGCGCCGGGAAGCGCGCCACCCGGGGGAGGACCGAACGGAGCAAGGGGCGCGCCAAGGCTTCCACCGGTCTTTCGCGCACGTCGTCCACGAACCGGCTGCCCGGCAGCGCGGGTGCCATCCATGGTGCAGTCATAGGTGAGACAACTTCTCTGGAGGTGTGCGGGTGTCCGAGCGGGACCTCGTCAGCACGACGACCCCTGCCGTGGGTATCGCCGAAGTACTCGGGCGACGGCTGCCCGCCGGCCGGGTGGTGACTGATCCGGACATCGTCGCCGGTCTCTCCCACGACCAGGCGATATGGGCGCCTGTTGGCCGAGCGGTGGCCGTCGTACGCGCCAAGAGCACCGCCGAGGTCCGGACCGTGGTTCGTGTGTGCCTGGAGCAAGGAGTCCCGTTGGTCGCACGCGGCGCCGGTACTGGATTGTCGGGGGGCGCCAATGCCGTCGAAGGATGCGTGATCCTCGCGCTGGACGGCATGGATCGGGTGCTGGAGGTCGATGAGTTGGAGCGCCTCGCCGTCGTGCAGCCCGGCGTGGTCAACGACGACCTGCGCGCCCATGTAGCGACGCTCGGCCTGTGGTACCCGCCTGACCCCGCCAGTTCGCCCTGGTCGACCCTAGGAGGAAATGTCGCGACGAACGCCGGCGGAGTGTGCTGCCTCAAGTACGGCGTCACCCGCGACTATGTCCTCGGTCTGGAGGTCGTGACCGGGACGGGCGAGGTGGTCCGGCTCGGACGCCGTACGTCGAAGGGGGTCGCCGGCTACGACCTCGTGGGCCTCATGGTGGGTGCCGAGGGCACTCTTGGTGTCGTCACCGAGATCACGGTCCGACTGCGACGCCTGCCTCCGGTCGGCGTGACCGCCGTCGGCTACTTCGACAGCATCGGGCAGGCCGGCGCGGCGGTACGGGCGACCGCTGCCGCCGGGCTGCGGCCGGCCGCGCTGGAACTCGTCGACCGGCACTGTCTGCGCGCGGTCGACGCCTGGAAGAACATGGGGCTCTCGGCCGAGGCGGACGTGGTTCTCCTGGCCCGTTTCGACGATGACGGCCGCGCCGCCGAGGACGGCGCCCGCCGGATCGTCGACTGCTTCCGCGGGGCCGGCTCCACCTGGGCGGACCGGTCGGAGACGGACGAAGAGGCCGAGATGCTCTTCGCGGCCCGTCGGCTGGCCTTCCCCGCGCTCGAGCGGCTGGGGCCGGTACTCACGGAGGACGTCTGTGTGCCCATCGGGGCAGTGGCGGAGATGCTGACCCGCATCGACCGGACGGCGGAGAAGCACCGGATCACCATCGCCAACATCGCGCACGTCGGCGACGGCAACCTGCATCCGCTGCTGGTGACGGAACACGGTGACACGGCGGCTCGGATCCGGGCCCGCGCGGCGTTCGACGACATCATCGCGGACGCCCTTGAACTGGGTGGGACGGTGACGGGTGAGCACGGCGTGGGACTGCTCAAGCGGCACGGCCTCACCCGTGAACTCGGCCCGACCGTTCTGGAGATGCATCGGGCGGTGAAGCGTGCTCTCGACCCGGCCGGAATCCTCAACCCCGGCAAAATATTCGGGCCGGCATGACCCCTTGGCCAGCAGGTAGGGCCACAGGCCCCCCGCCAGGGCAAAACGCTCTTCAGGGCCGTAGGGAGATCCAGTGCGGGTCGGGGACCACGGTGAGGATCGCCGAGACCACCACGACCAGACCCAGCACGACCTGTTCGCGGCGGGCCAGCAGATGCGCGACCGACGGATCGGCGTCCCGGAGCATCCGCCGCCTGGCCGCCACCGCCAGCGCGCTGACCAGGGCCATCAGCGCCAGCTTGACCAGCAGGGTGCGCCCGTAGGCGGAGGTGAACACCACGTCCAGCGGCAGCCGGCGCAGGGCCGAGACCGTACCGGTGGCGGCGAGGGCGACGTACAGCCAGATCGCCAGACGCGCGTACCGGCCGAGGAGCGCTCGGGCCGCGACGGGTGAGCCGCGCCAGAGCCGCATGGTGCGCAGGACGTACAGCAGGCCGCCGGTCCACAGCGAAGCGGCGGTCAGATGGACGACGGTGAGCGCGGCGCCGAACTCGGGGCTGTACGCCTCCGGGTGGGCGCGCAGGGCCTCCGCGCCGATGACGACGGCGAGCGGGGCGAGGGCGAGTGCCGGGCGTTTGCTCGCGGCGCAGAGGGCGGCGAGGACCAGGCCGTTGGCGATGAGGAGGAGCAGGCCGCCTTCGCGGGTGCCGTACGTCTCGGTGATCCCGAGGTCGCTGACGGCGGCGAGCCGGACGATCTGCCCGGCCGCGGCGGCCGCCCCGGCGAGAGAGGCGAGGACCGCCCAGCTCCGTACGGCGGTACGGGGGCGGCCCCGGACGGGCCGGACGAGCTGCGGGCCGAGGAGTTCGCCCAGGTGGAGGGCGAGCGCGGTGAACAGGACGGTGCGGAGCACGGTGGTGAGCCCCGCGCCGGGTATCCGGAGCTCCCCGGTGCCACGGGCCGCGATGCCGGGGCCGAGCAGGGCCACGAGGAGCGCGAGGGCGCCCGCGGCGCAGAGCAGGAGCGGGGTCGTCCAGGAACGCCCGGCGGGACGGACGGTCGGCCCGTCGGACATCTCGCCGCTGAACGACGCGTCGGATATCCGGTCGGCGAACGGCGCGTCGGCCGCCGGCGCCGGTGCGGCCACGGCGGGAGGCGAGCCGGGCGGCGCGGTCGGCCCGGGAGCCGTGCCGGGCGCGGCCGGGTCGGCAGGGGGTCCGGAGTACATCACGGCCCGATCCTCGCCGGTGGACAAAGACACAGCAAGCCGCGCACGGCGGGCGCGGGGGCCCGAAGGCACCCGGATGGGGCCCTTGGGACACCGGGCCGTGCGGTGGCCGGCCCCCGACGGCGCGGGGCCGGCCGCCGCACGGAGGCTCAGGCCTTGTTCTGCGCGGCCCAGAACTCGTCGAAGGTGAGCAGTCCGTCACCGTTGGCGTCGTGGGCGTTGATGATCGCCTGCGCCACCGTCTCGGTGACGAAGGGGTCGCCCAGCTGGGCCATGGCGCTCTTGTACTCGTTGGCCGTGATGAGGCCGTCGCCGTTCTGGTCGAACCGCTCGAATGCCGTCCGCGCCGACTCGATGTCCGCCACTGTTCCGCCCCTTCGTGATGCCGAATGTCAGGGGTCAGATTATCGGGCCGTCCGGGTGACGCCGGTGGCCGGTCGGCCCATCAACTCCGTGGCCGTCACCGCACGCAGTCCGCGCCGGCCGATCTCGGCGAGGAGCAGCGGCAGCGCGTCGACGGTGACCGGGCGGCCGAGGCTCAGCTCCACCACCGATCCGTTGCGGAGCTCCCCGGCGACCTTCCGGGTGACGGTGGCGACGCGGGTGGCCGCGTGGTCGAGCGATTCCACGTCGCAGCCGAGGACATGGGGGTAGCCGGCCCGCTGGGCGAGGCGCTGGACGAGCGGGGAGGCGTACGCGGTGGGCGAGGGGCGGAACCAGGCGCCGATGGACCCGGTGAGCCGCCGCAGCCGCCGGGCGCAGGCGTCGATCTCCTCGTACGCCGCGCGCTCGTCCAGGGCCGCGAGGTCGAGGTGGTGCTCGGTGTGGTTGCCGATCTCATGGCCCCCGTCGAGGATCCGGCGGGCCAGGCCGGGGTGTTCGGCGAGCCAGGCGCCGACCGCGAACACCGTGACGCGCGCCCCGGCCTGTTCGCACCGGGCGAGTGCGGTACGGGCGAGGCCGGGGTCGCCCCGCCCGTCGAAGGTGAGGGCGACACGGGGCAGGTCGCGGGGGCCGTGGGCGATGCGGAAGGGCAGACCGGGGAAGCGGCGCGGGGCGGGGCCGGCGGCCGGACCCGCTTCCGACACGGCGGGTCCACCAGGTCCACCGGGTCCGGCGGCTCCACCGGATCCAGCGGCTCCGCCCGCCGCCCGGTCGCTCCGGGCGCATCCGACGGCGAGGGCGGCGGCCAGCACCCCGGCCCCCGCGCCCAGCGCGTCACGGCGGCCCATCGGAGCCCTGCGTCCGTCCATGCCCGACCACCTCACGTTCCACGGGTTCCACCGATTCCCGGGGACACAGTAGGGGCGCATTGGGCGAAATGATCTGATTGCGCAGTTCAGCAGATGATCAATGAATCATTCAAGCGCTGCCATAAAAATACATGGAAAACCAGGCGAGTGACCGAGCACACCTGCGATTCAACCAGGAGTTGCCCGTTTGTTCCTTAAATATTCCGACAAGTCGCTTTGGCACCAGGGTCGCCCATCTGCCATAGTCGGACCCACGACCCCCATTGACCCGGGCAAGGTCGTCATGAGCGGCCGTGAACACACCCCCCATGTCACGGCCCCCGCCAGAAACCCCCGCAGCGCCGCACCACGGCCGACCGGGGGTTTCTGCCTGTCAGCGCGACGCGCGCGTATCAGCGGTCGGAGATCCGCATCTCGAACCAGGTGGTCTTGCCGCGCGGCAGCAGATCCACACCCCAGCGGTCGGAGAGCTTGTCGACGAGGAAGAGCCCCCGGCCACTGATGTCCATCTCGCGCACCGGCATCAGACACGGCAGTCCACGCGAGGGATCACGCACCTCGATGCGGATCCACCCCCGCCGGCGCACCATGCGTAACCCGAACACCCGGGCCCCGGTGTGGCGCACCGCGTTGCCGACCAGCTCGGAGACGAGGAGCACCGCGTACTCGGCGGTCTGCGGCGAAAGGGCCCACTGCCGGAGCACGACACAGGAGGTGAGCCGACGGGCCGTCGCCGCCGACTCCGGACGGGACGGCAGCCGGACTTCCCCCTCGGTCGGATTTCCGAACAACTCCAGCGCCTTGAACGCCTGTTCGTCATCCATGATCGACGAACTGCGTGCCGCCGTCGCGCTGCTGCGCGGTCGCGGCTGATCCACACCCTCCAGGCCCGCCATGCCCACCATCATGGCCGCACGCATCGGCCTCCGGGGCCGTTCCGCAGGAATCCGTACCCCGGAACAACTCATTCCGCAGAAGGCTATAGGCATATGCCAATGACAAAAGAGAACCCCGAAGGGCCCCGCTGACCTGCGGCGATACACCACCCCACGAGGGTTGCCCGGCAGGCGAGGGCACCGGGCCTTAAGGTTGCCTTAAGGCCCGGATAATCCGCCCTGACGGATGAACTCCCGAAACGGGGCCGTCCGACCCGACTACCGGCCGCCCCGATCCGACTATGGACAGTCGGCCATCTGACTACGGATCAGAGGGAAACGGATCAGATGGAACCGGCTCAGAGGAACGTGGCCTTCCCCGGCCCCTCCTCCACGAAGCTGCGCATCCCCCGCTCGCGGTCCTCCGTGGCGAAGAGTCCGGAGAACCAGTTCCGCTCGATGGTGAGCCCGGTGTCGAGGTCCGTCTCCAGTCCGGCGTCGATCGACTCCTTGGCCGCGCGCAGCGCCAGCGCGGGGCCCTTGGCCAGCTTGGCGGCCCAGGCGTGCGCCTGGTCGTAGACCTCGGCGGCCGGGACCACCCGGTCGACCAGGCCCAGCGTCAGGGCCTCCTCCGCCTTGACCATGCGGCCGGTGAAGATGAGGTCCTTGGCGCGGGAGGGGCCGATCAGGCGGGCCAGGCGCTGGGTACCGCCCGCGCCGGGGATCAGACCGAGGAGGATCTCCGGCTGGCCGAGCCTGGCGTTGTCCGCGGCGATCCGGTAGTCGGCGCAGAGCGTCAGTTCGCAGCCGCCGCCGAGCGCGTAACCGGTGACGGCGGCGACGACCGGCTTGGGGATGCGGGCGACGGCGGTGAAGGCGTCCTGGAGGCCCTTGGACCGGAGCACCATCGCCGTGTGGTCCATCGCCTGCATCTCCTTGATGTCCGCGCCCGCCGCGAACACCTTCTCGCCGCCGTAGAGGATCACGGCGCGCACGTCCTCGCGCCGGGTCGCCTCCTCGGCCAGCTCCCGCAGCCGGTCCTGGATCGCGACGTCCAGGGCGTTCATGGGCGGCCGGTCGAGCTGGATGGTGCCGACGCCGTCGCGTACTTCGAGAGTCACAGTCATGCCAAGAGGTTAACCACCGCTAACGCGGGCGGGCCCGGTGCCGTTGGTCACAGCACCGGGCCCGCCCGGGTCGTTCAGGAGAGGAAGAGGGTTACTTCTTCCACTCCTCCCAGTCCATGTTCCAGCCGTTGAGGCCGTTGTCCGGGGCGATCTGCTTGTCCTTCGAGTTCTTCACGATGACCACGTCGCCGATCATCGACTTGTTGTAGAACCACGCCGCCGGCGTCTGGTTGTCGTAGCCGCCGCGCACATCGCGCAGACCGACACAGCCGTGGCTGGTGTTGGTGTTGCCGAAGATCGAGGACGCGCCCCAGTAGTTGCCGTGCAGGAAGGTGCCCGAGGTGGACAGCCGCATGGCGTGCGGCACGTCCTTGATGTCGTACTCGCCGCCGAAGCCGACGGTGTCGCCGTTCATCCGGGTCACCTTGAGCTTCTCGCTGATGACCATCTGACCGTTGTACGTGGTCGTCGCCGGGGCGCCCGCGGAGATCGGGATGTCCTTGATCTGCTTGCCGTCGCGGACCACCTTCATCCGCTTGGCGTCCGCGTCGACGGTGGAGACCTGGCTGCGGCCGATGGTGAACTTCACCGTCTTGGCCTGCTTGCCGTAGACGCCCGGCCGGCCCTCGACGCCGTCGAGGTTGAGCTCGACGGTCACCTTGGTGCCCGCGGCCCAGTAGTTCTCCGGGCGGAAGTCGAGGCGGTCGTTGCCGAACCAGTGACCCTCGATCTCGACGGCCGGCTCGGCCGTCACCTTGATCGCCCGCTCCACCGCGTCCGGGTCGGTGATGCCCCGGGTGAAGTTGATGGAGACCGGCATGCCGACGCCGACGGTCGAGCCGTCCTCCGGGGTGTACTGCCCGATGAAGGTGTTCGCCGGGACGAGTGTGGTGAAGGTGGTGTCCTTCGCCGACTCACGGCCCTCGGCGTCCTTGGCGACCGCGTGCACCGTGTACTTGGTGGCGGCGGCGAGGTGCCGCTCCGGCACCCAGCTCGCGCCGTCGGCCGCGATCTCGCCCGCGACCTCGTTGCCCTTGGGGTCGGCGACCTTCACCGTGGTCAGCTTGCCCTGCGTGGCGCCGATCTTCAGCGCGCCGCTGGTCGCCACGGACTCCGCGCCGTCCTTCGGCGCGATGGTCACGACCGCCTGCGAGGCGGTCGTGTCCTCCTTCTTCGTACCGCCCGCAGGGCTCTTCTTGTCCCCCGCGTCGGCACTGCCGCCGCACGCCGTCACCAGCAACAGCAGTGCGCCCAGAACCAGGGCCAGAAGCCCCGGCCCGCCGCGCCGCTTCCCGCTCGCCCCGGCCGATGCCCCCGATATCGGCTGCCCGTTCACTGTGGTCGTCTCCCCTCGCACGGCCTGGCCCCGCCATGGCCCGCACCCCCGCGCGCAGAAAAAGCGCGCCGCCGCAAGATAATCACATCGCGACCGGGATGAACTCCCTCCGGAATGTCACCGTTCCGTCCCAACTGCTCGGGGAGCTGCGCAGGTGGCGCGGGGTGCCGGGGCCGGCCGGAGAGGTCAGCCGGAGGGGTCGGCCGGAGGGGTCGGCCGGAGGAGCTGCCCCGGACGCCCGGATGCCCGGACGCCCGGATGCCCGGGCGCGGGGAGCGGCCGCGGGCCCGGCGGGGCCTCAGCGCAGGGCGGAACCGGCCTTCCACTTCTTCCAGCCGAGGTTCCAGCCGCTGAGCCCGTTGTCGGGTGCGACCTTCTTGTCCTTGGAGTTGACCACCTCGACCACGTCGCCGATCAGGGTCCGGTCGAAGAACCAGCCGCCGGGGGCGGAGCCGCTGCCGCCCTTGGCATCGCGCAGCCCGATGCAGCCGTGGCTGACGTTCTCCTCGCCGAAGACGGACTCGTCGGCCCAGTAGTTGCCGTGCAGGAAGGTGCCGGACTCGGTGAGCCGGATCGCGTGCGGTACGTCCTTGATGTCGTACTCGCCCTTGCCCTTCTTGTCCGTGAAGCCGACGGTCGCCCCGTTCATCCGGGTCACCTCGTGCATCTCGGTGACCACCATCTTCCCGTTGTACGTGGTCGTCTTCGGGGCCCCCGCGGTGATCGGGACCGTCTCCACGAGCTCTCCGTCGCGGCGCACCTCCATCGTCTTCTCCTCCGCGTCGACCCGGGAGATCTGGGAGCGGCCGACGGTGAAGACGACGGTCTTGTCCTGGCTGCCGTAGACCCCCGGGGCGCCCTCGACGTCCCGCAGCCCGATGTCGACGGTGACCTCGGTGCCGGGTTTCCAGTACGTCTTCGGGCGGAAGTCGAGCCGGTCCTTGCCGAACCAGTGGCCGGCGACCTCCACCACCGGATCGGACGTCACCCGGATGGCCTTCTCGACCGCCGCCCGGTCGGCGACGGGCCGGTTGAAGGAGAAGGAGACGATCATGCCGGTGCCGACGGTGGACCGGTTCTCCGGCTTGAAGTAGCCGATGAAGCGGTGCTCGGGCACGAGCGTGGTGAAGGTGGCGTGCCGGGCGGAGCGCCGGCCCTGTCCGTCCACGGCCACCGCGTCGATGCTGTACTTCGCGGCCAGGGCGAGACGGGCCACCCTGGGCTCCGGGGCCCAGGAGCGCCCGTCCTCGGCGATGCGCCCGGCCACCGTCTGCTGCTGCGCGTCCTCGATCCGCATGACCTTCACGCTCTCCAGCCGCCCGTCGGGGACCTTCACCGCGATCCGGGTCTCCTCGTCGACGTCCTCGGCGCCGTTCTCGGGGAAGACGCTGATCGCGTCGCCGGAGGATCGCGCCTTGCCGTTGAGCAGGGCCTCCCGGGTGTCGGTGCAGCCGGTCAGAAGGGCCAGCACGGTCAGCAGTCCTGCCCATGTCAGCACGGCGGCCGAGCCGGCCCGTGCGCTCTTCGCTGTGTGGTTCACGCTCCCCCAACGACCAGGGCCGGTCGGGGGAAACGTGAGTGCGGGCCGCCCGGTGGGCAGAACAGAGGGGAGGACTACCGAGAAGGGGCCGCGGCCGGGACGCCGCGCGCCCCCTCGCAGGTGCCCGTCCCACGAGCCGCGGGAGGCCGCACGGTGTCGAGCGCAGCCGAGCAGGAGGCAGTACAGGACCAGGAGCCGGTGCGGGGTCAGGAGCCGGTGCCGGTGCCGGTGGCTGATCCGGACGCGGTGGCCGCCGTGCGGGCGGAGGTCGCCCAGGCGCAGCGCGCCGACGCCGTACGGTCGGGGGCGGCCGCGCCCGCCGTGTGGCCCGGGGCCCCGATGCCGCTGGGAGCCCGCTTCCGGGTCGGGCCCGACGGGGTGGCGGGGACGAACTTCGCGCTGTGGGCGGGCGGGGCCGAGGCGGTCGAGCTGTGCCTGTTCGACGAGCGGGGCGTCGAGACGCGGTGCCCGCTGAGCGAGCTGACGCATGAGATCTGGCACGGCTTCGTCCCCGGCGTACGGCCCGGTCAGCGGTACGGCTACCGGGTGCACGGCCGCTGGGACCCGTGGACGGGGGCCCGCTGGAACGCGGCGAAGCTGCTGCTCGACCCGTACGCCCGTGCCGTCGACGGGACCTTCGCCCTGCCGCCCGAGGTGTACGGGCACGTCCGGGACTGGCCGGACCAGCATGTCGCCGACACCGTGCGCGACGACCGGGACTCGGCCCCGTACGTCCCCAAGGGGGTGGTCGTCCACGATGACGACGACTGGGTGGAGGACCGCCGGCCGAAAACGCCGTGGGCCGACTCCGTCATCTACGAGCTGCACGTACGCGGCTTCACCAAGCTCCACCCGGACATCCCGCCCGAGCTGCGCGGCACCTACGCCGGCCTCGCGCACCCGGCCGCGATCGAGCACCTCACCCGGCTCGGGGTGACCGCCGTCGAACTGCTGCCGGTGCACCAGTTCGCCCACGAGGACCACCTCCTGCGGCGCGGGCTGCACAACCACTGGGGCTACAACTCCATCGGCTACTTCGCCCCGCACGCCGACTACTCCGCCTCCGGCACCGCGGGACAGCAGGTCGGCGAGTTCAAGCGGATGGTGCGCGCGCTGCACGACGCCGGGATCGAGGTGATCCTCGACGTCGTCTACAACCACACCGCGGAGGCGGGCGAGCTGGGCCCGATGCTGTCGCTGCGCGGCATCGACAACCGCGGCTACTACCGTCTGGAGGGCGATCCGCGCCGCTACGCCGACTACACCGGCTGCGGCAACACCCTGCACGTGGTGCAGCCCCAGGTGCTGCGGCTCATCACCGACTCGCTGCGCTACTGGGTCACCGAGATGGGCGTCGACGGCTTCCGTTTCGACCTGGCGGCGGCGCTGGCCCGCTCGATGCACGACGTCGACATGCTCTCGCCGTTCCTCGCGGTGATCGCCCAGGACCCGGTGCTGCGCCGGGTCAAGCTGATCGCCGAGCCCTGGGACGTCGGCAACGGCGGCTACCAGGTCGGGGCCTTCCCACCGCTGTGGACCGAGTGGAACGACCGCTACCGCGACGCCGTACGGGACTTCTGGCGCGGCGCGCTCCCCGACGTACGGGATCTCGGCTACCGGCTGACCGGCTCCAGCGATCTGTATGCCTGGGGCGGCCGCCGCCCGTACGCCTCGGTCAACTTCGTCACCGCGCACGACGGCTTCACCCTGCGCGACCTGGTCAGTTACGAGCAGAAGCACAACGAGGAGAACGGGGAGGGCAACCGGGACGGGACGAACGACAACCGGGCGTGGAACTGCGGGGCGGAGGGCGAGAGCGACGATCCGGAGATCAACGCGCTGCGCCGCCGCCAGCTCCGTAACCTCCTGACCACGCTGCTGCTCTCCACCGGGGTGCCGATGCTGGTGGCGGGCGACGAGATGGGCCGGACGCAGGGCGGCAACAACAACGCCTACTGCCAGGACAACGCGACCGGCTGGGTCGACTGGTCGCTGCTGGACCAGCCGCACTGGCGGGAGCTGGCCGCGCTGACGGCCCGGGTGCTGACGCTGCGCCGGACCCATCCGGTGCTGCGGCGCCGCGCGTTCTTCTCCGGCCGGGCGCAGGCCCCGGACGGGCTGCGGGATCTGGCGTGGTTCGCCCGGGACGGCCGGGAGATGACGGAGGGCGACTGGTACGCACCGGCGGCCACGCTCGGGCTGTATCTCTCGGGCCGGGACATTCCGGGGCGGGACGCGCGGGGCGAACCGGTGAGCGACGACAGTTTCCTGGCGGTGCTGCACGCGGGCGCGGAGCCGGTCACCTTCGAACTGCCGGGCGCGCCGTGGGCGGACGCCTACGAACTGGTCCTGGACACCTCGCGGGAGGACCAGGCGGAGGCCCCGGGCACGGTCATCGACGGCGGTACGGAGGTGACGGTGCCGGCCCGTTCGGTGCTGCTGCTGCGCGTGGTGGAGTAGCCGGGGCCTCAGCCGAGGATGCCCCGGTCGTAGCCGACGGCGACGGCCGCGGCCCGGTCCTTGGCGCCCAGCTTGGCGAAGACGTGGGTGAGGTGGGTCTTCACGGTCGCCTCGCTGATGAACAGTTCGGCGGCGATCTCCCGGTTCGTCGTGCCCCGCGCCACCAGGACCAGCACCTCGCGCTCGCGGGCCGACAGGGCCGTTTCGGCGGGGCCGGCGGCGGGGGTGCGGACGCGGGTCATCAGCCGGGAGGCGACGGCGGGCGAGAGGACGCTGCGCCCGTCGGCGGCGGCCCGGACGGCGGCGAACAGCTCCTCGCGCGGGGCGTCCTTGAGGAGGTAGCCGGTCGCGCCCGCCTCGATCGCGGGCAGGGTGTCGGAGTCGGTGTCGTACGTGGTCAGCACCAGGACCTTCGAGCGCGCGCCGCGCCGGGTCAGCTCCGCGATGGCCGCCACTCCCCCGCCGCCGGGCATCCGCAGGTCCATCAGGACGACGTCCGGGTCGAGGCGCTCGGTGACCGCGAGGGCGTCCACGCCGTCCGCCGCCTCGCCGAGCACCTCGAAACCGGGGGCCGCGGCGAACATGCCGCGCAGTCCGTCGCGGACGACCGGGTGGTCGTCGACGACGACGAGGCTGATGGTGCGGGCGGGGGTCTCGGTCATGACGGCACCGTACGGGGGCTCACGCCTGTCTGACCAGGGGCGGCCGCGGGGCCGTTCATACCTGCCTGACCAGCGGCACCCGGGCGGACACCGCTGTGCCGCCGCCCGGTTCCGACTCCACCTCGACCGCTCCCGCGATGCGTTCCGCGCGGGCCCGCATGCCGCCGAGGCCGAAGCCTCCGGTGCGGCTCGCCGGGGCGGCCGCCGCCGGGTCGAAGCCGCGGCCGTCGTCCCGTACGTCCAGGGTCAGTTCGTCGTCCATGAAGGACAGCGTCACCCCGACCCGCGAGGCCCCGGCGTGCCGCCCGGCGTTGGCCAGGGCCTCGCCCGCGATGCGCAGCAGGGTGGCGGCGATCTCGTCGTGGACCGGTTCGACGGTGCCGGTGACGGTGAAGTCGGCGCGGACGCGGTGCTGTTCGGCCCAGTCAGCGACGGTCTTCTCCAACGCCCCGGCCAGCTCGTCGTGTTCCAGGGCGACGGGCGCCAGATTGTGCACGGAGCGGCGGGCCTCGCCGAGGCTGTGGCGGGCGAGCGCGGCGGCCCGTTCCAGGTGGAGGCGGGCGGTGGCCGGATCGCGCTCCGTGACGGAGGTGACGACCTGGAGCTGGGCGATGATCCCGGTGAGGCCCTGGGCGAGGGTGTCGTGGATCTCGGCGGCGAGCCGGCGCCGCTCGTCGTCGACCCCGGCCTCCCGGGCCTGGACGAGGAGCTGGGCGTGCAGGGCCGCGTTCTCCGCCATGGCCTCCTCCAGCCGGAGGTTGGTGCGCTCCAGCTCGGCGATGGTCTCGACCTGGATCCGGGCCTTCTCCTCCTCCCGCATCCCGATGTGCCAGAAGAAGAGGGCGAGGGCGGAGTTGATGAGGTAGAGCGCGCCGAAGGCGACCCAGTTCATCAGGGTGGCGGGCGGCAGTCCGCCGCTCTGCGAACCGGCCAGGGTGACGGCGGTGGCGAGCAGCCCGCCGCGCACGGCCCGCTGGGGCAGCAGGGGTTCGACGTCGAAGTAGCCGAGGGCCGCGTAGATCGCGAAGAACGGGTTGAGCCAGGACAGGGCGAAGGCGAGGACGGTCCGGGCGGCGTAGTAGAACACCCCGGCCGCGGCGCGCGGCGCGGTACGCGGGCGGGTCCGGCCCCACCAGACCTGGAGCCCCAGCGCCGCCGCGACCAGGACCCCGGCGGCGTACATCTCGGTACGGGTCATGATCAGGTCGGCGGCGACGCCCCCGACGAGGGCGGACAGGGCGAGGACGGCGTAGGGCCCGTACCGGTGGAACTGCTCCCAGCGGTCCTCGATCGTGCGGGGCCCCGTCGCGCCGGACGGGTACGCGGAGCAGGGCGGCTGCGTCATGCGGGCAGTCTCCGTCACTGCCACCGGAAGAGTCGACCGGCCGCGATGCCCAGGATCACGGTCCACAGCGCGACGACACCGAGGTACGCCCAGCTCGGCCAGTGGCCGGATGCGGCCTGGTCCAGGGCCTGCGACGCGGCGCCGAACGGGGTCAGCTGCACGACGCGGCGCAGGGTGTCGGGCATCGCCTGGACGGGCACCCAGACCCCGGCGGTGAACATCATCGCGAGGTAGGCGACCGAGCCGACCGCGGTGGCCGCCTTCGTCGTACGGGACAGGGCGCAGATGGTCGCGCCCAGGCTGAGCACGGCGGCGACCGCGAGCAGCAGCGCCAGCGCGTAGCCGAGGAGCTGTCCGGGCAGCGCGACCCCGTAGCCGCCGCGGCCGACGGCGACGACCAGGAGCGCCGAGCCGAGGGCGGCGGCGCCGTGCAGGGTGATCTGGGCGGTGAGAAGGGCCGAGGGCCGCACCGGGGTGGTGGACATCCGGCGCAGGATGCCGCGTTCGCGGTACGCGGTGAGGACCGGCGGCATCGCCTGGAGTCCGGCCATGATCATGGCGAGCAGGACGGAGACGGGGACGTAGAGGTCGATGACCCGGCGTCCGCCGAGATTCTCGTCGGCCTCCTTGAAGGCCGGGACGAAGCCGAGGATCACCAGGAGGACGGTCGGGAAGGCGAGGATCCAGAAGAGGCTGCCCGGTTCGCGCAGGAAGAGCCGGGTCTCGGTGAGCAGCACGGCCGCCATGGGGCCGCGCCGTCGGACGGGCGCGGCGCTCTGCGGCGTACGGGGCGGGGTCGGGACCGGGGTCTGGGTTGAGGTCGGGGTTGAGGTCGGGGTCGATGCGGGGTTCATGTCAGGCGTCCTGTCCGGTGAGGTCATGTCCCGTGAGGTCGTGCTCGGTGAGGTCGAGGAAGGCGTCGTCGAGGCTGGTCTCGGTGATCCGCAGCCGCTGGGCGGTGACGCCGAGTTCGGCGAGCAGGGCGATGAGCGGGGTGACGGTGTCGTCGGTGGCGTGCAGAACGAGCACGCCGGCGGCGTCGGGCGGGGTCACCGAGGCGACGCCGGGCAGCGCGGCGAGCCGGTCCAGTTCGGGTCCGGCCGGGGTGCGGGAGGGGACGAAGGAGACGACGGTGGAGCCGGTGGCCCGCCGGATCAGCCCGGAAGGGGTGTCCAGGGCGACGACCCGGCCCCGGTCGATGACGGCGATCCGGTCGCAGAGGCGCTGGGCCTCCTCCATGAAGTGGGTGACGAGCAGCACCGTCACCCCGCTGTCGCGGACCTCCTCGATGAGCTTCCAGGTGTCGCGGCGGGCGCGCGGGTCCAGGCCGGTGGTCAGCTCGTCGAGCACGACGACCTTCGGGTTGCCGATCAGGGCGAGTGCGATGAACAGGCGCTGTTTCTGGCCGCCGGAGAGCTTGGCGAAGCGGGTGGTCAGCTGGTCCGCCAGGCCGAGCCGGTCCGCGAGCGGCCGCCAGTCGGCGGGCTCCGGGTAGCAGGCGGTGTAGAGCTCCAGGGCCTCCCGTACGGTCAGCTTGGCCTGGAGCTCGCTCTCCTGGAGCTGGGCGCCGAGCAGGTGCGTCACCCGGTCGTGGTCGGCGACGGGGTCGAGCCCGGCGACCCTGACCGTGCCCGCGTCGGGGATGCGCAGGCCCTCCACGCACTCGACGGTGGTGGTCTTGCCCGCCCCGTTGGGGCCGAGGATGCCGAAGATCTCGCCCTCCTCGACGGAGAAGGAGACGCCGTCGACCACGGCACGGCCCGCGTAGGTCTTGCGTACCTCGTTGACTTCGATGATGGCCATGTCCACCAGGGTTCCGGCGGACGGTCCCGGGCGGTATCCGCCGTCACGCTCGACGGCGCATCGGCCGATCGGTTGATCGAGGGGTACGACCCGGGGTGCGTTCCGGTGTGCGGTCGGGGGTGCGTTCCGCCGGTCCGGGCGGGGAAGAGGGCTCGGTCCGGCCGAAATTGGGAGGACCGATGTCAGTGGTGAAACGTATGGTCGGCCCTGATGCCCGAAAAGCCTGCAGAGCGCACGGACCGGTCCGCCGTGCGCTCCCTCCTGCGCCTGTGGCCCTATGTCCGCCCCGTGCGGGTCCGCCTGTTCTCGGCCGCCTTCGTGGCGATCGTGGCGTCCTCTCTGGGGCTGGTGATCCCCCTGGTCCTGAAGTGGATGGTGGACGGCCCCGTCGCCGACCGCGATCCGGGCGGGGTGTGGCTGGGGGCGCTGTATCTGCTGTTGCTGGGCATCGCGGAGGCGCTGCTGTTCGGGTTCCGGCGGTGGCTGGTGGCGCGTCCGCTGGCCGGGGTCGAGGCGTCGATGCGGGCGGACCTCTTCCGCCATCTGCAACGGCTTCCGGTCGCCTTCCACGACCGCTGGGCCTCGGGTCAGCTGCTGTCGCGCGGGACGACGGACCTGATGCTGCTGCGGATGTTCCTGGCGTTCCCGCTGACCTTCCTGATCGTCAACACGACGACGATCCTCCTCGGGTTCGTTCTTCTGTTCGCCCAGGACTGGACGCTCGGTCTGGTGCTGCTGGCGCCCGCGGTGCCGCTGATGATCCTGTGCTCGCTGTTCGAGACGAAGTACTCGGTGGTCGCGCGCCGGGCCCAGGACCAGGTCGGCGACCTCACCACGGTGGTCGAGGAGAGCGTGCTGGGCATCCGCATCGTCAAGGGCTTCGGCCGGCACCGCAGCCAGGCGCAGGCCTTCCGGGCGCTGTCGCACCGGCTGCGCACCACGGAGCTGGGCAAGGCCCGGCTGCTCGCCGGGATCTGGGCGCTGATCACCGCCATCCCGGAGCTGGCGATCGGCGCCGCGCTGGTCCTCGGCACGATCCAGGTGGCGGACGGATCGCTGTCGGCCGGCACGCTGGTGGCCTTCCTCTCCACCGCGCTCGCGCTGCGCTGGCCGGTGGAGTCGATCGGCTTCCTGCTGGCGATGAGCCAGGAGTCGGCGACCGCCACCGACCGGTACTTCGAGGTGATGGACGTCCCGGAGGAGCCCGGGGCCGTCGCCGTGCGCGAGGACGCGCCGGCCACCGCCGCCGGGATGGTGTTCGAGGGCGTCGAGTTCCGCTACCCGGACGCGGATCCGGGCTCGCCGCCGGTCCTCGCCGGGATCGATCTGCACATCCGGCCGGGCGAGACGCTGGCCCTCGTCGGGGGTACGGGGTCGGGCAAGACGACGCTGACCGCTCTGGTGCCCCGGCTGCACGAGGCGACCGGCGGGCGGATCACGCTGGACGGCGAGGACATCGCCACGATGGAGCGCTCGCGGCTGCGGGAGCTGGTGTCGGTGGCGTTCGAGGAGCCGACGCTGTTCTCCGCGACGGTCGGCGAGAACGTGACGATGGGCGCGGCGGGCGCGGACGAGGCGCAGGTGCGCCGGGCGCTGTCGGTGGCCCAGGCCGACTTCGTGCACGAGCTGCCGCACGGGCTGGACACCGAGGTCGGCGAGCAGGGCCTGAGCCTGTCCGGCGGCCAGCGCCAGCGTCTGGCGCTGGCCCGCGCCGTGGTCGGTGAGCCGCGCTTCCTGGTGCTGGACGACCCGCTCTCCGCGCTGGACGTGCACACGGAGACGCTGGTGGAGGCCGCGCTGCGGCAGGTCCTGGAGCGGACGACGGCGGTGGTCGTGGCGCACCGCCCGTCCACCGTGATGCTGGCCGACCGGGTGGCGCTGCTGTCGGGCGGCCTGATCGCCGCGGTCGGCACCCATCAGGAGCTGCTGCGCGACAACGCGGAGTACGCCTGGCTGATGTCGGGCGCCGAGCCCGGCGATCCGGCCCGTCCGCACGAGGGCGCCGGGCCCACCGGCGCCGGGCACGAGGACCGCCGGGCCGCCGGCGACGAGAATCACCGGGCCGCCGTCGGGCAGGTCCCCGCCGAGGAGGGCAGTGCCCGATGACCACGACCACCGACGACGCCTCACGTCCCGCGGCCGAGGACGACGGCCCGCGGAAGAAG